>NZ_CP024628.1:923420-1231227 GCF_024449095.1 Vibrio coralliilyticus
AGGCTATCTTGGCCCGAATGGAGAAAACCTCATCTCCATGCGTCAATATTACGAAAGTGAGTCAGGTGAAAGCTATAGCGTAGCTGGTCAAGCGGCTGGCTGGTACCGAGCGTCGAAGAACGCGTCTTTCTACGGGGGTAACTCTCCTACAACGGACAATGATCTCAATGCTCAAGAGTTAGTACGTGAAGCCTTAAACCAGTTAGCACAAGATCCAAGTATTAATCTGGCCGACTACGATATTGAAGATCGTTATGATTACGATGGTGACGGCAACTTCCGTGAGCCTGATGGCGTCATTGACCACCTGATGGTATTCCACTCTTCGGTGGGTGAGGAAGCCGGTGGTGGTGTCTTAGGTGATGATGCAATTTGGTCTCACCGCTATAATTTAGGTAAGTATCATGTGCTTGAAGGTACGTCTAGCACCGTCCCTGGGCGTTTCGACGGTAAATATGCCGCATTTGATTACACTATCCAACCTATTGATGCCGCAGCAGGTGTCTGTGCTCACGAATATGGGCACGATCTCGGCCTTCCAGATGAGTACGACACTCAGTACACAGGTAAAGGTGAACCCGTCTCTTACTGGTCTATCATGTCTTCAGGTAGCTGGGCAGGAAAAATTGGGGGCACACAACCAACCGCATTCAGCTCGTGGGCAAAACAATTTTTACAAGAATCCATTGGCGGTAAATGGATTGCTAACCAAACCATCTCTGCAGATGCTCTATCGAGCAAAGGTGAAGAGATTACGCTGTATCAGACGATCGACAATGACAAGCAAAACATGGTTCGCATTGACTTACCAGTCAAACGAACTGAAGGTCACAAACCGTTCGCGGGCAATTATAGCTTCCATTCAGGTAAAGGCGATGACCTAAAGAACAAGATGTCTCGTCAACTGACTCTACCAGAAGGCAACAGCGTCAAGCTGACGTTTAAAGCTTGGTATCAGATCGAAAAAGACTATGACTACGCTCGAGTGCTTATCAACGGTCAGCAGATCGAAGGTAACATAACAACCATGGATGACCCATACAACACAGGTCTTGTTCCAGCCATCGCTGGCGAATCTGACGGTTGGATTGATGCCGAGTTCGATCTATCTCAGTGGGCAGGTCAAACCATTGAACTGAGTTTCGATTATGTGACCGATGGCGGCTTAGCTATGGAAGGTCTTCACCTCGATAATATTTCCATTGTGGCTGACGGTAACACAACTCTGATCGATGATGCGGAAGATCAATCTAGTTTTACATTCGATGGTTATCGGTTAAATGATGGCTTCAATGAAGCTGCTCATTACTACTTACTGCAATGGCGTAGTCACAACGATGTCGATGAAGGTTTGAACAACATCAAACGCTTTGGCAAGCTGATGTCATTCGAGCCAGGGCTGATCGTTTGGTATGTAGATGAATCCATGACGGATAACTGGGTAGGTAAACACCCTGGTGAAGGTTGGCTAGGTGTTGTCGATGCTGATCAAAACGCCATGATTTGGGCAAATTCAGGAACAGCAGCGCAAACACGATACCAAGTTCGTGATGCAGCTTTCTCTTTAAATGACCAGAAACCAATGCGTCTGGAGAACAGCGACGGTGATGTACTTGAAGATGTGAGCCTGATTGGTAATGCCTATTTCGCTGACAACCAAGACTACTCAAACCCTCAAGCACCAGATGCAGGCCGACTTCTCACTGAACACGGTGTTCAAATTGAAGTGATCAACCAAGCTACAGACAACACTTACGGTGTAATCAAAGTATCGAAAGCAGAAGCGCCTAATCAGCCGCCGGTTGCTGCATTTACGCTGTCTATTGATGGTTTGAAGGTTACTGCAACCAACACGAGTTCAGACAGCGATGGCTCTATTGTCGCTTACGACTGGGATTTTGGTAACGGTGAGTCGAGCAATGAGAGTACTCCTACATGGACTTACCTCAATGACGGCAGTTATACAGTATCTTTAACAGTGACGGATGATCGTGGTGACCAGCACACAACGACAGAAACCATTACAGTAGAAGCTGACAACCTACTCCCAACCGCCAGTGCACGCTACATACACCTTGGTCGCTGGGTCACTATGTGGTCAACAAGCTCAGATCCAGATGGCCGCATCGTTGATACTGAATGGGTTCTACCAAACGGAAAAGTGAAACGTGGACGCATATTTACTTCTATCTTCCCGAGCTACGGTAAGCAAGAAGTCCGCTTGACCGTCATGGACAACAACGGTGATAAAGTCACTAAAATCATAACTGTCGATCTATAAGGTTTCCCCGTTCCTTAACTTCCTACTCCTCTTATTTGAGTGAGATTTGAGCGCAACTTAAGTTGCGCTCTTTTTTTATCCATTACAGTTTTTTTTATTTTTATCATTATAGTAATCACCTTTTATTCTACGCATTACAGCCAAGTCTATTTTTATCCCATGTTCGGCTAATGTTTTTTTAACCGAAACATTAATAATGTCAAATGATACACTCAGTTTATTTCTATAAATCGCCACTTCAAAAAATAGCCATAAAATTCGACTTCTAAATGTTTAAAAATCAAACGCATTGCTTATTAATTATTCCTAATCATTAAACACTCATTTATGGATAAAAATTTGATCTTGATTCAATCTCAATTCATTTATCAAATGAATACTTTGACTGTTCTATGTTATATATGCAAAAAATAATGAGTAAATACTCTACAATCAAAATAATAAGTGCATAATTATGAATAAAACGTTGATTTTAGCTAGCTGCATTTTGGCAACACCTACCGTTTTTGCAGATAACTTACCAATGACACCAGAAGCTGTAACCGCAAGTTATGCTTCTGAAGTACAGGACACACAAACATACACTTATGTCCGGTGCTGGTACCGCCCTGCACAAAATCATGACGACCCTTCCACTGACTGGGAGTGGGCGCGTGATGATAACGGTGACTACTACACCATCGATGGGTATTGGTGGTCATCGGTTTCATTCAAGAACATGTTCTATACCAACGCCTCTCAAACAGAGATAGAAAACCGCTGTAAAGAGACACTTGATGTTCATCATGACAGTGCCGATCTTCTTTACTATGCCTCGGATAATCGTTTCTCATACAACCATAGTATTTGGACAAACGACAACGCTCTCAACAACAGAATCAATCGTATCATTGCTTTTGGAGATAGTTTGTCGGATACAGGTAACCTATACAATGGTTCCCAATGGGTATTTCCTAACCGCAACTCTTGGTTTCTTGGCCATTTCTCGAATGGCTTTGTATGGACTGAATACTTAGCCCAGGCAAAAGGGGTCCCGCTGTACAACTGGGCAGTGGGTGGCGCTGCGGGCACCAACCAATATGTAGCCTTGACAGGGATTTATGATCAAGTTACGTCTTACTTAACCTATATGAAGATGGCAAAAAACTACAACCCTGAGAACAGTTTAATGACTCTTGAGTTTGGCCTAAATGACTTTATGAACTATGGCCGAGAAGTGGCCGATGTTAAAGCAGATTTGAGCAGCGCATTGATTCGGTTAACGGAATCTGGAGCAAGTAACATTTTGCTTTTCACCTTACCCGACGCAACTAAAGCTCCACAATTCAAGTATTCAAACCAAGAAGAAATTGATACCGTTCAAGCCAAGATTCTTGAGTTCAATGACTTTATTGAAGAGCAAGCAAGGTTATATCAAGATAAAGGGCTAAACGTGGTTCTGTATGACGCCCACGATATCTTCGATAAAATCACATCCAACCCTAAGCAGCATGGTTTTGAGAACTCAACGGATGCGTGTTTGAACCTCAATCGCAGTTCTTCTATTGACTACTTATACAGCCATGAGTTAACCAATGACTGTGCCTATCATAGCTCTGATAAGTACGTGTTCTGGGGTGTCACTCACCCGACAACAGCAACGCATAAATATATTGCCGATCAAATCATTGCGACGAAGTTAGATCAATTCAACTTCTAGAGTCAGTCCCTATCAAAAGAGGCAAAGTCATTTGCCTCTTTTCATCCTTTAATGCATCACTAAGCCGCTACACGCCTCACTCTGAAGACATTAATGCCGAACAAAGTAATTACGGCAAGTACAAATGGAAGTACATAGATATTTAAGCTCTCCCACCCCACTGTCGCCTCTAACCAACCAGACAATAATGCAGTCATTGTCACACAGCTAAAGACAAAAAACTCGTTAAATGCCTGAGCCTTAGATTTGTTATGTGTCTCATAAGACTGACTGAACAAACTCGTAGCAGCAATAAACATAAAGTTCCATCCAACGCCGAGTAAAACAAGAGCCAATGAAAAATGCCAGATAGATTGTCCGTGGATATTGATTGCTACACACAGTACAAATAAGATAGCGCCAGTGAGGATCATCTGCCTTGCGCCATATTTCTCAATCAGTTTACCGGTGAAAAATGCTGGAACAAACATACCCAAAACGTGCCATTCAATAACCCCTGCGGCTTTCTCAAAATCGAAGCCACAACCAATCATTGCTAAAGGCGTTGCTGTCATCAAAATATTCATTACCGCATAAGCCACCATGGCAGCAAATACAGCTAACATGAAGTTAGGTGCTTTAATGATTTGCCTGATCGAATCTGGGCTATCTTTTGTTTTACTTAGCTGATGACTTGGAAATTCAATAGTTTGCAACAGGAATAATGCGATGATGTTAAGTACAATGAGAGACATAAACGCCCCGACATAAAGTGAATCACCTGTCATCTGCTGTGAGTAAACAGCAAGGTTTGGCCCAAGAATAGCAGCCAGTACACCACCAGCCATAGATATTGAGATTGCTTGATGCCGTGCATTTTCCTTACAAACTTCTATGGCTGCAAAGCGGTATAAAGTCCCAAAGCCGATACCAATACCTAATAGAAAAGTGCCGAAACAAAACAAATAAAACTGCTCACTATACAGAGCGTATGTCGAAACAGACGCCCCCGTAATGCCCACTAGATTCCCTAAGCTAAAGCCTTTTCGCCTACCGAACCTCCCCATGATCAAAGAGGCTGGAATAGTGGCACTCATCAAGCCAAGAAATTGCAGAGCTACAGGCAAAGTAATCATACTTTCAATCGGTGCTATTTCCTTACCTACTAGTCCGATCACAGATATCAGGAGAATGTTTCCTGTCATCAACAATGCTTGACACAGTGAGAGAATCCAAACGTTTCTGTTCACTTTAATGCCTCTTTAACCGCTGCATTTGCGTGTATCTCTGCAGTATCGAATAAAGGAACTTCCGTGTCGTCCTCGCTAATGAGTAAGCCTATCTCAGTACATCCGAGAATCACCCCCTGTGCACCTTGCTCACCTAAATCTTCTATGACCGTTTTAAAGTCCTGTTTTGATCTTACGCTCAGGGTACCAAGACACAGTTCATCATAGATGACGTCATGTATAAGTCGGCGCTGAACACCATTCGGAACAATAACCTCAATCCCAAATTTATCCGTCAAACGTTGTTTGTAAAATGATTGTTCCATGGTAAATGCAGTACCAAGTAAGCCAACTTTATTGATTCCTTGTTCAACCAATACTTGACCTGTTGTATCAGCAATATGTAGTAATGGAATAGAGATCGCCTCTTCTACCTGACTGGCTACTTTATGCATTGTATTGGTTGCAATAAGCACAAAGTCCACACCTGCTTTTTCTAGGGACTGGGCAGCATTACTCAGAATAACCGCTGTTTTCTCCCATTCGCCTTTATGTTGCAAAACTTCAATCTCCGCAAAATCGACGCTATTTAGAATCAACTTTGCAGAATGCAAGCCCCCTTTCTCAGCTTTGGTTGCTTGGTTAATCTGCTTGTAGTAGCTGACTGTTGACTCCCAGCTCATACCACCAATAATACCAATTGTTTTCATCGCACTTCCCTTCACATGATTACTACACCAATTAATCAAATGCGTAACAAAATTACAAGATGATTTCCAAGCTCACTGACATAAAAAAGCCCTGAGTAGAATCACTCAGGGCTTTTCAATTTCTATCACCAAATTTAGCTGGTAACTTCTTCTTTGACGGGGAGCACTTGCTTGACATAGTCACCAGGAGCAGGGCCAAGTACAGGGAACTGCTCGTTGCCTGTATTAAACGGCTCCACTTGCTCTTCTGGGCTAAAGCCTAATAGCCATTGATGCCAATGCGTCCACCACGATCCTTCAGTGTGCTGCGCATTACTTAACCATTCATCCGCGCTTTCATCTAAGCTGTCATTGGTCCAAAAACCGTATTTATTCTTAGATGGATGATTGACGATACCCGCAATGTGGCCAGACTCACCTAAAACGAACGTTTTATTACCACCAACGTTCAAAGCACCGCGATACGTACCCTGCCACAAGGCAATATGATCTTCTTTAGTGGATACAAAGTAGCTTGGAATCTTAATCTTATTGAGATCGATCCATACACCACCAATCTTGACACCCTTGTCCTGTACCAATTTATTGTTCAAATACAGTTCACGAAGCATAAAGTTGTGACAGGTTGAACTGACATTGGTGCTATCACTGTTCCAGTACAACAGATCAAAATCTACTGGGCTTTGGCCTTTAAGATAGTTGTCTACATAGTAATTCCAGTAGAGGCTATTTTCACGAAGCAGGCTGAAAGTCACGCTCAAAGAGCGGCCATCCATATAGCCCTTAGCGTTATTCTGCGCTTCAATGGCACTGACAATCGTATCGTTGATGTATGCACCTACCTCTCCAGGTTGCGAGAAGTCGAGCAATGTAGTGAAGAAGGTTGCACTCTTAATACGTTTTTTCATTCGCTTCGCAGCATAGTAAGCAATAGTACTTGCCAATACAGTGCCACCAATGCAGTAACCCGCTGCGTTAATCTGCTCTTGTCCGGTAATATCTTCAATCGCAGATACTGCCTTGACCACACCATCCGTCACGTAGTCGCCAAACTCAACATGGCTTTGTGCCTTACCAGGGTTACGCCACGACATCATAAATACCGAGTGTCCCTGTTCAAGCAGCCAACGAACCATTGAGTTTTTCTGGCGTAAATCAAGGATGTAATATTTGTTGATAAATGGCGGCACGATTAAAAGTGGTGTTGCATACACTTTTTCCGTCATCGGACGATACTGAATTAACTCAAACAGTTCATTACGATAAACGACTTCACCTGCCGTATTAGCAACATCATCACCTAAACGAAACGCGTTATTGTTCGTCATGCGAATCTTTAAGATATCAGCACTCGACTCTGCGTCTTCTTTCAGTTGTTCTAAGCCTGCAAGAAGGTTTTCACCATTTTGCTCCAGAGTCAGTTTCAATAGCTCCGGGTTAGTCGCGATAAAGTTACTAGGAGACATCGCATTGATTGCTTGCCGAGAAAAGAAGCTAATGCGCTCTTTCGCTTTTTCATCTAAGCCTTCAATGCTATCGATAGTTTGTAGGTAAGTTTTACTGAAAAGTAAGTATGACTGTTTGATGAAGTTATAAAACACATCGTTTTGCCATTCTTCATTGGAGAAGCGTTTATCTCCTTTTTCCGCTTCAACAACAGATGTGTTGTTTTGTGCCAAAACGACATTTTGCCAGATTTGCAGTTGCTGTTGCCACCAATCAGCTTGGATTTTCAACATAGTAGCTGGTTGGTTAGCTGCACTTTCGAAGAGTTTCGTTGTATCTTCGAAATTGACTTCTTGCATGGCTTTGTTTAGAGGGGAATTAACGGCTGCCCTGCTTAGTTCTAGATCTTCCCACCATTGTTGATTGGTTTCCTGAAGCTTCACAAGGTAGTCCGAAAAGAAGTGTTGATACATATTGCTACTCCTATGATCGGAAAAAATGCCGCCTCTCGGCGGCAAACAAGTCAGTGCTATGCGGGAGTCACTGTCTTAAGGTTTTCCGTAGTAAGCTGATCAACATCATCTTTGAACTCTTTAGCGATAGATTGTAGCTTGTTGCTGTCATCCATCATTTGCTGAGAGAGCTTTGTAAGTACAGAAAGCTGCTGGCTGTTGAATGCAGTCAGAGAAGTGACATCTTTAATCTCACTTGCCGCTTTCATTTGAGTTAGGCCCATTTCGCTGTAAGTACGGATAGCATTTAGCTGAAGCTCTGTTAACACTTCTACGTTCTTAGTCACAAGTTTGTTGAATTTTACGTAGGGCTCTAGGCTTTTTTCAGTTTGGTCTGTGAAAGATTTGAAAAAATCAGTGTACATAGTCTTACTCCTGGGTTAATTCCATTTTAATTTGGCTAAAATTCAGGCTCGAATTGAATTTAAGCGATTGATTTAATAACGACGGCCGTTCCCATACCGCCACCAACACATAGCGAAGCGACACCATAAGTCCCATTACTTCGGTTAAGCTCGTGTACAAGAGAAACCAAAATACGGTTACCTGATGCACCCAGAGGGTGGCCAAGAGCAATTGCACCACCATTTACGTTGGCTTTATCTAAAATTGAAGAAACAGATACATCGTGCTCTTGTGCGAGTTTATGGATAACACCAAGCGCTTGAGCGGCAAACGCTTCGTTCAACTCATAAACATGTATATCGTCTGTGGTAATATCCGCTTTACTCAAAGCTTGCGTCACAGCTTCAACAGGCCCCAATCCCATGATCTGCGGGTCTAAACCGGACTGCGCGTAGCTAACTATTTCAGCAATGGGTTCTAAGCCATGTTGTTGAACCGCACTCTCGCTCGCAACGATAATGGCACTCGCACCGTCATTGATACCAGAAGAATTCCCAGCCGTTACCGTCCCTTCTTTATCGAATGCTGGGCGCAATTTTGCTAAACCACTTAGCGTAGCACTTGCTTTAGGGTACTCGTCGGTATCGAACACAATGGTTTCTTTGCGTTTTTTCACATCCACAGCAACAATTTCATCAACGAATTTGCCAGCTTCAATCGCAGCCACTGCTTTCATTTGGCTAGCCAGAGCATATTCATCTTGCTGCTCACGGCTAATGCCCACTTCTCGCGCAACATTTTCAGCCGTTTTACCCATGTGGTATTGGTTAAATACATCAGTTAAGCCATCGTTGATGAGCAGATCCGTTAGATTCATGTTGCCCATCTTGTGGCCGTCGCGAATGTTGCTAGGCACAATGAAAGGAATTTGAGACATCACCTCTACGCCAGCGGCGACGACGACAGATGCATCACCGGAGCGAATGTGGCTGACCGCGTCCATGACGGTTTTCATGCCACTGCCACATACCATATTCAGTGTATAGGCAGGCACAGTCTCAGGGATTCCAGCATAGATGGCGGCCTGACGACCAATTCCCATGCCTTGCCCTGCACCAACCACGTTGCCGACAATCACTTCATCAACTTGTTCAGGGCTTACCTTCCCTTGTTCCAATGCAGCCTTAATAGCAATTGAACCTAGGTTTCCTGCTGCAATGTCTTTTAATGTTCCACCAAATGCACCGATTGGTGTGCGTTTTGCGGCAACAATATAAACTTTTTCCATCACACTCACCCTTAATGCATGTATAAGCCGCCGTTTACGGACAATGTCTCACCCGTAATATATGCACCCGCATCGCTGACAAGAAATGATACAGACTTAGCGATCTCTTCTGGTGTAGCAAGACGCTTCATCGGAATCTGAGCTTTAATCGACTCCAGCACTTCTGGCTTCATTTGCTCCACCATTGGCGTGCCCGTGTAGCCTGGAGCAACCACGTTAACAGTGACACCACTTCTTGCCCCTTCCGCTGCAAGCGCTTTAGAAAAACCGATCATACCGGCTTTCGCTGCAGAGTAGTTTGTCTGACCAAACTGGCCTTTGAGACCATTGACTGAAGAGATATTAATGACTCGCCCATTGCCTTTTTCACACATCGCAGCAAACAAGGGTTGCGTAACATTAAACAAGCTATTGAGATTTGTTTCGATGACATCTTTCCAAGCTGATGCGGTCATTTTCTTGAACACACCATCACGAGTAATACCTGCATTATTCACAACAACATCGATGGTGCCTTCTTCCTCTAATAGCAAAGCCAAACGTTCAGCACATTGTTCAGTGTTTGTGACATCCAACTCAAACAAGCGGACTTGATCTTCGTTGAATTCTTTGTCGTTAAACCAATCCAGAGCGCACTGATAGTTACCAGTAAAATAGGTAGCGATTACACGATAGCCATCGTTCACTAGTTGAGAAGAAATTGCAGAACCAATTCCGCCTTTTGATCCCGTGATCAAAGCGACTTTTTTCATTAAGAGACTCCATTCTTAACAGCAATTAAATTTATTCGCCACTAACTGGTGCTCAAGCCAAGCACCAACCAACGTTATTAGTAATATTTCAGTAAGGCACTTTCTGTCCTTGTTCTGATAAATAAAACTAAACTCTTAATGTTACAGTTCAAATACTTTTTGAGTTTAGTTGCATAATGTTGAACGAGATCTCATAAGGAATGAAATGTTATATAAGTGTTAACTTACCATAAGCCATTGATTTGAAATGAATTAAATTAAAGCTTATTTTTATCAGAAGTGTATAAAACATTGTTTTAACTTGAATTTTCATTGCTTACACCTATTTCATCAGTCTTTATCACCTTTTAAAAAGCAAGTATTTTTGTTGCAGATAGGTTGATATTATCATGACAAAATAATCAATTTCCTATGACGTTTAGTTTTCATTATGCACTTTATGGAATTTACAATTCTAATAATTAAATAAAATGCATCCTATTAATTTTGGAATATATTAAAAATCTCTAAATATGTTTTCAAATATAATCATTTCTAAATATTTTATACTTATTCTATAACTCACCCCGTTGTAGAACCTAAAACATACCATGCCCCCAACCGCTATTTGAGTTCGCTTCTAACCCAGTGATGACCAGAGTTTAGTAATGTGTTTGTCACGGCTAGTTGGCTACACGTCTGCACCCTGCGCTTATTTACCGCATGCATTATAGGTTTATGGTATGAATATTTTCGTGCTTTAAGAGATGAAAAGCGGTTAGATTTCTGATAGAAATACCGCGTCGTAAGTAATTGAAAAAGAAAATGCTAGAAAAAAAACAAGGCCGCCGTAGCGCCCAAGATGCCGAGCAGACGAAGTGCGATATCATGAAGGTTGCGACTGAACTATTTTGCGAGCTTGGTTATGAACGTGTATCACTACGTAATATCAGTGAAAAAGCTGGAGTTTCACACAGTTTGATTCGTCATCACTTTGGTAGCAAAGAAAAAATCTGGCACGCAATCAGTGACCGATTACATAGCTATATAGAGGCTTATATTCATACCATCGTCAATAATATGCCCAAGGGTATAAGTCCGAACATAAAGCTGTACTTGTTTTCTGTTCAGCTTCTCGCCCATCTATTGACCTTCAAGCAACCAATACAACTTATCGCCGATGCCGTACGCCAAGAAGATACACTTTTTGACTACTTCATTGACCATTCAGGCGAGCTGGAAGCGTTAGTCAACCGCATTGCTGATGACTATAATCAAGCATTCCCCAACACTCCGATAAAAATCTGGGAAATCAAATGGCAAATGATTATGTTTGCACACGGGGCAGCTAGCCTCGAACCATTCATGCGAGAAACCTGGAGGGATGAAACCGAGGACTATTCACAGTGCTTACTCAAGCATTGGAATATGTTCAATCAGATGATGGCATGTCGCTTTCAAGTTCCACAAACAGATATGCTTACACCAGATAAAGTTGAAGAGTTAGTCTTTGATCTAACTTGTGAGCGATAAAAAAGTCTGCGCTAAGCAGACTTTTTCTATTGAAAATTATTTAACAGGTTCTGGAAATTAGTATCGATAATAAAATACGTCGCCGCATACATAATGGAGAACAATATCGCTGATACACCTAATGTCACTCTTGGAGGTATAACTCGCTTCAAAGGTTGCTTTAGGTATTTGGCTTTAAGATTCACCAAGGATACTTTTTCGTTTTCCGCTAGCCTTTCATCTTTAATGAGGCGATAAATTGTATTGGCGATATCAGCAAGCTTTTCCTGTCCTCTTTCTTCTCGGCCATACTTTCCTTGAAAGCCAAGCTGAATAAGAAGGTAAAGCAATTCGATGACGTATCGATAACGACGCGGATCTGCTTTCAAACGTTCGAGAATAGTAAAAAACTTATCACCACCTGAAGTTTCATTGTGAAACTCAGCCAGCAGACTATTTTGACTCCAGCTACTGTTTGATCCCCACTCTTGACGGCATACTGCTTCATCAATTGCAGCACATAAGCAATAGCGGATAACCAATATTGATGCACGATCGACTTCCATCTCATTTAGCTTACGTTCTCCCTTGCGTATTTCACGAGCAATCTGCTCCCGAAACGGCATAGGATCTTCGAGCCAAGGAATAGAAGACATACATGACAGGCTAGCAATTAACCAAGAAAACTGATCTACCAGCGGGTTGACACCCATTTTCTCGATATTCGGATCTTTAACCGCGATATTTCTCGACAAGTCAGGCGCGGGCATCACCTCCATTGGCTTACCCGGCTCTGGCTGGAACAATACAACGGTTACATCGTTATCTATGTAACTCATGCTCTAACTGCCCATAGCTGTAGCGATAGATTAGCGAAGTCTCCAGAAACATGTACTGCAATCGCCGATGCACTTTCTAATGCGGCCCATTCTTCACTTGCTCTGTCGAGCTCAAAATAGGTATAACCTGCATGATATGGGAGCGCTCTCGGCACAACTGGCATTGGCTTAATACCGATACCAGGAAGCTGTAAGTTAATGAGATCACGAATATTATCGATAGACCCAATCTTGGTCTGACTAACAAATTGAGTATGAAGCACATCAAGGGTGACGTCTGCTTTCACAGCCAAGATAAAGGTTGCGGTTTCAACCACTTTCTTATCAGGGATCACCGCTGTACGAATACCGAAGTTCTGCTCTTGCAGCGTTAATGGTATTGCACGTTGCTCGGACATTACACTTAATGTGCGCTTCGCATTCTCCAACGTACGCGATAGACAACTCGTTAAATCACCGTGGTTATACTCTATGAATTCAGGCGGTCTACGAGAAGCAGAGCACAATGTTGAAAGCTCACCTTCCGCCTGAAGCAAGATACGGTACAGTGACTCAGGATGAACACCTTCAACACTTGAAAAATGCCAGAATAGAGGTTCATAACGGTTGAGCGCTTGTAACAGCATAAAATCAGAGACCGTTGATACACCTTGCTGGTCAACGGTACCGAGGCGTTCCACAATCGATTCCGCGCGGTGCTTTAACATCGAAGCAAATTCACTGGTGAACTTACTGAGTACTTCTGATGCATTGATATCAATACAAGTTGGAATGTAACGATCGTCCAGCACAACACTGCCATCTGGTTTTACTTCAGAGACTTTAAGAATCGGAATTGCAGTGTAGGCACTACGATCCTCATCTTCGTACATTAACCGAAACTTAAGTTGTCCGACCGCGATGTTAGCTGTGTCTTCACTTTCGTATACCGCGTCGACAGCATCCTGATGACGCACAATATAACGAGCACCGTCTTTGTCAGAGCCAAACAACTCTTCTCGCTCAGAAGGCAGCGGACAACACAAATAAATCACTTTATCGGTAATTGACGGGTCAACTTCTTTGACGTCAGGCACCTCAGCCAAAAGGGGCAAATCAAACGGCGTCCGATCTTGAAGAACACCTACCGCTCGGGTAACAGCGATCTTTCCTTGAGTCAGTAATTCTGTATTGATTTCGATACGATTCACACCCCAGTGTAGTGGTGTACTACTGGCAAACAGCATGGTGCTTAGTTTCGTCTGAGCACGATCAAATTGCTGAAAGTGTTGTGGTTTCATGAACATGCCATCTTGCCACACTACAGGATTATATAATGACATTTCGTTGTTCCTTAAAAGTAAGTTTGCTCAATTCCACGCGTAGAGTTGAACGACAACTCGCTTCCCTCTAGCTTCAGTTTTAAGAAGTATTCCGATTTTTCTTCAATTAACTCGACTTTTCGCCACGACGAGCCATTAATGTCACGAAAAGCCGCTGAAAACCCCAATGCTCTTGTCGCAGGATCAAGGACAAGCACTTCATGGATTTTTTCACCCGGCTTTAGCTGGTACTCATAACGTTTAATGTATTCATCACCAAGTGATGCCTTGTCATTCTCGAATAAGGCAAAGAAGTCCAAATTACGAAACAATACTGGAGAGGTTAATTCATGAATACGAAGAATGACTGGAGAAGGTTGCCCTCCATCACGCTGATTTAACTGAGGTGAAGCTTCAATGATCAACTCAATAGATGAGGTTTCCGGCGTAATGCCGCTCGACTCCTTGAACTGATCCCACATTGAGCAACCAGTTAAGGAGAAGAATAAGAAAAGGACGATAAGTTTACGCATATTTTTCTTTTAAGAGTCGATTATAATTTTCTTGAACGAGTTTTTTCGTGCCCACTCCGTGTACACCTTTTAAACTCTCCAAATAGTGCAATTTGTACGTATCCCACAATTTTTGTTTGGCCAGAAAACCTTTGTTCTCGCTCTTCTGCTCAAAGATTATTGGATCGTACTGGCTGATACTTTGTTGAACATAGCTATTCAGAGCTTGCTCATATAAAGACTTATGCTCGCTGATTTCATCCAACATTTGCTCTACAAGTTCGTTGGGTGACAACATACTTTGCTTGTTTAGATCCAACATTAAGCTGATCAAATCGGTGTCCGCGGGCGTATGAGATTGCTTCAATTCTTCAATTTCAACAAGCTCATGCTGCAGTTTTGTCATACACAAACGTAGGCAAATCCCCATCTGTTCGAACAGGCGAGGATCAGCATCAAGTAATTCATCATCAGTCACACCCAGACCTTTCTTGAACGAAGACAACAAATCGCTGTGTGAATGCTCAGGAGTCACCGCACCTTTTTGTCTATCATGCCCTTCAGAAGGTTGCGACTCAATTTTAGGTGCGACTTCTTCCCACTGCTCGCTCTGGACTTTTATTGCGCTTGGCACTGATGCGGTGGATTGCTGCTGCGCAGGTACTGAAGCAGTCGTGTTCTTGGATTGTGGGCGCGGCGTTACAGGTGGTATAGTGTTTTCCACTTGTTTAGGCTGAGCATCAACACCAGCCATCCAGTCTTCAGGAATCAGACTCGGTGCATCAAACTCTGAATAAACACTTAGGCTGTCATCGACCATTTGACGTGCTGATTCATTCGCCACAACAAACTGCTCAAGCTCTTCCTCCTCTGAACGAATAAGATGCTCTTCGCTTCTATCAAGTGAGAAATCCAAGTGTGTCATTGGGTCAGAGGCGTCTGACTCGTCCGATTTTGTCTCAAGGAAAATTTCTTCCAACGGCCCCTGTTGCTCAAGCTCTGCAGGCACTTCATCCAGATTAACGAGCGGATCCATTGTATCTCGGTCAGGGGTAATATCGAATGCAATATCCGCGGTATTAGTAGTACGTTCTACGCTGACTGATAATTCATACTGCCCTAATACAATACTATCCCCTTCATGGATTGGGATAGGTTGATTTTTAAGCAGTTTATTCCCATTGACAATGACTCCATTGGTGCTGACGTCACTAATATAATACGCATCACCATAAATACTCACTAAGCAGTGAGTACTGGAAATATAACGATTGTGGTCAACCAAAGGAACTGAACATCCTGGGTTGCGGCCAATAGAGCCACCACTTTCTGGTAACTCTACGAACTTTGCTCCCGTGTATTCTTCAGGATGCTTTGATATGACTATAACCAAGCGCTCTAACAAAGCTTTTATCCTCTAGAAAAGAAGTGACACTGTGAACTCAACACCACCAAGGCCATCGTTGTAGACCGGTAGAATATACGATGCTTGCGGGATAATCTGGAGGTGTGCATCCGGGTTGCTGCCTAACTTGATCACAGTACCGATTGTCGCTACAGCCCCCGCTTCGAACTGATCAATATCTTCAAGCTGTGAACCATATTTAAATCCATCACTATCCACAACCCAACGATTCGAATACTGGCTATAACCAGCTGACAAACCTGCACCGATATAAGGTGTAAAAATAGACCAACTGCCTAGAGCATATTGGGGCACAATTCGTAACTCGTAGTTGGTTACTTCTTGATAGATACCGTTTGCAGGCGCATCAATAGATTCATTGATATAATTGAACCCTAACCACCATCTCCAGCGGTTGTTGTCTTCATCGATTGGTCGAGTGTGGACAAAACCATATCTCAACGCGTCAACTGTGCCGCTCGTTCCTTCTTTGTATTCGATGCTGTCAATGCTCAGCATATTGATGGAGCCACCATAGCGCTCCCCTTTCGCGTTAGCCACCGTTGACACAGTACATGCCAATGCGAGTAAGCCCAGTCGACTTAACTTGTTCATCCTTTTATCCTCAAAAGGTCTAAAGTCAAAAGATAAATTAAAGATTCAGCAAAATAGCAGGCTAACTAACAAATTCAATAGCGAAAAAAAATCCCCACACAATTATGTTCTTTCTCCTATCGTTAACTTCTTTTTTCCTATCAAAATGGACATTTCAACTATTGGTCAAAATTCAATCATCAGTCTCAATATTTAACTCGAAATGATGAGTAGAAAGGGTAAATCCGAAATTGCAATCATTTACCTGTATAATATGGACAATAAATAACCATACTGTAAATATGAAACACCATCACTATTTACTTTTTTCTCAATTAAACTTTAGTAGTAAACGATAGCGGTCACATTTAATGAACTTTAATTAGCTTTAAGCAATATCTTATCTACAAATTACTTTTCTCCTACGTAAAATCCTCCTCGTGATAATTAAGAATTACTAAATAAGACACAAAACACTTTTTATAATTAACGTCATTTGGGTAGGATTTAATGTACTTTTCAGACTTTGCTCGGCGGCCAGTGGACGAGCTCACTCCTTGCGGAGTAAACCCAAACAATCTCGAAGAGTTTGAGGAAATTAAACGGCAGATTAATAATATCAACAAGGTAACTGGACGAGTTTCATGGAAAAAAGTCCAACAACTATCTAAAGATATTCTTAAGAATAAAAGTAAAGATTTGCGTTGCGGTTGTTACTATGCCGTTGCATCTGCGCATAATGACGGTTTAAGTGGCTTTGTTGACGGGCTAAATTCAATTTTAGATTTATGCGTTGTCTACTGGTCATCATCGTTTCCTGAGGTGTCTAAAACCAGCGCGAGAATGGGCGCATTTGAGTGGTTAATAGAACATGCCGAAAGACGTGTTAAACAATTCAATATTGGTGTTGAAGATCGACCTATCCTTGAAGCGGGCCACAGAGTATGTTTACGAATCGAAGAAGAGCTAAGACTCCACTACGGTCACAAGGCCCCCTCACTAGGTGTTATCCGCCGACTGTTTAGCCAATATATCGATGAGATCAAAGAACTCGAAGATAAGAAAGAAGCGCAAAGAAAAGCTCATGAGAGAAAGGAACCGACCCAAAGCGCCGCTAACACTTCCGTACCAGGTGGTATTACTGTCAATGTCAAGCCACCGATGACCGAGAAAGCCCCCCCAATACCTGAAGAAGAAAAAAGTCGTGCTACCGTTTGGACAATAGCACTCGTTGTTGGCTTATTTATATTTTCACTCAGCGCTTACTATTTGCACAAAGAACAGATGCTAAATAGCTACAAGCAACAGATTGCTTCAAACAATATCCCAACCCTCCTCCAAGTGACAGAAAGTTTGAGACTAGAGAATAAAGATACTCTTAATAAACTTAAAGAGCCCTTAATTAGCACTGTCGATACTATTGTTTATGATTTAGATAAATCACCAGAAAAGATCGGTCAGATATCAAGCTTAATTCAACTTACAGATAACCTCTCAGAGCTATATTCTGACTCCTCATCCGTTCAAGTACTTTCCACAGAGCTACAAAGAGTGAAGAATCAATTAGAAAAAGACTTCACTGATATCAGCTCTCGTTTTTCACGTGCGCGAACTGCAATCGCCAATTTGAAACTAGACTCAGGTGACACGAATACTAAGCTCGCTTACCAGTACAGTAATTCATTATTCCCGCTATTAGGGCGCATTGAGTATGCAGAAAAAACAAACAACACAGAAGAGCTGGATCGCTCACTCATTCTTATAAATGTTTATCTGCATAAGATCGCTCAATTAAAAGCAACCCAAGAAAATCAAACATCAAACCAAGTAGTGGCTGAATAACTATGCTAAAAAATATAATACGTCATCCGATATTCTTATCCACTTTACTTGCGCTAGTATTGGTAGGTGGTTTAACTGCAGTACACTTTTTATTCCCCGAAGTTGTTTCTAAAACAATTTTCTACATTTGTCTTGCAGTCATTGTCTTAGTCTTTTGTTTATATCAAATCACTCTTTTCGTTAAGAAGAGAAAACAAAGCCGTGACCAGCAACTCGAAACTGAAGAAGAAGCTCTAAGCTTAGTATTAAGACCCCTGCTTATCAGCTCAAAGAAAAAGCCTATCTACTTGATGATAGGTAATAAAGCTGCGGGCAAAAAGCAATTCTTATTCAGTTCAAATGCCATTAAATCTATTGATACGTCTCGAACTACAAAAAACGACTTTTTCGAGTGGTATGAATCTGACGAAGCGATTTACCTCAAACCAGATCAACGTTTGGTATTTCAAGAGGTTTCAGCGGCAGACTCATTACTGTGGGATACCATGGTCTCCGAAGTTATTCGCAGCCGCCCACGTAAACCATTTGCGGGATGTTTGTTCTTTACTGACCTTGAGTTTTTAATCATTTCTGAAGAAGAACAAATTGATTACGCGCTTACCGCTCTGATAGAGCGCATCACTTCGATCTGTGACCGTACAAGCACTGCTTTGCCTGTTTATATGGTGGTATCTAAGCTCGATAAGTTGCAAGGCTTTAAAGAGTATGTTCAGCTCAGCCCACTAAAACACAATGTCGAGTACCTTTCTATTCCGCTGAAAGACTCCAAAGGCGTGTTAGTTGACTACTACCGTGACAGCTTTAGCAATTTAGTAAAAGTCATTGAGAAGAATGCTCTGGACTCTACTTCTCAATCTAACGATACCAAGGAAAAACAAGCGATTCTGTCGTTCCCTAAACAACTTGAAATATGTCAGAAAGAAGTTGAATACGTAGTACAAAGGCTAAGTGAAGTTAATCGTGGTGCCTACTTCCTTGATCTGCGCGAGTTGTTCTTCTCCTCATGCCTTCAAGGTGGACGCAAATATAACCTACTCGCAAAAAGTTGTAGCACATACTTCAACCTACCTATTATTGCATCCGAACACACTCAGCTATCTGAAACGCCCTATTTTACGCGCTTCCTGATTGAGTCTCAGATCCTTCCTGAGGCTGATTTTGCTGGCGAGAATAAGACTTACCTTAAGAGAATCCTGCGTCAGAGTCGCTTAGCTATGGTTGCCTCCATCGTATTTCTGGCAGGTGGCGCTTATCTACTCGGTACAACTCTTGATAGTAACCTTCGAGTGATTTACCAACTTCTTAGCATTGAAACGGATGCTCAGTCAGCGAACAGTACTCGCTTACTTGACGAGAAATTGGCCTACGCCATCACTCAAATTCAGCCCGTATATAATGCGTGGGTTGAAGGTAGCGAAGCATTAGATCAAGAGCTTGTTTCTCTTAATGTCAGCCGTTTAGAGCCAGCGACTAAAATGGCTTACCAAACCCTTCTGAATTCAATTCAGCAAGAGCTGGTACCTGTCATTGAACAAACTTATCGTGTCCAGCTGACTAAGTATCAAGATAAGCCAATTCAAGCACTTCCAATACTTAAGGGCTATCTGATGCTCAGAGAAAAGAGTAAACGCGATTTACCCTTTATGACCGCACAGACACAGTCAACTCTAAACAAGGTGATTGGTGACTCTGAACAGGTCAGTACAGCAATGAAGTACTTGAATGCCTATTTCAGAACAGATTTTGAGCCCGTCAATATTAATATGGACATCGTCCGTGCAACTCGCCGTAACCTATTAGCTGAATCCAATGTCGATTTGGTTTACGCTCAATTAATTAACCAAGCGAGCACTATTGACTTAGGCACTTTGAATCTTGAACGAGCTGTAGGCTTCGACTTCAACAATGTATTTAATGACCAAATAGATCAAGATCTTCTTGATATTAGCAAAGTTTACACCGCCACTGGCTTTAGCACTTTCTATCGCCCTCGTATCGATCTGATGTCAAAAGACGTGATCACAAATAACTGGGTATTGGGCCTGTCTAAAAATGTCACCCCAACGAAAGAAGAACACGAAGCATTTAAAGACCAAATTCGTAAAAAGTACACCGACGACTACATCAATTACTGGCGTAATGCGTTGAGTGAACTTAAGGTCAAGGAATATCATTCAATTGGAGAGCTAACGAACGCTATCGATCTAGTTTCAGGTCCATCTTCACCACTGACGACTGTATTGAAGCAAGTTTACTCAAATACGCACTTCTCTCCGGTTGGCGAAAAAGAGCTATTAGCTAATAAAGTGCCTAAAGCGGCAACTGAAGCAATTGATAAACTTACTGACTCTGCTGAAGAATTTGTACAACCTGACTACCTGCTAATGCAACGTGTCGAGCAAGCATTCTTCCAGTTGAATCAACTACAGATCAATGAAACGCCTAACTCTCCTACTCCATGGGATGAAATTGTCACTGCGCTGAGCAACCTGCGTACTTACATGAAAGACATTGCGGACTCTCCAGATCCACAAATGGCCTCTTTGCTAGCTGCACGCTCACGAATGAAAAGTTCAGAAGCTGATCCGATTGTTCGATTGAAGCAAATTGCCCAAAAATCGCCAGAGCCAGTACGCAGTTGGTTACTCGGAATGGTTCAGCAAAGCTGGGCAGTGATGATTGCCGAGTCAGCAAAAGGCGTTCAGACTCAATGGTATAGCGAGGTTTACACCAAATATCGTGAATTAGCATTGAACAAATATCCGTTTGATTTGAATGCTGAAGAGGAAATTGCACTTGAAGACTTTGAGCTGCTGTTCTCGACAGGTGGTATTATTGATACCTTCATTCAAAAAAACCTGGCGTCTTTCTACGATACTAACCTGTGGACAGCAAAACGGGTTGAAGGCGAAACTATGCCACTGACACCTGAACTTCTGGTGCAACTCAAAAACTACAATGTGATTCGTGATACCTTGATCAATAAAAGTACTAACCGTGTCTACATACCATTTAGTACTAAGATTCTCGACTTAGACTCCAGCGCTATTCGAGCAACGGTTAAAGTCGCAGATTCTCAGATGAGCTACTACCACGGACCAAGTCGTATTAGGGAACTGGAGTGGCCGCCTAAGAGTGGTGACTTCAACGTGAGTATTACCATTCAAGATGTAACTGATGAGGGCAAACAATACGTACTGAGCAAGAGTGGCCAGTGGGCGATTTACAGACTACTAGGCCAATCCACACTAACAAATCAACATGATGGTAGTTTTGTTAGTGATATCACTGTTTCAGGTCGCGACCTGAAGCTAAGAGTGAAGCCACTTTCGCAAAGGAACCCATTTACCTTGGCAGAGTTGTATAACTTCTCTCTACCAGAAACCATCAACCTATAAAAAAAGTAAACATATAAAAACAACGTAAGGCAGGATATATGATGTCAACTACTAACCTTCAGGGATTAGACAAACTCGATCGGAAAATTCTCTCTAACCTTTTGTCTAATGGCCGAGAGTCAATCGCGAACTTATCGCGAAATATTGGCTTGTCACGTACAGCAGTGGCTGAACGTATCAGTCGACTGGAGAAAACCGGTGTAATTAAAGGCTATACCGCACAGATCAGAGTTGAGCAAGAAGGCAGATCTGCAGCCAGTTACTTGCTAATCTCCTGTGAGAAAGGTAAGAAGAATAATGTCACGGAAGCTCTTAAAGAGCTTCCTGAAGTGAGGCTGACGAGTATTGTCGGTGGCACTTACGATATTATTGCTCTCATTGAGGCGCCAGATCTTCAGTCGATACATACCCTGTGTAATGAAATCGAGTCGTTTAACGGCATTCAGTCACTAAACAACACCGTGGTATTGCATCAACCTATCCGACGCTAATCTTTATAAAAGCTTGAGTAGGACACATTAAAACAAAACCCGCGAATATCGCGGGTTTTTATTGTTTTCGACCGTAACGGCTTACTTATAACTGACCAATTTGCTTAATTGAAGCATCTTTTTGCTCTGGCTGACCCAACCAAACTGTTTGCCCCAATAGATTACCTTCACCCCGCCCTAGCTCGTTTTTAGGAATCGTATCCAGTTTCACCTTCATAATCAGATCCCAAGCTAACGGATCTCTTAATATAAATTGCATTAAGCCAATAAGAGTTTTGTAGTTTCCTCTACCGGGTAAAAATGTTTGATAGGTTGAAAAGTCAATGTCTTCAATACGTAGATGGAATTTACCCACCAGGTCAGGAAGTGTTTTGCCCAGGTGCAAATCATGCCCTAAGACACAATTCATATGGTTCAATTTGTTGCGTTGCGACTGATGAATTGCCACACGTCGATATATCCACTCATCGACAGTCACATTCTGCAAGCTAAAGTAATGAGCCACAATACCGGATATCAGCTTTGGTGAGCGAGTCCGGGTCGATAACTGACTGACGTATGAGAGCAGTTTGGCTCTATCCAGTTCACTGACTTCTGCCTCCTGCATTACGGAGGATAACCCTAACAGGTGCAACATCCTCCCTGAGAATGGGTCCTTAGCATCACTCAGGTACTGGATATGATAGCGATACTTCTTCCAAACACGGTACACCAATGAAATATGGCGATTATGGAAAAAGTCAAAAAACTGTTTAACTGGATTATCTTCATCATCACGTCCTGCCAACTTCTCCGTATAAGAAGAAGGCAAAGGAGAACTCGAGCCGTGAAGCCCGAGAAAAGTCACTTCTACGCGTGAGTAGGGATTGCCCTCCACTTCATAGTGCGAAACATAGTCAATGTCGCTTTTCGGGAAAGCTAAGCTCGGCGAAACACTAAAGCGAATATGCTCCTGCGCAATGTACTTATTTTGCCCGATCCCTTGATAGGTAAAGTCTGTTTGAAATTGGTAATACTTTTCTAGCAACGAAACTGCTTGAAAAAAACCAAACTCATGAGTTTCTTGTTCAATTTGATTAATCATAGAACCGTTTGCTGCCCAGCTAAGCTTGGCCAATGATAGTTTTCACCCGTTTTTTCGTCGAAGACTTCCAGCTCTGTAAACGAGTTTAAACTGGAATACAAACGAATGAACTCATTCAATACACTGACCAACAAGAACATATCACCTTCATTAACAAAGTAAGTAGAGTCGACTGTCAGAGTGAACTGAGTTCCTCGAATCGCCGTGCCTCGAAATACCCTGTCTGCTGGCTTCATTTCCGTTTTTTTGATTCCATCTAGGCGATGTATTGATGCACGATGGGCTTGACGGTCCACTCGGGAATGGAAGTCATACGTTGATAGAAGCACCTTAAGTACATCAATATTTGCTAATGAAAGGTAGTTTAGCGACATATTGGCAATCAATTGCCATTGCAACTCTCCGTTCACCTGTGGGCTCACCGATTGAGTTGGTTTGGTAATGTTTGTAAAGCTCGCATATGTCGGTGAATTGTGCGACGTATAAGTCACATCGCCGACAGACAAACGCTCTGCCAAATCGCCATTACTGCACGTCAACTTCATTAATACCGTTTCTGAGCCTAAATCTGCAATATCACTGTTATGGGTATGGAAAGAGATATAGCGCTCCAGACCACGACCACTGACTCGCTCAGAGACTTTCGTCTTATAGAATTCTCTTTTGTCACGTTGATTGATCTGATGCTCAAACGATTCAAACTCGATAAGCTTCTTACGACTGCGTTCGTTTTTACTCCATGTCTCTACATTCTCAATCGAGTACACTTCATAATGCTCTTGGTTACTGCTTTGTGGTCGAACTTTATATTCACTTCGACGGTGTTCCAAACGGATAGGATCACCATCTTTATGGAATAGATTGACAGACGGCGTACAGTGCAAGCGTAAATGTTTATTCTTTAACACCACTTCAGAAGGTAACGCTCTCTTAAACACAAACGAGACTTTGACCGTTGAACGCTGAGGAATACCACTCAACCATTCTAAACCGGTCACATCAAAGAACATGAACTTCTCTGGTAAAGAAAAATATTCTTGAAGCAAACGATACCCAGCAAACGAGTTAGCGCCATAAGGAAGAATCGCTTCATCATCGCCAAAACCCACAGGCTTTATATTGCTTGCAGGCAATTTATGCTTGTAACCGCCTCCTACATCAAGCTCAATGTAATCGAGATAGCGAAACAACCATAAATATAAAGTACGCGTTATATGCACCTCACCATGCAAATAGAATCGCAGCGAGTCCATCTTCAATCTAGATAACTCTTGCCCATATTCTGCCGCAATGGTCACATCAACATTAGAACTGGTACGGCTATTAGATTGCTCGACATTAGTAATACTGACCGGATATAGAGCAACATCGTAACAGGTACGAAATAGACATTGCGTCCCTTCAACCTGCTCACTGGCCATTTCAACACCTCGCTTCACGACTGTTTTTTCCGTCACTCCCCCAACATGCGGGGAGAGTTCAGAAATACACATCGACGGTACCGAACGCATATAATGAGGCCAAAGCAACGTCATTAAAGACTGAGTTAACTCCGGCAGTTCATCATCAATTTTTTCTCGAATACGTCCGGTTAGAAAGGCAAAACCTTCCAGCAAACGTTCGACATCTGGGTCGTAAACGCCTTCTCCCAGAAAGTTCGTTAACTTAGGGTGATATTTTGCAAACTCACTCCCTGCTTCACGGAGATAAGAAAGTTCATCCTGAAAATATTTACTGCTGCTCACGAAGATTTCTCCTGAGTTTACACGTTAAACTTACCGTCAACGCCCATGAACACATTGATAGACATTGGTACCTGACCACCGTTGTGGGAAACCTCACCAGTGATGCCGAAACTCAGCTGTAAGGGATTATGAAAGTCTTGCCTGTACGTCACTTCGACGTTGCCTAGTCGAGGCTCAAACTTATGAATAGTGGTGCGAATGTTCTGCTGAATATGACGCACAAGGTTTGACTGACTGGCTAGAACATCATTGAAGTCTGGAAGACCATAATCATTGTCTATCATTGCATTCCCGGCATGCGTATTAAGCAGATCCGCGAGATGAATGTGAATCGATTCTATAAGATGTTTATGAGATACAACTTTTTCGTAGCAGTTTTTGGGTTCACCCAATTCTATGCGTTCGAGTAAGCGATAACCTTTTTCCATACTGAATCCCAAAAAGAGCGGCCAGCAAAGCTGGCCGCTCGAAACTTAAATAAACACTCTGATTACTGATCTAGTTTACCAACTAGAGACAGATCGAAGCTTGCACCCATGTACTTGAAGTGCGGACGAACAGACATTGATACTTTGTACCAGCCTGGATCGCCTTCAACGTCAGAGACTTCAACCTTCGCAGCGCGAAGTGGGCGACGACCACGTACTTCTGCTGGCGGGTTTTCCTGGTCAGAAACGTACTGACGAATCCATTTGTTTAGTTCGATCTCTAGATCAGAACGCTCTTTCCAAGAGCCAATTTGCTCACGTTGTAGCACTTTGATGTAGTGAGCAAGACGGTTGATGATGAACATATACGGCAGCTGTGTACCCAGCTTGTAGTTCATTTCCGCGTTTTTGCCTTCTGGCGTATTCGCATAAACCTTAGGCTTCTGGATAGAGTTTGCTGAGAAGAACGCAGCATTATCTGAACCTTTACGCATCGTCAAAGCGATAAAGCCTTCTTCTGCTAGTTCGAACTCACGACGGTCAGAAACTAGGATCTCTGTTGGGATCTTGGTTTCGATCTGGCCCATTGACTCATAGTTGTATACAGGCAAGTCAAATACCGCGCCACCACTTTGAGGACCAATGATGTTTGGACACCAGCGGTACTTAGCAAAAGATTCACTGATCTTAGATGCCATTGCGTACGCAGAGTTACCCCATAAGAAGTGGTTATGGTCGTCAGTCACTAGCTCATCGTAATCAAACGCTTTAATTGGGTTGTCTGCAACCGAGTAAGGGTTACGTAGCATAAAGCGAGAAGTACATAGGCCTAGGTAGCGTGAATCTTCATGTTCACGTAGACCACGCCATTTCGTGTATTGTGGCCCTTCGAATACAGACTTAAGATCTTTCATGTTTGGTAGCTCTTCATAGCTATCCAGACCAAAGAACTTAGAAGAGGCAGACGTAATAAATGGTGCATGTGACATTGCACCAACATTTGCCATGTATTCCATAAGCTTGATATCTGGGCTAGAAGAAGTCAGCTGGTAATCACAGATAACTGCACCCACTGGCTTACCACCAAATTGACCATATTCACGCGTATAGATCTGCTTATAGAGGCCAGATTTCACTACTTCAGGCGCATCCTCAAAGTCATCCAGCATTTCGTCTTTCTTCGCTGAAATCAATTCAATAAGGATGTTTTCACGGAAATCAGTGTGATCAACCAAGTACTTAAGACCACGCCACGTAGACTCGATAGCTTGCACTTCTTCGTTGTGAAGAATGGCATCTACCTGCTTAGACAACTTCTGATCAATCTCGCTGATCATAAGATCAACCAAGGATTGGTCAACTTTCTCAGCAGAGTTATTGCTTAAAAGTTCACCGATGAACGCTTCAACACCACGCTTGGCTACGTCAAAACCTTCATCACTTGGCTTTAGTCGTGTTTCATTAAGAATGCTGTCCAGAAGAGAACCAGACTCGGCTAACGCCGCTTCTTGTTCTGGAGCTTGTGCTTCTGCTGTCATAATACCCTCTTATTCAGCCTTTTCAGCATCTTGGCTCTCACCAAGGCTGAGTTCTTCTAGTAGTTTCTTACGAGCTTCTTCGTCCTGAAGAACGGCAGCGATCTTCTTACGGAAAGCAGGAACGTTACCTAGTGGGCCTTTCAACGCAACCAGTGCTTCACGAAGCTCTAGTAGGCTGTTTAGTTCTGGAACACTTTTAGCAATCGCCTCAGGGGAGAAGTCCTTCATGTTCGTAAACGTTAGATCAACGCCAAGCTGTGCACCTTCTTCATCAGTAAGACGGTTTTCAACGTTAACTTTTAGATTTGGCGCGTAGCCTTCCAAAACCTCGTCAAAGTTGTCTTTGTCAATGTTGATTGGCGTACGTTCTTCGATTGGTGTCTCATCAGAGCGTGCTGTAAAGTCACCAACAACCATCATATTCAGCGGCAGTTCAACGTCTTCTTGCGCATCACCAGTTGCTGGAACATAACGGATATTAATTCGCTCTTTAGGAGCTACCGAGCCATCGCGTGACATAATTAGTTCCTTATCTAATTGTGTAGTTAGTTATAGATTGACTCCCACTCCTCAAACTTTGCAGGCAACAGCTCCTTGCTTGGATACAGCTGCTTCAGAATTTTTTGAGTTAATTCATCTAATTGCAAAGAAAGGTGTGGTTCCCAGCTGCTCAGGCGCATTTCGTCCCTGATAGACCATAACTTTTCAAGATAAGGTAAACAGAGCGCGTAAAGTCCAACAGCTTGGTAAGCTTTCACGATTTGTAAATGCAGCATGAACTGCCCTCGCCCAGAACTATCTAGTTCTAAGTTTTGTGCAACTTCAGCTACGCGTTCTCCCAAGTTTTCGAGAGTAACATCGTCCATTGACACCAAATCGCCTTCTTGCACGACCACACTAGGTAACATTTGTTGACCTGCACTGGACGTTGATGAGCTTGCTTTATTAAGCCACTCAACCGTTGCTTCGTTGGCAAATGGAATCGAATTTTTGAATGACAGAGCCTCAATGCCCGGTAAAGATTGGGCGAAAGCTTTAACCTCTTCAGATACTGCTTGCGCCGCCTCTTCAAGACTCAAATTTTTGAGCATCTGATAAACATAGTAATGACCAGTAAGCCAGAAAGGCGCATCGGTCAAAGTACGCTCTAGTCGTTTAATAGTATCAATATCACTTTCTTGCTTTGCTTTGTCTCGATATTCGGATTGTTTGTCCTGAGACACAGCAAGAATTAAAGGCGTTTCATTGTTCTGATGGTCTGGCAACTCTTCGATGTCTGACCAAGTCAAATGTCTGTGAATACGGTAAGAGAGCGGCAGTTCAGGCTCGGAGCCCAAAATCATTTCCGCTACCTTTTTCAGCGTTCGTTTAGAAGCTGTAGGTGAAGAAAAGTCGGTGTCGACATCCACTTCTCTTTGCGGTCGACTTACAGGTTTCACAGTACTTGGTTTAGCAACTACAGGCTTAGCTTGCGTTGGCTCTGGTAAAGGTTGACTTTCAGGTTTAGGTTGTGAAACTTCAATTGGAGCCTGTTCAGCCTCTGGCTCAGAAGATACCGCATGTGCCTCGTCAACTCCTGCGGATTGAAGTAGACGATTTAGCTCACTACGCAATTCAAAGAAATCCGCCTCAGAATCTTGGAATACTTCATCAAAATGGCGTTGAATCTCTTCCACTGCATCATTACAACGTGATAGCGCATCCCATGAAAGTTGCTCGTTCGGTAGCTTAGGCAGAGCAAGCTTAAGCTGATGATTAAGCCACTCTACAGCACCGTCTCGGCCGCGCTTTCTGCGCGGGTATAAATCAGAGCCAAAGCGAACCAACGACTCGGCCAGCAATGAAAGGCCTTGCTCTAACCCCTGTAAGCCCTCACTTTCAACAAGAGAACGCGTCAGGTAACACATCGCTTTAAAATCTTTGCTGTGCTTAGTGATGACTTCGGTTGCATGATTTTGAACTACAGCCCAATCGACCGTTTCGCCAAACAAAGAGCCGAATTTTTTGACTTCAGCTTCCATCATTTCGAAGCTGAACTCATAACGCGCGTCTTCACCCGCAGGCGAAGCGTCATTGATTGGTTCAAGGAGCGTATTAATTTCTTCAGACATCACTTAGCTCCTTGCATCCGGCTGGTAGTCATGAATCGCACGTTTTACAGCCAATGCACCACGGGCTGGCTTAGACTTTTTATGACTTTTTCGAATCGCATCGCTTGCCATACTGTTCAGCAACTCAGTCACTTCGCTGAATTTTTTCGGCGCATTCACTTCTAAATCGTTGAGAGAAGCATTGAGCTTCGCATTTTCAAATATGGCCTGTTCCGTCACTGTGCTGAAAAGAATGTACTCACTACGAGCAACTTTTAAAGCTCGGATCTTCGCGTTTAAATCTGGAGTGCTTCCGTAATACTGCTTTGCCGCTTCTGCTTGTTCGATTGCGCGAGTGTAATAATGCTGCTCTGCATTTGCATCAATCGTTGCATAAACTTTATTCAATACGTTATTAGGCAAAACTTGACTGTAATAATACGACTCAGCTTGGTGATTCGCCCATGCAGTTTTCATGTAGTCATCTACCGCTTTGGCACGACCATTTAAAATCAAGTTCACTAACTCAGAATCTGGTTTACCTAAGTAATTTGTCACTTTCTGAGCTTCAATGGTCAGCTTGTTAAGATTTGACATCACCTGATTAAAAGAGCGTTCGGATTTAGCAAACAACACGCCATCGTTATTTAGATTCTCATGGAGTGATACGAGCTGAGTACGGATGTCCCTCAATGCAACTGGAATATGACTCGCCACTTCCCTGCGCTCATTCAAAGATTCTTCATTATTCTGATAGACATTAAGTAATTTGGTTTGTTGGACTCGATATGCATCGCGGTAAGGTGCCATCATAACCACATCATTCGACATATCATCCAGTGCGTACTCAATCTCCCACGGAGGCTGAGCAAGAAATGAGGCGGTTTGAGCTGGCTTAATTTTATTGACTAACACCGACGGATCAGTAAAACCTGGCTTTGCTGAAGGCTTCCATTCTGGCTGCAAATAATCATAAAAGTAGGTACCAGTAACCAATACAACGGATGCCACTAACGCTGCTTCCAAATACTTAAACCGACCCAATGCAAATTTATCCGCCACACTGTGCTGCGTTAAGACAAGATCAGCGTTTCGTAAATTCGAAAAGATTGGAGCACTGTTATCGGATTTGAGTGCCTGTGTATCGATACGAGCAAGTGCCTGCGCAAAAGAGATCGCGGTATAGCCATGCTCTCTAGGTTTGTTGATGACATTTTTAAGCAGTGACCAGACATGTTTTGGAATCAATTGGCAGCGCTTGTTTTGACCTAATAACTGACGCCAAACATCACCATAAGATGATCCCAAGAAGAGATGACCTGTCAACAAGGCTAAAGAGTAGACATCGTCCTGAGGCTTAGCAATACCGCTTTCGACGTACATTGGTGAAGCATAATTCATGCTTACTTCTGCTGGCCCTTGCGATTCATCTGTATAACGAGCCGCGCCAAAATCGATTAGCTTAACGCTATCATCTTCGCCAACAAGTACATTCGCAGGTTTAATATCTAAATGGCAGACACCTCGGGTATGCATATACTCTAGCGCACCAGCGAGCTGATAAACGAGCCAAGCAATATGATCGTGTCTAAAGCCTTTCTTTGAGTGTCTTTCTATTTTCTCAGCAAGAGACTCACCATGTATCCATTCATACATGATGTAAGGGCGATCAAACTCATTGCCGATCTTAATAAAGTCAGCAACGCTAGGGTGTTGAGAGATTTCAAGCTTGCTTGCTTCACCAACCAGTAGCGAGTGTTCGTGACTAGATGTCCCTTCATTGGCAACTTTACAACAGACCTGCTTATCAGGCTCACCTTGCTTCGCGAGGTGGTACAATGTCGTATTACCATTTTTTGAAGGAAAAGACTCCAGTACATCGAATTGAGAGAATAAAACATATTCCAACTTAGGCTTATTTCTTTGTGCTTCCTGCTGCTCTAACTGTTTTTTTCTCTCAATCGCTTTATGAACTAATTGATTGATATAGCTGTCGCTTGATCCATTTTGATCAGACACGTTTTACTCTTTAGCCAACTAATAATAATAACTAGGGGGGCATATTAATTATTTTGAATATTGTTTTTCAACTGTGTAAAAATAAAAAGCCCACTATATCTATCAATTTAGTCAGAATGACGGTAGAACCGATAAAACATGTTTCTCTTTGACAGCTTAAATATAAATCTATTATTAGCTGGGAGCCATATCATGGCACAGCTTAGCATCGGTTACTTATAGTCACACAAAGACATTCTTAATAAGCCACGATCGCCATTTAGCCCATACATGAACAAAGATGCAGAGTCAGATGATTTGTGCACTTGAGTGAAACTACCAAGCAAAGCCATCGCTGATGATTGACCTAGCGTCCCCCATAAATCATTGATAAGAAAAGGCTGTTGCGGGTTAGTGAATTTCTCTGCTCGTGCTCCTAAAGCGAAACCATAATCTTCCGTATTATTCCTAGAGTTATTCATATCTGAATAAACACGGCCTAAATGTTCAAACGCTTCACCAGCCTTGCGAACTAAACGCATCATGCCTCTGCGATCTGACGTGTTCCACTCAGCAATAAAGTATTCTAATGAAGCAATAGGTTTCAATTTGAGGGTCTCAATAATGTTTTTTTTAGTGAAAATGACACCTGCTCCCCCTTCACTGGGAATTAGCCCCCAAGGATTTTGACTTCCCATGACTTTGGACTCTGCAATGAGCGAATCCAAATCACAAAATAGAGAATCAACAGCAATACAAATTACCGCATCTTGTTGGTTGAGCACGCTTAATGAGTCATGAATAAATCGGGGACCACCTACATGGGAGATATCGATCTTTGATAGCCACTTAGCATGCTCACTTTCTTCTATCCAACTAAGTAAACGGTTATTTTCTATCGACTCTGGGACAGAAATTATGACAGGAACAGGTTTAAGAGTTTTCGGTAACTTACTTAACATAGAAGAAAGCAGTGTATCGATCATATCGACAGCCCTGTCTTGCTTCTCCTCTCCTTTAATAAAGTCAGCTTTGGCGTAAGTATACTTATCGATTCCGTTTTCATCAGCTTGCTGATTAAAGCGAGCTAAATCCGCTTTAGCTACTGCCAATGAAATATCTAAATTCATCCCCATTGGGGTCAGTACATCAACATCCAAAACATATCGACCATAAACATTACTCATACTTTCTCTCCTACTTTGAGTACCTTGGAGGAAACGAGCAAATGCTCTTTAGCCTGACATGGGAAAGACGCGCTGTAACTGATCGTCAGGCGTTTTGCTTCTGTATCGATAAATACGGTATACATCGCCATTGGGATCCTAAATTTTTCTTCACCAAAATCAGCCACTGCAACATACTTTTCTGATGGAATACGGAAAGAAAAAACGTCATCATGAGAAAACCCACTCATCATCAGACGCTCTCCTCCTTCTAAAAAACCATTACATTGCTGATCTGCAGGCGCTGACTGGTAAAACCTGCGATTAAAATCTTCCGGTAACAGAGGGCGTCGAGACTCTTGCCACTTATCATCAAAAGTACCTGCGTATTGCATTCTCTCGGAAAAAAAAGGCGGAACAGGCCCAAGACCAGCCACACGTAAGTTTTTCGTATTTGGCCCCCAATCCTCATTAGGAAAAAACACCGATGGAACCGCTCTTTCCAACAGCTCCGAGCTACTTTTAGCCACGCCTGAACCAAGACGATTTCGCTCATCACCACCCAAAGCTCTTGAATAGTCAATTTCCGCCTCGACATAAGCTTTAGGGAGAGAAACCGTCACACTACCACCATGCTCAACCCACTGTCTCTCACCGTGTACTGCAATCGTTTTGTCGATATGACTATCAATGAGTATTCGACACTCATGATAGGTCACTGGGCGTTTTGCATAGGCTCTGGCTTTTCCGTAAACCAGCACATCCGTATTCTGCTTTGAGACTGGAAACTCGTGATCAATTTTCATGGCCGATAAACCCGGTTCACCTAAATACACAGGATCATCATGAATCTCTTCGGCAAGGACTTCTTGCCAAACTTTTTCGTTTAAATTCCATTGACGTTTCGCCGTCAGCACCCAGACTTCATGCCCATTTTCGTCACGCTGAAAACGACCTTTTGTTTGCAAATCTGTCGTTTGCTCAATATCCCAAAGTTGCATTCTGGTTCCTTAGGTTAAATCGTTCAATCGCTGCTGGTTGATTGGAAATCTTACTGAAAAGCCAGTTTTGCTGTGCTACTGGCATTGTCCAACTCCACGGTATATAGATGCGCCCATGGATACAGAGATGTCGCCATATCCAATCTCGGTATTTCGCTGGTATTTTGATATTCTTCATCGCAAGAACAGTCGATTCATAAGTCAAGGTTTCGCCTAGGCGCATCGGCTTATTAACACGATGACCATCAAGCTTGCACCAATCCTCCAGTCGAACCACCGCTTCTCCCCATTCGTATTCAACGCCTAAATCATGAGGGTTTAGCGGAAAGCGATCGCCATACACAATATAAAGCGCAAATAGCCATTCCTCACCCTGTTCTTCATCAAGCGCCATCACATGCTCTACAGCTGAAGAAATCCATTCTGGGCGGCCGGTCAATACCATCTGAACTGGAGCCATGTCAGTTGTTGGATCAAACTGGTTAAACTCCACTAGTTCAAGTAACTTCGCGTAGGTTGCAACATTTTCACTGGGTAACCCTTGCTCTTGAACACCAAAACGCTTTCTAAACCATGTGCCTCGGTCATGTTTACACAGCAATAATTCAAATAAGTATTTTTCATCATTGTGGATTTCATTGATCCATTCAATGCTGTCTTCAACGTCAAACTTAGCAAGCACTGGATGTACCTCTTGCTCTTTAAGCGACTCATGCTTAATCCAATGTTTTGCAAGACCAATACTTAGTGTCTGACGTAGCCTCATCAGCTCAAAACATAGCTGTCTCATCGAGACCTTACCTTCAACAAGCTGAGCTAAAGTGATATCCAAATAGGCGTTTTTTGAGTGCAACATGAGTAATGTTGCGTCATGAGCATCAAGGGATTCAGCAATCTTAAAGGCTGCGAGCAAGTGGTTACGATCCGCTTCAAACTCTGGCTCAAGCATCAACCACACAAAAAGTTCTGGGGAAGTCTCTTTTAACTCATAAACCAACCCAGGGTGCAATTTATAGAATGCCAAGTAGACTTGCTTCACTTCATACATTTGGCGCTCTACCAAACGTAAATAATCCTGACTGTTTGATGGGTAACCTTTACGGTGCAACCTTACCCACTGCTTGAAAAGGAAAAAGAGTGACTCTGTGGCTAGACCCGATTTCTCATGACAAAACTCAAGCCATACTGGCTTCAAAGCACTTAACTGAGCAATATGAGAGTCTAGCTTCTCCATTGCTTTGGCAAGATCTTGATCATTTAACGCTGAGTTAAGCTGCTCTTTGGTAATTCTCTGTCTCATACTCTATCTGCGTAAATTGCTTAGTTGATAGCAACCGTTCCGCCCTGAATTTTCTGGGCTTTTTCAGCCTGTGAGGTTACATATTTAGCTTGAGTCGTAATTCGATCGTCTCTGCCACTGTAACGAGTTTGAGTATCACCGCTCTTCACAATGAGCTCTTGTGACGTTTCTATCGTCATCTTCTCTGCTCGAATTATCACTTCATCGCCATCATTCAGCATGGAGAAGAAAATATCCGTCACCACAGGCAGGCTAACATCCTGATTAATAAACTCAATACGACAATTTAGTTTATTATCCATGGCTAGTTTAAGCTCTGACTTTCTAAAGCCACGACCCAACCTGGCAGAAAGGGGTTGACCGAATGGATTACCTTCGAAGTCGACTCTCACACTGTCCTGAGTTTCGTTAAAGTCGACTATGGTGCCAAAACGGGAAAAGCAAGCCGATTGCTCGGCTTGCTGTGTTTCTAACTCTAATTGTTCTAGGTGCTTTTGCTGTTTCATTAGTTAATCGCTACGTTGCCACCCTTAATCACCACTTTGTCGCTTCCTTCAACCGTAATGGATGAACCGGAAAGCTTAATGCTGCCGTCGCTGTTCATCACCAAAGACGACCCACCAGTTTTCAAAACAATTTTGTCACCGCTGATCACCTGTGTCGCGGCATCGGCTTTGTATGACGTATTACCTTTCACCGAAACCGTCAGGTTTCCGCCTATAGTCAGGTTATCATCAGCACCTATGTCAGCTGAGCGAGAAGCACCGACCGCCAAGTTGCTGTTTTCCCCCACGTCTAAGTCATCATTTTTGCCAATCTTAGTCGAGCGGTTATCACCAATATCCAGTGTGGAGTTATTTTTAACCGTTTGAGTTTCGTTGGCGTTATATGTCACCGTAACGTCCTGCTCAACGGTTTCAGTAAATGTACTGTTTACTTGAGTCGTTTTGTGTCCGTCGATGGTTTCTTGGTGGTCACCGAAGACTTCATTAGTTTGATGACGGCCTACTTTCAGGAACTCGTCCTGACCAATCTCACGGTAACGGTTGTTCAGCACCTTAGTCGACATGTCTTTTTGAGCATGGAAGTAAATTTCTTCCTGATTCGCTTCATCCTCAAAGCTCATCTCATTGTAGCCAGTGCCCTTGTGCGTTTGAGTACGGAAAGTTGTACGCGTTTTGTTCTCAGGCAATGAGTACGGAGGATAATGCAAACCATTGTATACCGCACCAGTTACTAGCGGACGGTCAGGATCGCCTTCAAGGAAAGTAACGACCACCTCGTGCCCAATACGCGGTAGATACACCGCTCCCCATGTTGGCGCAGCCATAGACTGACTGACACGAATCCAACAACTCGCATGCTCATCATTGTTACCGTATCGATCCCAGTGGAACTGTACTTTAATTCGACCCAATTTATCTGTATAGATTTCTTCACCCGCCGGACCGACCACAACCGCTGTCTGTGGGCCATCCACCATAGGTGCAGGCAATTTCGGCGCTTTGAATATTACGTCTCGAGGAATACAAATAAATTGATTCTGATAAGTCGTAGGAGCACCGCTGTTTTCATCTTCATGCACTTGCGGATCATGACCACTATGGATGACAGACAGCATAGTATAATCGCGGTTGATCGCACTACGTGGGTGCTCGCTAATATTAAAGCTGTAGCCAGGCACGACCCTCATGATATTCGACTCGGCTTCGATCTGCTGATTTTCTACCTGATGATCAGCAATCCATTCTGAAGCGCGGACTTGCCCCATCGCTGGGTCAACATAACGGCCAGGATAGTCAAACTGCTTAAGATCCTGATCTAAAGGACCGTCACTGGACATTTCCTGAGGGATCTTTGGCTGCTCATAATTATAGTCTGTGTAAGTTGTACTTCCCGTCCTTACACGATTTATCGCTGCTAGCTCAAAAATATGTTCACGATCTGCTACACCACCTGCGTCTGAATGATAGACCAGTGGCCCGACATAAGAAGCATTGATCGGCGTATTGAGCAATTCCGGAATAGCATCATTACTGTCGACGATAACCATGGTGTGATTACTTTCGGCGTGCTCGAAGTAGTACCACATACCATGTTCAGCAAGCATACGCTGGACAAAGTTGCTGTCACTTTCACGATACTGCAGTACATATTCTTTTGGCGGATAAACACCTGATAACTCAAGGCGGTAATCCGTGACTGAAGCATCATCAAGCACTTGAGAAATGATATCTGGAGCAGCTAAATTCTGGAAAATTCGACAGTCTTGACGCTGCGTCATGAACCACATTTGTGGAACAAGAATAATTTGATAGCGAGAGAATCGACGCCCTGAACCAAGGAATCGTACTTCATTTACGACACCGTGGAACAAACGAGCAGAACCCACACCCTGACCAAATAATGTCAAAAGCGCAGGTTTACGGATAAGTTCATCAAAAGTAATATCAGCATCAAGTGAAAGTAATGAGAGGCTGACTTGAAATGGTTTCGACAGTTCTTCAGTTACTTGAAAACTTTCAACACGAAATTCATGACCACTACCCTGAACTTCAAATTTAAATTCTACGTCACTCGTACCTTCGTTATTTGGCATACCTTTCACCTGATACAAATAATAATATCAGGGCCAACCTAAGTTGGCCCTTAGCGTTCTGTAAGACGATCTTACGCTTCGCGTGGAGCACGCCAGTCGTCGTTACCGCCTTTACCCATAACTTCGTGAGTTACTTCGATAGCACGGTAAGTGAAGCTCAATACTTCTTCAGTTACACGGTCAGAAGTAGCAGCATCTTGACAGTGAGCCATACGAGTTTGCATATCTACTAGAAGAGCATCGATTAGTTTGATTGTGTAGTAATGCTCTTGCTTACCTTGTACTGAAGTACGGTAGAACTTGATGTTACACTCAGGCAGTTTTTCACCAGAAACTAGTGCGTTGAATAGAAGTGGTGAACAGCAGTCTTGTGCTTTAGTAACGACTACAGGCTTGTGAACACGTTGACCTGTTGGCTGACCACTTTGTGGATCACGTGGAATAGTTAGTACGTGATCAAGTTCTTGAACTAGGAACTCATCAACGTGAGCTTCTTGCCATGAGTTACCAACTGAGTCAGCTGAGTAAGCGTCTTTTGTGATATCGCCTTGAGTTTCGCCTGTGATAGACATATATGCAGGAGTTGGCATCTTGTATTCCTTCTAAAAAATTCTATTTATTTAAATTCACCAAATCGCTTATTACCGCGACCCGAATAGCTTAATACAAACTCCGTGCCAACTTTGCAAACCATAAAAATCAACAACTTATGAAGTTAATATTATTATTAGCGTGATCTATCAATTCAATAAATTGTAAAATTTAACAACTTCTTGTGATTTAAAAACAATTTATTGTTGCTCAGATAACTTGGTAAAACAACGGCTGGCAATAGAGTAAAAAAAGCGTTATTAACGGCCATTTAAGACAGAATAACTAAAATAACAATCATTGTGACGGCCGCATGTAAAAAATAGGGTTTTAAACTATTCAATATCGCTTAACAAACAACCATGAAACACCTGTTAAAATAGCGGAGAAAAAAAAATGACTTTTATTATTTAGTACAATTCGAGCCAACTTTAAACAAACCATAAGCTCGATAAAGACAATGATAAATATTAATCTATCTTCATTAATTCAACGTCTGCACCCTATCGCAAAAGTCGCGCTAGAAGACGCCGCAGCTTTAGCTGTATCGGAAAAGGCCAACGAAGTACAAATTGAGCACTTCCTGCTAAGTTTGCTTGAAAGACCGAATAGTGATTTCGATGTTCTGCTTGCACACTTCGACTGTTCGGAAAACATTTTACGTCAATCGATTCGCTCTACTTTAGATACAAGCCCAACAGGTAACGGCGGAAAACCTGTCTTTTCGGCTTTATTGATCGAATGGTTACAAGAAAGCTGGCTAGTTTCTTCATTAGATCTATCTCAAACGCAGATCCGTTCTGGTGCATTACTACTTACCTTAGTCAGTAACCCTCTACGTTACGGACAGCATGGATATTCTGCTCTTCTTGAAACAGTAAACCCAGACAGCCTAAAGCGTAACTTTGGCGAGCTGACCAGCCAGTCCCTTGAGGCTCAGGTTGCAACATCTGAGAACACTCAAGCTCGTGAGGAAGGTTCGGCACTGAGCAAGTTTACAACCGACTTTACCGGGAAAGCGCGTAAAGGCGAGATAGACCCTGTTTTCTGCCGCGACCAAGAAATTCGCCAAATCGTCGATATTCTTGCTCGTCGTCGTAAAAATAACCCAATCGCTGTGGGTGAACCGGGTGTGGGTAAAACGGCAGTGGTTGAAGGGCTGGCACTGAAAATTGTTCAAGGCGAAGTGCCTGATAACCTGAAAGGTGTCGAGCTTTATGGCTTAGATATGGGTCTACTTCAGGCTGGTGCAAGCGTCAAAGGTGAATTTGAGAAGCGCCTAAATGCCGTTTTAGATGAAGTGAAAAATTCACCAACACCAATCATCTTATTTATTGATGAAGCACATACGCTTGTCGGCGGTGGTAACCAAGCCGGCGGTAGTGATGCTGCAAACCTGCTTAAGCCAGCGCTTGCCCGTGGTGAAGTAAAAACAATCGCAGCAACAACTTGGTCTGAGTATAAGAAATACTTCGAGAAAGACCCAGCGCTTGCTCGACGTTTCCAACTGGTTAAACTCGATGAGCCATCACCTGAGCAAGCGGCTCTGATTATCCGTGGTCTGCGCCCTGCTTACGAGAAGTCTCACAACGTTTACGTTCGTGATGATGCCATCACAGCCGCAGCTGCGCTTTCTGCTCGTTACATTTCAGGTCGCCAACTGCCAGACAAAGCCATTGACGTTCTGGATACTGCTTGTGCACGCGTCAACATCAGCTTAAATGCCGTCCCTGCTTCTGTCGAAACTTTGCAGCAAGAGCTTGCTGCTCAAACTCGCGAACTTGAGGCTCTTGAGCGTGACCAACTTCAGCAAACAGGCGACAAACACAGCCTAGCTTCTATTCCAGATCTAAAAACCAAGATGGAAGAAACCCAAGCTGAACTTGAAATCCAAGAAGCTCAATGGAAAAACGAGAAAGAGCAAATTGAAGAAATGATCGCTTTGCGAACTCGTCTTCATGAGCTTGTATCTGGCGAAGAAATTGAAGTTGCTGATGCTGAAGAAGAAGGCGAAGAAACGCAAACCTCTCCTTATGCAGAAATGGATGAAGAAGCGGTACGTATTGCCATTGCAGCTTGCCAAGAGCAACTGGATGCCATTCGTGGCGGTAACCCACTGGTGCACTTTGAAGTTGGCCCAGATGAAGTCAGCCACGTGATCTCTGACTGGACTGGCATCCCTATGGGTAAAATGCTTCAAGATGAAGCAGAAACAACTCTGAAACTGAAAGATAGCCTCACTAGCAATATCAAAGGCCAAGAATACGCTATCGATGCTTTGGCTGAAGGAATCCAAACGGCAAAAGCCGGCTTAGGTAATCCAGATGCACCAACAGGCGTGTTTTTACTTGTCGGCCCAAGTGGTGTAGGTAAAACAGAAACTGCACGTGCTATCGCGGATCAGCTATTTGGTGGTGAGCGCTTTATGACCACCATCAACATGTCAGAGTTCCAAGAGAAACACACTGTTTCACGCCTGATTGGTTCACCTCCAGGTTATGTTGGCTATGGTGAAGGTGGAATGCTTACAGAAGCGGTACGTCAACGTCCATACTCTGTTGTTCTATTGGACGAAGTAGAGAAAGCGGACCCAGAGGTACTTAACCTGTTCTATCAAGTCTTTGATAAAGGCACACTGAACGATGGTGAAGGCCGCTCAATCGACTTTAAGAACACCTTAATCATCATGACAAGTAACCTAGCAACTCATGAAATTGAGTCACTGGTACAGCAGTCTAAAGATATTGATGCTGGTGTAATTGCAGAAGCCATTCGCCCAACCCTAAACCAACACTTCAAGCCAGCTCTACTTGCTCGCATGTCAGTATTGCCGTTTGTACCTCTATCAGACGAAGCAATGACAGACATCATCCACCATAAGTTGGGTAAAGTGTCAGAGCGTCTGCAGAATCATCACAAGCTGTCATTGAACTATGACGATACCCTAGTCGAATTCGTACTCGGTAACTGTCGCTTAGCAGAAACCGGTGCACGTAATATTGATGCGGTAATTAATCGCCAATTACTTCCTCAACTGTCGACCCAACTACTAGTGCACGATAAGGACGAGTCGCATAGTCAGATCACTGTCTCTGTCGATGAGCAAGGAACGCTATCTTATGCGTTCAGCTAATCAGAACGATCTGAGTAATGCACTGTTAGCGATCAGCCAGTCTCTGGCTGATCGTACCCAGCTTGCACAAACTTTGGATGCGGTGCTCACTGCAGCGCGTCAGATGACGTTTTCCAAACACGGCATCATCTACGTTCTTGATCAGACGGGTCAGGCTCTGATCCCAAGCATTGTTCATCACAACGAACAAGCGCTCACTTCACACCCTTGGCAAGCTCTCTCGTTCGATCAAACTAGCCAAACCGATCCGTTTAACTACGCGATACAGAATGGCGAAGTCGTTCTGATTAACGAGCTTTATCAGTACAATGGTTATGATTGTGAAGCCATCTATGAGACAGAGCTTACGCTTGGCATCAAAAGTGCCAACCTACTTGCATGGCCACTCGTTGATGACAGCGGTAAAACCATTGGTTTATTAGCTCTATTCGACTTGAGCGTAATAGATAATGAATCGGCGCTAACGGCATTTTGCAATATGGCAGCAAACAGTATTCGACAAGCCGTTTGGCTTGAAGAATACGGCTATATGATCAAAAGCCTAAGTGCCGATAATGCCGCTTTAGTCCGTGAGAACCAACACCTCAAAAAGCGCAAACAAAGCCACTACACTGGGCCGATTGCAGAAAGCGAGCAAATGCTGGAAGTTCTTCGTCGTTTAGAGAAAGTACTGACGCTTCCAGTCGATGTTTTACTTCGAGGTGAGACAGGAGCAGGTAAAGAGGTCATCGCGAAATACATCCACGAGAACTCCAACCGTGCCGATCAACCCCTTATTGTGCAAAACTGTGCGGCGATTCCTGAGCAATTGCTTGAGTCTGAACTTTTTGGTCACAAAAAAGGTTCATTTACCGGTGCAGATAAAGACAAGGTCGGCTTGTTTGAAGCTGCTCATGGCGGAACTCTTTTCCTTGATGAAATTGGTGATATGCCATTATTGCTTCAAGCTAAGCTATTGCGTGTTTTGCAGGAACGCAAAGTACGTCCTGTTGGGGCCAGCCAAGAAGTCGAGGTGGATGTTCGTGTTGTCGCGGCTACGCATTGTCATTTGATGGATAAAATCAAAAATGGCGAGTTCCGTGCCGACTTGTTCTATCGCCTCAATGTCTTCCCTATCACCCTTCCTCCTTTGAGAGAGCGTGAAGCCGATATTTTGCCGCTAGCCGAACATTTCGTAAAGCAGAGCGCTTCTAACTTAGGCCTTGCTCAAGCGCCAGGGTTTAGCGCTAAGGTGCAAAAGCAGCTTCAGGAATACTCATACCCCGGAAACGTTCGCGAACTAAAAAACATCGTTGAGCGTGCATTGCTCCTGTCGGATTTTGAAACGATCAGTCAGATAGAGCTAGGTGAAGCTGAGGCCTTAGTGGATGAGCCTCAAATAGCAGAGCCCATTGAGGTAGAGATCGAGCCATCGCTTATCGTTGAAGATGAACCCGAAGAGGAATCTACAGAAGTTATTGATTACTCGAAAGGTCTTAAGGAAGCAGTAGGCGAATACGAGAAGAACGTCATTCTCGACTGCCTGAATGCCTCTAACTGGCAAATCAAACGTGTGGCGGAGCAGCTATCACTGCCTGTCAGCACATTGAGCCACAAAATGAAGAAGTACGATATTTCCACAACGAGCTAAATTGTGCAGGTGTTGATGTCTAGTCCCTATGTTAAACACATTTCAGGACAGAACATGGAAAGCAAAAAGCCATTCATTACTGAAATGGCTTTTTTTAGGTCTATTTATTGTTCTTAATTACTTTCAATCCATTGGTTAATCAGTTCAAGTTGCTCGTCTGAAAGCTTTTCAGAGTCTTCGTCTTTCGCCTCTAACCAGCGAATGGCGGGCAAAATATCTGAGTATCTTTGCTCATAGGTCTGCGCAATAGTTCGCTTAGTATAGTAATTATCTTTTTCCTCAACCTGGATAATTTCCTTAGCACATCGGAGAACATTATCACTACATGTGTACCATGTTTCGGGGATATCGTTTCGATCAAATGAATGAAGATTGACCTTAAGTTCATCAGACTCAGCGTTTAATCCTGAGCCCATCGGGCCAATAAGCTCAAGTTTAAGTTCTAGGTAATCAATATCGGATAGCGTCTCTACCCGTTTGAACGGTTTCAGACCATGAACTTTCGTTCCCAACGCATTCACATACTCTGGCTTGAGAACTTGAACATAAATATCCGTCTCTTTACCAAACCCATAGCTGGTTATCACATGTTTTCTTAACTGATCAGGCTCCATGTCCAAATAGTATCGACATAGAGATTTAAGATGACTAGAAAGCTTAGGTTGTGACGACTTCCCACCGCCTTGCAAGGTAAAGGCTTCAAATGTCCACTTATCATCCTTCTCTACAATGGTTCCAATTCGATACAACTCGGTTTTACCCAAAGAAAAACGTTCCCCACCTGACACTCCCGGTATAAAATCAACATTGTTTGCCATATCGACTTCTCTCAATTTAGCATCGACGCCTACAACTTTACCCGGCGCAAAACCAGCATTAGTAAATAATTTGTCATCACAGTGGCGCGTTTTTACTACAGCGAGACAATTGACATATTTACCCCAATCAAAGCCTTCGACATCATCTTTATAGTAATTGTTATAATCGGAGTGCTCTCCAGAGAGTCCTTTTTGCATAATATGAAGCTCAACAACAGGCTCATCAAACACTTTCGGGAACTGTGCCATACCTGAGTCTGGTTTTGGAGCAAATAGAAAGCTCTCTGACACTAATAAATGATCCGCATGCTTGGGATCTTTACTATCACCAAATTGATACAGCCTTGAAGGACTCATAGTTAAATTAAATATTGACGTATCCCACGGCCCCCAGTTGTCATAGCTTATTGACTTGAATGAGTCTTTTACACCTTTTATTCCAGCAAAATATTCGTAGCTCAGCGACAATTCACCAGAACGAATTTCTCTACCTTCATCTTTAAACAGCGCTTTTAAATAAAACGCGTCAAAAGAATCATTTACTAACCATGGTCGCGTACCTTTGATTTTATTAGCGCCAAACACATAAGACGGCTCGATAATCGCTCCCCAAATTTCTTTACCTGAGCCTTGAGTGACTATGCTCCGCTCACTTGATGTTAACTTCATTTTCTTAAGCAGAGGGGTGATTTCACGCAAATATTCAGAGCTCTTACTAACGATTTTAGAACCTTCGATAACTTTATCCGTCAACTCGGAGTGATTTAGCCAACTCCATTTTGTTTGTGTTTCAATACCAACACGATGCAAAAGCTGTCGTTTTTCTTCAGGTACTGCTTGAATGGCCTTGTTATCTAGCACCACAATGATTCTCACTTCATCCAGCGGAGATAAAGAATCATACTGCTGCAAATGCTCATGCAAAGATAACCATTCTTGGCGCGCACCTTCGCGCAATGTTTTCACCGAAATCGACTGTTTGGCACCTTGGTACAAGGCCTTAAGCTCATTAGTATCGAATGGCACTTCAAACATATCGATCAGTGCTTTGATGCTTGATGACGCGCGGTAATGAATTGGACAATATTGCATAAAAGGTTTGGGAGCATCATCTTGCTCATTGGATAGCCAATCATCCACGCTGTCATAGACAATACTCGCCCCAAGTTGAGCATAAGCAGAATAAGTACTGGCTTTGAGTAGTGATAGCTCTGCTTCAGCGTAATCTGAGTCCATATAGTATTCATCTAAATGAACCATACCAAAACCATTTTCATCTAGCTGCCATTGGTCTTTTAATAAAAATTGTTGGATATAACCATCAATATGTTGTTGTTCAACGCTAACCTCATCGCCACTCATTTGTTGGTAATTACGCTCAAGTAATAAACGACTTAAGCCATTCAACGCATGTGCCCGTTTATAATAACTCGCCTTCATCTGCTCGCTTAAGCTTTGTGAACCAAAAGAAAGCAGCTGTTCTTGAGAGACAAAGTTTTGATGTTGGATTTGCTCAAGGTTATTACGCAATTTCAGGGTGTCAGCATTCTCCGTACACAAGTCATACAGATTCGAAACCAGCGACGAACCTTCTTTGGTCACCGTATAAAGGAAATTCGCAGCCGCTCCCCAAGGCGTAATCGAAGCGACATCAAGAGCAGTATCCAGCGCCAGCTCAATGGCGTCCAGCGTCGCTTTATCGAGTTTGAGTTCCTCAGCAATGGCCATTTGGCGCGCTTTTTCAACCACAGTAATCGCGCTGCGAGATAAGGGGTAATCCAATATGGCTTCAAAGTGAAGGATCATGTCAACACGGCGATTGCGCCGTCTTTCCTGCTCTGAATCATTAGCAACTAGTGGAACTTGCTCTCCGTAGCCAATACTCTTAATACAGTTTTTCCATATCGCTTGGTTGCGTGCAACACCTTCGAGAATGCATTCTCGTACAAAGTCAGCCCTGCGCTGTGACAAATCTTGGTTATAGTCAACTGAGCCTCTTGAGCAAGTATGACCCTTAATGGTAATGGGAATAGGCTGATCTAACTGAGACAGAATCTCACCCAATTTGACCAACTTTTCTCGTGCTTGTGTGCTGGCGAATTCACTACGATCAAAAGCAAAGGTGGTGCTTCTTAGTTCAAATAGATGTTGCCCTTGCTTAACTTGCGTATCGGCGGTCACTTCATCACTATCACCCAGTGTAGGTAACATTTGTTTAAGCTGTTCAAGCGCTCTCTTTTCTACTTCAGACAGCGCTTTTTTCTCCTTAAAATCTGCCAGTGCTTTCTGACCAGGCTGCTGCACTGTAGCCAAATACTCAACCACCACAGTGTCAAGCTTCTTGCTTGCTTTCGCACCCTTCTTATATGCTTCAACCAGACTGCCGCCTTTCATCACGGCATCTGCAATTGAAAAGCCCTTGCCAACGTTTTCTAACACCTGCATATTCTGCATGAGTGCTCGCCATTGGGGCGGGACTTCAACAAGGTTAATTTTATCTTTTAAGCCATCGAATAAAATATTGCCTTTATCACCAAAAAGTTTAATCAGATCAATCGATTTTTGGCCAAAGGCGGCATTATCTATTTCATAGGCTTTGCTCATGATGGCTAATGAGGCGGCCGTGGCCCCAGCGATATTTTTTAGCTCACTGTCTGCACTCGTGCCCATTGAAGCCGCCGCTATCTTAGCCACCGTTTGCCAGCTTAGCTTGTGCTGCATTGCCTGCGCTGCGCTTTCGATATAGGCTTTGTTCATTTGCACGCTATGCCATAACTGAGCAGCGATAGGTTTACTTTGTTCACTAGCGAGTGTTTCAGGTAAATCTGTCGGGCTTTGTTTCAGCTTTGCAAGTAAATCAGGGTATAGGTGAGGCGCTTGATTAAACAGTGCTTCTTCGACCGACACAGGATCGCCATTCACTAAGGCACTGCGCCCAAGCGGGGTTTGGATTGGTAAATGCAATACTCGCTCACAAAAGCTGTATTGCTCAACGTTTTCGTCTTTCCAAAATTCAAGGCCATCGTCATTGGTTATTGTTGTTAAATCAATATCAAAACGACAATATTGGTTGACTTCTTTCAGGGCAAACACCGAATCCGACATCACCCAAAAGGTCGCTGCATAGGCATTCTCATCTGTTCCATCGACATCGTCAAAGTTGACCGCTTGAACTTTACTGACTGCGGTTAAGTTGGTGTTCTCTTCGCTATTACCAATAATTCTTAGCTGCTCTGGAAAGTTAGACAATGTGACGTTTGCGCCTTCAAATTGCGCACTAGAAAATTGCACCACAATGGTAAATTGCTGCGGCAGCACCAGAGCCCGTACTGAGCTTAAGTGTTTTTGTGTTAATGATCGTTCAACTTCACCAATCGCTTTGGCGTAGTTGGAGTCGCCGACCTGATCGCTGGGTATAATTTGAGCTGTGTGAATATCTTTAATATCAAGCGCTGAAAAATAGTTTTTATTAGGCGACTGATTAGCACTAGATATCAAATCGTTGTACAAATTTGCCAGCCATTTTCCATCTTTGCCTTGCTTGCTAAGTAAATGCACCGGCGCTAAATAAGGCGGGAAAAATAACAGTCTAGGGTTGCCTGCTTCAAAATTGGTGGCCAATGCAGGGTTACCTTGCAATGGTAAGTTTTGACTGAGTTGGCCTGATTCAGGGCTGGTAAAGGCGGTGATTTTGCCCAGCGCATCACTAAATAACAGCGATGCTTTAGCTGGGGTTTGGGTTTGTTTTCCCTCACCGTCATAGCTTATTGTCACTGCGGTATTGTCATCAGCGCGGGCAAAGCAGATATTTGGCAAGGGGAAATAGCGGCAATGCTTATCAACTTCTTTTCCTTGCGCAAGCTGACCAAATAGATAGATGCCAGAGATGGATTTAGAATTAGCCACGACGGTTCTCCTTCATTGCCTTGCAATCACCCGAAATAAAATGGCTGCCGACTTTCTCTATTTGGCACAGCCTTTTACAACCATTAAAATCGCGGCGAGTCCATTTAGAGTCATTCGGCGTTTGCCAAAGCAACTCACATTTATCAAATTCTTCTTGGTAGTTAATAGCAAACGCCGATTTGTATTGACTATAAGTAGGTAAAGCAGGTAAGTCTTGCACAAGATCATATTGATTAAAGCCTTGGCTTAAAGCTGGCGGGATATAAAGTGAAAAACCATAGATCTTATCACGCGGGTTGGCTAACTGATAGAAATAGCGCAGTGTATCTATCGGCGAAATTTCGTCTGATTTTCGCACGCGAGTAAACCTAGGGGTAATCGCTTCTTGACCGTTAAAAAGCCCAAGCTGAAGTGGATAACGAGCATCATCTGCCATCAAAGCTGACTGGCTCAAGTCGTAGGCATTATAGGCGCGATAACCTTCCGAAGTATTACAGCTAAAGGCGCCACCATCTTCACGCCAATAAATATAATCTTCACGAATGCAGTCTTGCGGGTAAAAATCTGACTGTTGATAGTTTTGCCAATCACCCACTTTATAACTTAAATAGGTAGGCTTAGCATTGACCTGTAAGGTAGACTTGTTATAGTTGGTTTTGATATTGACCAGTAATTGAGTGCCATTATTCACCAGCCGTACCCGTTTTATCTTATCTTTCGCATGGTCATTTCCATCAAACCAAGCCTTTCTTAACTCAGGGGTATCAGGGTTTGGCACAGTAAGGGGTAAATGGCTTATTGTCATTGTCGCGGTATCAATTTCATACGCTGTAACAAGCTCGGAAACATAAGCTTTGCTGCTATCTGGTAGCCAACCACCAAAGTTACAGTCGCCGCCAAAGCGCTCAATTTGACGGGTTTTTAAATCCGCCAGGACGCAACCTTTTTGCTGAGAAAATAATCCAGTATTAAAAAACACATAACGGCCATTGGGCGAGCGCTGTGGGCGAAGGTTTTTTGTAAAGCTTACCGATCCCTTGACTTCGTCAGCGGTCAATAATGTTTGTAAGTTGGTACCATCCAAGTTCATGGTATATAAGCCAGCTTGTTTTTGGTTTTCCTCGACATAAATTTGCGTCATTATCTGCGGCTTATCACCTGGCTTGTCCCACTGTGCCAGCGGCGCGGCTCTCGGATCAGACACCTTCAAATACCACCAAGCTAAAGCGGATGATTCTCCGGGGCGCGAGTCAAGAAAAGAGACTGTTTTTTTAAGCGCTATATCGTATCTTGCTTGTTCGGCCTTGGCTTTGGCCCTTGCGTCTAACCATTGAGTCATTTGTGGGCTAAATACCGCGCCTGCACCAAGCCCCAATATCACCATGGCCGAGACGCCAAATATAATTTTTTTGTTCATTTTGATAGTCCTAATTCTTCTCGCCATAGCGACATATAGCTTTTAAGGTCGTCCACTGCGGCTTGATCTTCTGCACTCATTTCAGGAAGCGGTTCCAGCGCCGGGGCAGGACCTGCTGGTTCAGACCATGCCAGTATTTGCTCGAATGTTAGGTCACTAAAGACCAGTTCAGAATGGTGGATGTGCCCTGGCGAGGAGATTTGCAGGGTAAACTTGCCCTTAGGTGGGAAGCCGCCCAATATCGCCGTCGCAAAATGCGGATTGTCTTCGCTGTATTCTAATGGTTCACTCAGTACCCAGTCACTCTCACTGTCAGACAACACGGCATAGTGGGTAATGGCGGTGTCAAAATCCATTAGCCCGGTCTCAACGGAAAGTTTAAAACCACTATTCTTACCATCGACATAGGCAATCACGGTATTACTTTGATCGTAACTACGGACCAAGACCTGTTGGTCACTCAGCCATGGCATATCGTCTTCACCAACTGCATGGACTTTGGCGTTATCAACGTCTGAGGTAAATTCCTGTGTAGAGAATGCTTGTTCAGAACTGTAATTACTGAGTTCATCGAGTGGCGTGCTCGATTTCTCTAGCAATGCAGCATCAGATTCTAATGACTCTATCTGATTGAATCGCTTTTGTTTTGGAGAAAATATGACTTTAAGTCCATTTTCTCCCTCTTGCACCTCGCCAAGGACTTTGTAAGGAACCCAAAACTGAGATATTGCAAATCCTTCCGCTTCACGTTGAATAGCTTTAGGTTGCTCTTTCGTTTGTTCTTCTTGATAGAGGCTGCGGTAATACTCGACGTCTACATCCTGATAGTAGCCCTTGTCTGTAATCGCCATTTCACGCCACAGCTTACCCTTCCAGAATACGTAAAGATAACCACCACGTAACTCTGAAGCCTTATCTTTACTTTTACTACCATCTAGATACGCTAGCGGTCGAACGGGCACTAACACATTATCCCATTCATCCATCTCGTCGCTGGCGTCCACTGGCTCAACATTCTCTGCCAGTAATAACTTGAGTGGGGCGGCAGAGCCGCTAATAGGAATGGCTAAATAAAGATTCCTTGGTTCTGCTTCGAGGCCCTTAAAAACGGCAACACTGCGGTGGCTTTTGCTAGAGTCTTTGCGAGGTTTAGCAATCTTTTCTTTCTGATTGTCCGTTGCGGATAAAATCAGGTAAGCGGCATTACTAGGCCACTGCCCCGCAAACTCAATCACGATTTTTTTATCCGGAGACGGTTCAACAGGCGTATAGCTAAGGTTGCGCGCCAAAGGTACATCGTCTGTAACAGCCTTGTAGTTCGCTTTGATGATCTTTTTCGGTTGTTCAGCGGCAAATTGATCAATCCGCATTTTCAGCGCTGGATACGCTTCAAGCTGAGCATCAGAGAGAGGAGTTCGCCGAGCAAAGGAGGACAAAGCCACCCACTCTGCACGTACAAGACGCTGTTTGATCGAAGATAAAAGGCTGTGGGTATCTTTTTTAGCCGACTGAGGGAGAGTATCAGACAAAGGCTTAGGGAGCTGTCTGAGGATATCCTGAAGATTGCGCGTACGCGAAAGCTGCCCGATGCATTCATCTGGCGACAGTATGTAGTCTAACACGTCCCTAGAAACTGAGTTTCCTGGAACAAATTTGCAAATTAATTGCATTTTAGTTCTCCACAACCATTAATGTCTTTTGATTGCGGTAACAAGTAGACCCTAAAAGAGGTCTCTGTAACGATTTGGTGGCCTTCATGGTAATAAGTTACTTATTACATTTCAACAAGCTAAATACAATAAGTAAAATAAACCAGTAAAATAGGCACAATAACTCAAAATAACACCACTTTAACTAATCATTACGTCATTAGTGCACATAAAGGTATGTCTCATTTATGGCAACCAAAATTCATAAAAATGACGTCCGTTCCATACTGAACAGTTTGTGATTAAATGTTAGTAATTATTACTATAATCAGCTGTCGTTTCTAATATTGATGACTAAGATGCATTGTATCTACATCTATGACTTTATTAATATACGCTGAGTGAATAAGAAATAAAAAAAAGACGTGATTGAATATCACGTCAATGTACCAATATATTGTAGATACTAAACAGATAGTATTCACCACCTGTGCAGGATAGCACCCTTAGGCGCAGCGCCACTATACAAGGTCTGAGACACAATGCAACGTGGCGAAATTCATGAAATTAATTACACTTCGACAGCCATTATCGAGCGTAAGATAGTCAATTAATCGAGTGAATGTACAATCAGACTATTTCAATATTCATTTCGTTTATCATCAGATATTTTAAATAAAAAAAACGCCAATAAAAATTGGCGTTTTGGTTCAAAAATTAAAGCACCGTCTATATATACGACCTATTTATAGACAATACGAGTTTTAATTTAACGTAAAAGTATCGCTCCCTTCACCTGAAGCATTCTGACTGTTGGTGACCACTGCTTTTACTGTGATGGTGCCAGCCGTCAAACTGCTTACGTCCACGTCTTGTGTCCAACTGTCGCTCGACAGTAGTGTGTAGGTCTCACTAACGTCAGGCGTGCCATCGTCTGTGTCTGAAAACGTCAGTGCCACTTTCGCCGAATCGCCTGATTGGGTCATGCTGCCTTTCACCGTCGCCACCCCTGCGCTCACCGTTACCTCGCTTATGGTCACTACTGGCTGCAACGCAAACTGGTGGTCCGTGTTTTCCGCACCTGGGTTGCCTGATGCGTCTTCGAACCCTTTGATACTCAGTGGCAAGGATTCCGCTTTCGTAGCAGTGCTGCGAATGTTGACCTGACCTACCCACACTGTTTTAGCCGTGCTGGCTGCGTCCCAGATAATGGTCTCACCGCCCAGTTGGCTGCCTAAAGGTTGCGTCACCGCCTCATCAAAAGTCACGGTCACTGTCACACCGTCGGTGCCCACGACGGCTGAACCCGGGTTAAAGCTCACTGGGTTGGTTGATGCCAACGTCGGTGCTTGCTTGTCTAAGGTAAAAGTATCGCTCTCTTCACCTGAAGCATTCTGACTGTTGGTGACCACTGCTTTTACTGTGATAGTGCCAGCCGCCAAACTGCTTACGTCCACGTCTTGCGTCCAACTGTCGCTCGACAGTAGTGTGTAGGTCTCACTAACGTCAGGCGTGCCATCGTCTGTGTCTGAAAACGTCAGTGCCACTTTCGCCGAATCGCCTGATTGGGTCATGCTGCCTTTCACCGTCGCCACCCCTGCGCTCACCGTTACCTCGCTTATGGTCACTACTGGCTGCAACGCAAACTGGTGGTCCGTGTTTTCCGCACCTGGGTTGCCTGATGCGTCTTCGAACCCTTTGATACTCAGTGGCAAGGATTCCGCTTTCGTAGCAGTGCTGCGAATGTTGACCTGACCTACCCACACTGTTTTAGCCGTGCTGGCTGCGTCCCAGATAATGGTCTCACCGCCCAGTTGGCTGCCTAAAGGTTGCGTCACCGCCTCATCAAAAGTCACGGTCACTGTCACACCGTCGGTGCCCACGACGGCTGAACCCGGGTTAAAGCTCACTGGGTTGGTTGATGCCAACGTCGGTGCTTGCTTGTCTAAGGTAAAAGTATCGCTCTCTTCACCTGAAGCATTCTGACTGTTGGTGACCACTGCTTTTACTGTGATGGTGCCAGCCGTCAAACTGCTTACGTCCACGTCTTGTGTCCAACTGTCGCTCGACAGTAGTGTGTAGGTCTCACTAACGTCAGGCGTGCCATCGTCTGTGTCTGAAAACGTCAGTGCCACTTTCGCCGAATCGCCTGATTGGGTCATGCTGCCTTTCACCGTCGCCACCCCTGCGCTCACCGTTACCTCGCTTATGGTCACTACTGGCTGCAACGCAAACTGGTGGTCCGTGTTTTCCGCACCTGGGTTGCCTGATGCGTCTTCGAACCCTTTGATACTCAGTGGCAAGGATTCCGCTTTCGTAGCAGTGCTGCGAATGTTGACCTGACCTACCCACACTGTTTTAGCCGTGCTGGCTGCGTCCCAGATAATGGTCTCACCGCCCAGTTGGCTGCCTAAAGGTTGCGTCACCGCCTCATCAAAAGTCACGGTCACTGTCACACCGTCGGTGCCCACGACGGCTGAACCCGGGTTAAAGCTCACTGGGTTGGTTGATGCCAACGTCGGTGCTTGCTTGTCTAAGGTAAAAGTATCGCTCTCTTCACCTGAAGCATTCTGACTGTTGGTGACCACTGCTTTTACTGTGATAGTGCCAGCCGCCAAACTGCTTACGTCCACGTCTTGCGTCCAACTGTCGCTCGACAGTAGTGTGTAGGTCTCACTAACGTCAGGCGTGCCATCGTCTGTGTCTGAAAACGTCAGTGCCACTTTCGCCGAATCGCCTGATTGGGTCATGCTGCCTTTCACCGTCGCCACCCCTGCGCTCACCGTTACCTCGCTTATGGTCACTACTGGCTGCAACGCAAACTGGTGGTCCGTGTTTTCCGCACCTGGGTTGCCTGATGCGTCTTCGAACCCTTTGATACTCAGTGGCAAGGATTCCGCTTTCGTAGCAGTGCTGCGAATGTTGACCTGACCTACCCACACTGTTTTAGCCGTGCTGGCTGCGTCCCAGATAATGGTCTCACCGCCCAGTTGGCTGCCTAAAGGTTGCGTCACCGCCTCATCAAAAGTCACGGTCACTGTCACACCGTCGGTGCCCACGACGGCTGAACCCGGGTTAAAGCTCACTGGGTTGGTTGATGCCAACGTCGGTGCTTGCTTGTCTAAGGTAAAAGTATCGCTCTCTTCACCTGAAGCATTCTGACTGTTGGTGACCACTGCTTTTACTGTGATGGTGCCAGCCGTCAAACTGCTTACGTCCACGTCTTGTGTCCAACTGTCGCTCGACAGTAGTGTGTAGGTCTCACTAACGTCAGGCGTGCCATCGTCTGTGTCTGAAAACGTCAGTGCCACTTTCGCCGAATCGCCTGATTGGGTCATGCTGCCTTTCACCGTCGCCACCCCTGCGCTCACCGTTACCTCGCTTATGGTCACTACTGGCTGCAACGCAAACTGGTGGTCCGTGTTTTCCGCACCTGGGTTGCCTGATGCGTCTTCGAACCCTTTGATACTCAGTGGCAAGGATTCCGCTTTCGTAGCAGTGCTGCGAATGTTGACCTGACCTACCCACACTGTTTTAGCCGTGCTGGCTGCGTCCCAGATAATGGTCTCACCGCCCAGTTGGCTGCCTAAAGGTTTCGTCACCGCCTCATCAAAAGTCACGGTCACTGTCACACCGTCGGTGCCCACGACGGCTGAACCCGGGTTAAAGCTCACTGGGTTGGTTGATGCCAACGTCGGTGCTTGCTTGTCTAAGGTAAAAGTATCGCTCTCTTCACCTGAAGCATTCTGACTGTTGGTTACCACTGCGGTGACATCGACTGAACCACTGGCTAAGCTCGATAGCTCATCAAACGTCACCGTTTGTTCAAAAGCGCCATCCGACAAGTTTCCGTTTTTATCTAGACTCACTGTGTTTTTACTCTCATCTTCAAACGTTAGCTTCAACGTCGCGGATGTCCCTGTTCTTGTGGTAGTTCCTTTTACCGTTACTTTGCGCGCACTCACTACAAGCTCAGTGATTGTCACCTTAGGTTTCAGTAACAACTTTTTATCTTGATGGGCTACGCCCTCATTCGTGTATGTATCACTAAAACCAGCAATCACTATTGGCATTTCAAGATCTGTGTCATTGGCACTTGGAACCTTGACCTTACCTGTCCAACGGTCACTTTCACCGCTAGCAGCATCCCAATTGATTTTGGTTGTGCTGGTATTGAGATACGACTCCGAAGGCTCTGAGACCGGCTGTGAAAATTCCACTGTCACATTGATGGTATCCCCTGTATCTGCATATTCAGGATTGAGCGATAGTGATTTTACTGTTGGCAGTACACCTTTAACCTCTAGATTAAACGTATCCCCTTTACCCTTGATTCCCTTCTCACTTTGATAGGCATCGTCTTCTAGGGTAAAGGTGATGGTTTTATCTTCTCCTTGAGGCGCTTTGTAGTTAGCGATCCAAATAATGTTGTCTGTTGTAGATAATCCACTCAGAGTGCCCACATCATCACTTCCACCCGCTTGGGTGAGTTTTATATCGCTCAGAGTAAAGTCTTGGACCTTTTCAGAAAACTCGATTTTCAGCTGAGTCTGTTTATCACCTCCAATCGGACCTTGCGGTGTGGCTGATATTGCTTTTACCTCTGGGGTCGTAGCGGCTACTACCGTGGTCTCGATTTCTTGCGATGAATTGACCTTTCCGGCAAGATCACGCGCGTTAATCGAAACCCGATAAACACCCGCTGGGACGGAGAAACTGAAGACGTACGGCTTACTATCGTCCGTCGGTTCTTCTACAGATTTAGGCAGTATTTTGTTGCCACCTGCTTTCAACGCAAGCTCTGCATTCACCTCTTTCAAGTTCGTATCCAAGACGTTTGCAGTCACCTCGACTAAGTATTCGCCATTATCATCTGGTGCGAAGGTTGTTTGCTCGGCTTTTAGGTTACTCACGCTCGGGTCTTGGGTATCAACGACAGACTTTATGCCTTCAACGCCATATTCATTACCCGCGTAAGTGAACGTTTCAAGCGTGCGACCAATCGAGTCCGTTACTGCCACTTTCAACATGTACTGGCCTTGATCCGTGTCTTTGAAGCTAAATGTACTGGTCGCAGACGTGCCGACAAACGTCGCCGACTGTTCGATTGATTCTCCAGTTGAAACAGGCACAAGAGTGATACGGTAACTTTTTGCAGTAATACTACTCGTAGCATTCACTTCTAGTGTCATTTCTTGACTGGTACGGCCAAGTACAAGCAATCCCCCTTCTATACGCGGATTATCCTTCAGAGATAACGCTACAGTGGGTAGCGCTATATTGACCTCCATATTATTCTCTGTATACACGTGGCCCGCTTTGTCTTCAGCCGTGACAGTTACTGTCAACTTGTTCTTGTTAGCCAGTTCCGATGCCTCTACCTCAAAGTAGGTAGGGTCATCACCTTTTTTTTCTTCTCTGGTGAAATTCGTTCCTAGCTCTGTCACTGTGTAAGTGACTTTAGCTAACCCGCTTCCGCTGTCGGTAATGGGGAAAGTAAATCTGACTTTGTCGCCCGGTTGTGACTCTATCACAACAGTTTTACCAACCTTAGGGGCTTCTTTGTCAACGATAAACGTTACCTGATTAGACTCACCATTAAGAGCACTTTTGAGGTTAAACACATCCATCGCTCTTGCTGTAACCGTCAAGGATTGAGCGTCAGAGCCAGACAGATCAGCGTTAAACTCCGAACATAGGTATTCGTCATTCTCTCCACACTTTGTTACTGCACCAAAGTTATCCTTATGATTGGTATTGGCAGTAGAATAAGTGGTGTCACCTACCTTGACAGTTAACACTTCCAGCTTCGAGCCATTAGGTAACAGCGTTTTAAGGTTGATGCTTATCTGGTCCTTAACGACGGTGTTTTGAGCAAGGGGGGTCGCAATATCGTCTGTACTGGTGATTGCAACTGTCGGCTTGCCTTCCGGAAGCTTTAATGAAAGCTGAGAGACGTCAGCCGTATTACCTGCATTATCATTTACGTTCTTAACGTTAAAGATATGCTCCGCGTCTGTTGAAGCGATGAAGGTTGCGTAATCCGCAATATAGCTACACGTCACTTGACCATCAGAATTGCGTAGACACTCTTTAGGCCTTATTGGAGTAATATTGTTGATTCTAGCAAGGTATGGTCTAAAGTCTTGCTGATCTATATTGCTAATATTCACCCCTGATTGATCGTCAGTAAATCCGAGCTGGATACTTAATTGCTTTTTATTATTTGGAGATTGACTCGCTGGAATAACGTGTTCACCCTTTAATAAGTAGTCTTTTTGCCCAGACGTTGGTGGGTTGACATCCATTTGATTGAACGTAAACCTTTGCACGTTCGGTGTTCCATTGGTGCCTTTGGTTTGAACAATTAATACCACAGGTGAGTCTTGAAAGTTCTGATTAGACTTCACCGTACAACTTGGGGTATTCCCAAGCTCACCTTTTATTAGCCCAGAGGTCGCTCCTTCATCTGTCGGTGCTTGGTCCAACGTATAGTTTTCACGAACCCAACATTGGAGCTCATTTGGTGTGACTGCGCTTGTTACCTCAAAATCCACCTTTAGCTCGCCATTGGCTATAAAGTTTTGGAAATCTTCCGGCGATTTAACCTTAAGCCGTACACCCTTTTTTTGAACACTTAACGTCTCTGTTATTTTTAGAGGTATTTGCTGTGCGTTATCCCCTCCATCTAAGTATTTGGCCTTGTTGTATGCGTAAATAGATACAGTGTAGGTACCGTCTTTAGCCAGCGCGGTTTTTTGAATAACAGATTCCCATTGTTTCTCACCTTTCTTAGTAAAGCTGAGCGTAGTTCCGGCTTCTTCATCAGTCGTAGTTCCGGCTTCTTCACTCCCAAAGTGGTAAGAGCCGGTTATCTGACCTATGCCGCTAATATCTGAAATCTCCAGAAGGAGTTTGATATGGTCATCCTTAGTAATAGCAGTGCCAATAGATTCATTATTGCTTGCGTACACAACATCAATTAATCTTCCGGCTGGTGGTGTCTGTTTGATATGCAGTTTAAATGGCACCGTGGAAACATTGCCGCGGATATCTTGCGCCTTCAGTTTTACGGTAATAGCATCTTCACCCGTTGTATCGAGATTTGACGGTAGTGGGATCTTATATTGGCCATCAACTTTCTTTGGCTTGGTTCCTTCTCCATTTGGCGCAACATCGCCCTTGAATATCCAATACTCAAACTTGTCCTTATTTACACCATTTGAGTTTATCGAGCCGTTGTCGTCATAGTCTTCAGCAATGATCGTGAGCTCATAACCGGGCACATAAAAATCATTCTCTTGATGCCCATTCAATTTTAGTGATGGGCCTTGCGTATCAATGATCACATTAGACACATTGGAACTTGATACAAATCCATGAATGTCGGTCGCTTTAACAAAAAGCTTAGCGCGGTTACTGTCGTCTGTAACAATCTTGTTCTCGTCATTGATTGCCGAGTATGTGCCCTCAAAGCTAGAGCTCCACTCGCTTGCTGTCCAATCTTTTAAGAAGGTTTCACCGGAGTCTGTTTTCTGATAAAGCGAGATTTTCTCTACGCCGGAGTCATCTGTGACGCTATTAAATTTCGCCGAGAACTTAGCTCCCAATACACCAGTCTTTTGTGAGACATAGTCGACTAACCATGGGTCTTGGAAGTTGATAACGGGCCCTTGTTTATCGACTTGAAATTTGATTTCTCCTCTCCCACTGGTATTCGGTGGGTATGCCTTATCTGTCGCTGTATAGAACAAGGTATTGGTTTGACCATGCGTAAAGGCATCGGCTACGAGCTTGACGCCAACGTTAGGTTGAGTCCCTTCCAAACAAGGCACAGTATCGTCATCACTACAAAGGCCTAAATTGGGTACAAGGACATTACCTATCTTAAGTTGCAAATCAAGTTTGTCACCTGGGCTATGATCGCCCCAGATAGGCGCAGGATTTAATGTGGTATTGCCTCCCAGCATTTTTTCTGCGGTCCTGTTTTCAACTTCAGGCGGTACTGAGTCAACCCGAACTGTAAACTTCGGTGCTGATATTGAGTTCTCATTTACCTCATTGCCCAAGTTATCGATCGCTTTTACATAAACCTCCCAATCACCTTCACCTGGATAGACGGGTTTATTATCGCAAACGACTTCCTTACACAGGTTAATAACAAAGCTATCAGGGTCATTAATAGCAAATTTATTGGCATCATAACTCTTAATTTTACCCGAGCTATCTTTGAATAGCAGAACACGCTTTTCTTTTTGGTCATTGACAGTATCCACAACGTTAAACTGTAGCTTCAGTTCGTTGTTGGTATTAAGGTATACGCTGTCTTCAAGCTGATTCTCGGTTTTTGGATCCTCAGGGCGAATCAAGGAGATTTTAGGAGGTTCGTTATCGATGAAGAGAGAATCTTTACGCTTATTATCTGGGTAGCCATAGCCGTTCCCTTGGTTATCCATTGCACTGGTATGGATAGCCAATTCCACTTTGTCTTTATGCTCACTTAACGCGGTATTTACAGAAAAAGCGAACTGTTTTACGTATTCATCATTGTTCACGTTTGGTGTGAACGAAATGTCATTGGCTGGTTCTTCGTCATTAGGGGTTGAGCGTTTGTACCACATCGGAGCGAAAGTTAACCGAGTAGATGCATCATCTTTTATGCCCGATGGGTCAGAGACAACCAATTTCGCTTCAATCGGACCCGCGACATATTGTTGATTCTTGTCAGTATAAGTTCTACCCGCTACCGTTAGTTCCACGTTAGGCGCGTCTTGGTCGATACTTACCCCATCTTTACCAAATAGGTCCAGAGTACCTAACATGGGCCTAGCTTTGGATATATCATCCGCAAACAACTGTGCAATGCTGTCTGTTACCCAAGGTTTACCAGTATGCTTACCCGTAAGTAAATCAAAGTATGCTTGGGCTAAATCGGTACGATAAGTTTCTGCATTCAACTCGTAATTATCAAGTTTAATGCCACTACCGCTTTTCCCTTTACCATCAGGCTTGCCATCTGCGCTTAGATCGTCGTAAAAAGCGGTGGCAAAGCCTGCTGAATCATAACGTAGCGCCTTTTCAGACAAACTTGCAATTGATTCAGCAAGGAAGCGGTGCTGGTACTCAACACTTAGCTGACTAGGAGTACCATTCAACAGCATTTCGTTGGTTGCATAACTGGTGGTGGTAGGGTCAAAGCCGAAAAAACTGCCTGGTGTTTTTAACGCCAATGCATTTTTGACCTCGGCAAGAATGGATTCTGCAGCTTCTACGTCCTTCGCCCCTTGGTAATTATTCCAACGATAGTCAAATAACCCAGTGTGGTAGGCAGAAAGCTCAGTCACATAATAACTGCTTGAACCATCAGGCTTAAAGTAGACCCCAAAGTTGGCATCGTCTAGGTTAACCGACACGGGATCGCTGCTGTCATTAGTCCAATTGAAATAGTGTGTATTTAATGCAGTAGGGCTTGCTAGTCTGATTCGCAGGAAGTCATAGCCGATAATGTCAGTTGTCAAAGAGCAAGTCGCAACATCTCGTGCTAATACAGAATTAGACTCAGATCTTCTTGATGTTTGACATGTGGTTAAACCAATAAACTCCCCATCCGCTGTATTCAATCCTTCTAGCTGTGCTAACGCACCGACAAAGGGCGTCACTACCGTATAAGTGGGAAGATCAAAGGTAGTTTTGAAATACACCGTTTCTTCACTTGAGTAATTCTTTGAGTCATCGGAAGTGCGAATGACAAGTTTTTGCGCGTCTAGCTCAGACACATTACTAAATGAATCGCCTAATATATCCCTAGTCAACGGGATGTAGTAGGTCATTGATGATACCCACTTATCTTCTCCTTCTTGAGCCTCTTCTTCTACTATGGCTTCGTGTGGTATACGTACAGCGTCTTGGTCAAGGAAGGCATTAGCCGTGGTCGTATTTTTGAGCTCGTATTCGCCTTGGCCATCTTTTTTGACAAAATAACGCACCTCTAACTTCAACTTATTGGCTGGAGAGCCAACATCTACACCATCTGACGAACGAGCATCTTCTACCACCACCTTAATGTACGGGATTTTGTTAACATCTAGATAGTTAGTAGTAAACGACTGGAAATTAAGATCAGTATTATTCTTAATCTTGCTAGCCGCATATTGATAATCGATTTTGAGGTAGTTTTTTGATGTGATTACGGATGTGGCATCGTATGTATCTCGAGTATACGCATCAGGGTAACTAGTACGATCACCCGACGCCGTTTCAAGTACAAAGTTAAACTGGGTGGCTGGATAAGAGATATCCTGACTCGGCGGTTGATCATCTTTCGTTACCGTGTGAGTCTTCTCACCAATATTGCCCTGAGCATCCGTTGCTCTTATCTCAAACTTGGTTGATGTCGTTGAAAATTGAGAAAGAGGATATTTGTTAGAAAACTCGCATGTGCCTTCTTCTGCAGTTGGAGAACAAACTAACTCTTCAGGTGTATCCCCTTTAAATGAAACAGTAACAGCACTTCCACCAGGCGAACTTTCTGTGACGGTACCAAATAAAATATAGTCGGTCTCAGTACTGTCACTACGGATAGTCTGACCAGAAATCACTTTAATGATTGGCTTTTGGTTATCCCAAGAAAAATTAATGATATGAGGGTTGTGTTCCGCAGAATCCTTAACGATTGTGTTGCCAAGTACGTCTACGGTATAAAACACAAGGCGCGCCTGACCAGAACTGATGTTGAGCTGGTCCAGGGAAACGGTATCGATTTTGACTTTAACATTCGAGCTTCTTAAGCCCTTTTCGAAACCAGTAACGTCTATAGCGCAGTGACCAGAACCTATCTCACCAACTTGACACGTATCTAATTCAGTCCATGTGCCACTCAAAAATGATTCAAGTACGACTTTAGGGACATCAACCCCAACTTCATCCTCAAGTTTGACTTCAACACTACCTGTACGTGCAATAACATCGTTTTCAGTTTCATCTGGTCGACTTGCGACTGGAGGAGTCGAGTCGATAGCGGTTTCATCACGTTTAGGAATGACATTAGTATCTCCACCGGAGCCGATAGCATTGACTTTCTTACCAAAAGAATCAAACTCCTCGGCCCCAATACTCGACTTATTAAGCTCAGGGCTATTGGCCACGATCATCACATGCTTAGCTAACTCATTGGTGTATAGCTCGCTGGTGACTCTCACCGCACCAAAATCTAATGGCTGATCATGGTTACCGATTTTCCCCATTCCATCCAATAAGCCATCAGAACTGATGTCATTATATTGAATGCTTGCTAAATTAATTGAAGTGTATTGGTTATCAGTGTTACCACCATGCTGAGTGATCAGGTCCTTAGCGTAGGAAGAATAGGCCGTTAGCAACGCGCCATATTTATGGCCATCAGTCGCATACGCGCTTTGAGCGCCATTCGTGATATCGATCGGCTCAGTCGTATTAACGTCAAACCCATACATATCACTTATAGCGCTAATGGATTGGGAAACCGCTGATGAATCGCTGATACCTTTGCTCAGCTTATGTTTTGTTAAGCCTGCTGCCATATTGGTGAGAGGTGTCACCATGACTGACTGCTGTGAGCCTTCAACGTAATTGACAACACTATCTAACTTGAGGACTTTGTTCGCGCTGATAGAAACCTCTTCCCCTGTTACAGGATCGATATATGATCCTCCCTCAGCACGAATCAATACAGGGCGTGAAGCAGATTCCACCGAAACACTATAATTACCTCTTGAGTCTGTTTTGGTCGAAGCAATGAGCCGCCCTTGCTGGCCGTTATCATATTCCCAAATATAGACCTTCGCGTTCGATACTGGCGCATCATAAACATTGCCAGAAATTGAACCAATCGTTCTTGACGGTGGTGAACTATCACCCTCGCCACCACCGCCGCCACCACATGCGACAAGTAGAAGAGATGCACTGAGTGCTAAATAATTATAGTGTTTCATTTTTGAAGCCAATGCCAATGACAAGTTAAATTTTCAACGATTATATTTAGGAAATTAATTTTCTCAACATGGCATATTGACTATATAAAACATCACATTTACTACTAATAAAACGCTTTTAAATATTTGTTTGCCTAGCCTAATGGCATAAAGTATATACAAGCCTTCAAAGCGACTTATTATCACTATTATTAATTATTTTTTTATATGGATTTTATGCTTTAAAGCCCTATCATTGTATGAAAATATCAAATAACTATTAAAATGCATTCAACGTCTATTCCAGCGAAAAGTTACCGAGACTATTTGTCCTTCTGGTATCTGGCTCTTATTCCTTTAAGTTTATGCGCCCTAGTTGAAATATCACCATTCAGTGACACATCAACTAGGCATTCAAGCAAAACGACTCCGCCTGAAGTTAATAACACTATTAAGCAAGATGATCTGGTATTAAAAACACCGGTAAAAAAAGATAAGTTAATTAGTAGCCATGTGGGTTACTCATTCTATGGGACGACGCTCAACTTGGGCATTGCACCAAATACTATCCAAGACCTTATATCTTTATCTGCCGGTAAGTTTGACTTCATCAATTCAGTATCAGGTTCTGGACAGTTTGCTTTTAAACTTAACGAGAAAGATCAGCTCATTGCTTTTTTATATCGTGACAAGTCTCAGGCATTTTATGTTTATAGTACAGAAGCTGGCACCTTATTTAGCACCGATGGTGAGCGTTTTTACAAAGATAAGCACCTGCTTTCTCCAGTATCACGACGCTTTAGAATCAGTTCGCCGTTCAGCCATTCGCGCTTTCACCCTGTGACTCGCACTATGGCTCCCCACCTTGGAACAGATTACGCTGTGCCTGTCGGAACACCTGTTGTCAGTATCTCTTCAGGCGAAGTCATCGCCTCTCGCTATCACCCGATAGCGGGAAACTACATTGTTATCCAGCATCCTGGCGGATTAAAAACGCGATACCTTCACCTGTCTAATCGCTATGTCAGTAAGGGGGATGTTGTCTTACAAGGGGAAACAGTAGGTACAAGCGGTAATACGGGAAGAACAACCGGCCCGCACCTTCACTTTGAGTTATGGAAAAACGGTAGGCCTATCGACTTTGAAAAGAAGCGAGCATTCGCTGAAAAGGTCGCCGTGCAGCTTGTATCTTCTCAATCCCGAGAGGCTCAGAAAGTCTTCTCACAGCTTGAGCAACAGATAAACTAACGCTCACTAAGTCAGTGTGCGTAAGACAGATTACGTACGCTAGCTTTGGTTTATTTGTAGTGAAACAGAGTAATGTGTTCTTAGATAGGTGAGTTAGAGTCTTAGACAAGAAAGATTGGAGCGTGCAGCGGGAATCGAACCCGCATCATCAGCTTGGAAGGCTGAGGTAATAGCCATTATACGATGCACGCATCATCGTGAAGACAGAGCCAATATGCCACATCAGCCTGAAAAGAAAAGTCTTTTTTTCATTTTCAGGCTTAAGTGCTGACTTTATGTGCAAATCGACCTTAAAGTGGCTTTTTAGTCCTCACTTCATTTAACATAAAAAGATTTACTTTAGTTTACTCTGTTCTAAAGTGCTTCATCTCTTCATTGAGCTCCTCAACCTGATGACGAACTTGTTCAGAGACCTGGGAAGATGAACTTGAAATATCGGCAACTTCCTTTACTCGACTGGTCACATCAGACATTAAGCTGTGGATTTCTTGAGTAGCCAAAGATTGACTCTCAGCTGAGTGCAGTAACTCTTTCATCTGCGAATCCAAACGCTCAATCTGATCGGTCGTCGCACCGAGTGTACCGTGCGCTTGCTTGGTATGATTTGCCCCTTCTTCTGCTAGTATTTTGCTCTTATCTATTTCTGATACAACAGCAGCTGTAGAAGATTGGATTGCATGAACAATGTTGTTAATTTCTGTCGTTGATTCAGTGGTTCTTGTTGCCAGAAGACGCACTTCATCAGCAACAACCGCGAAGCCTCGACCGTATTCCCCTGCCCTTGCAGCCTCAATTGCCGCATTAAGTGCTAGGAGGTTGGTTTGTTCAGCAAGTCCTTCTATTACCTCAGTAACACGGCCAATGGCCTCACTTTCTTTACTTAACTCTGTAACTTGCTGACTCGCACTTTCTATCGTGCGGTGTAAGGACGTAACAGTTTGCATGTTTTGCTCCAACGCTTGAGAGCCGTCTTCTATTTGGTTTTTAGACTCAGCAAGATTGCTAGCAGAGAGCTTGGCTTGATTCGCTGTTTCATCTGCTGATAGGCTGACTTCGGAAAGTTGTTGGTCAACCAATGTCATCGTAGACATTTGACTGTCGACTTTGTTGGAAGTATTCATGTTCGCTTCAAGTAGTGATGTCATACTGTCCCCAACAGTCCTCGCTTTAGCACTTACACCACGTACAATATCCAACAGTGCGACATTCATCTTGTTGATGGAGCTTGTCAAGCTTGCCAACTCATCACTGCCTTCAACATTAAGTGGAGGCTGGGAAACATCACCGGCCGCAATCAGCTGAGCGCGCTTTGAAACGATTTTAATCCGTCGCCCTATGTTTCTGCCCATGAATGTGGAAACCGTGAATGAGGCTAAGAGAAAAATAATCGAAGAGGCTATAAGGAGCGATACGACACTAGACAATGAACTGAAAATACCTTGTCCACTGACATCGGCTTGCTGCTGCTGTTTTTGGATCAAGTTTTCCAAACTGGTATTCAGAACATCCACTGCTGGAACCAACTCTTTAGCCATTTTTTCATTCACTAGGTTCCAACCGCTGGTGGTTCTTAGAGCAATGACTTGCTCTGCCAGAGGAAAGTAAAGCTGCTGCATTTCTTTGAAAAGATCCCACAGCCCCCGGTCACTATCACTCATTAAACTCACTTTGCTTTCTATCTCAGCCACATATTTGCCGTGAGCTTTTAGGAAATCCTGATATTTACTGAGGTGTTCCTCTTTACCATACAGGAGAAAATCTCGCATTGAAGACAGTGCATTAGCAAGAGAGGTATAGCTATCAGCGTACAAACGAAATAATCGCTTTCTTTCCCCACCTTCTTTATTGCCCGCCTCATCATTAATCAGCCCCTGCAACTGATCCAATGCCACCTCAGCAATTGGAGCAGCCTCATTGATAAACAAGGAGTGTGCCGGTAGGTTCTCATCTGAATGACTGGTTTCGGAGATCTGATTTACTAAAGCTTTCACCGATTGCCATTGGCTTAACACTTGTTGGTAAGAAGACTCATCCAACAAATTTTCAAGTGTAGGTAAAGCTTCATCAGTCGAGGCAATAACGCCATTGAGTTGCTCAAGTTGTAGGGAGCCGATAGATTCATCTCTTCCCAACAGCATATAAGCTCTGAGAGTCGAGACTGTCGCTTGTAGCGATTGTTGTAGGGAACGTCCTGTATCTACGGTCGGCAGGTCGGACTCTAATAAAAATGTAGTATGCTCTTCAACAGTATTGACACTACGGAAGATAAAGAGCGCAGCAACGATAAAAAGTACCGCAAGCGACAGAAAACTCAACTGTAACTTCCCTGATATCGTGAGTTTCATCCTAATAACTCCTATTTTAATAATCCCCTAACTATAGCGCCTTGCTATTTATTGTTAAATATAAGTTAAGCATTTTCATGAACTTTTGACTGGTTGCTCAATGAATAGATCCCATACTGCTCAGGTTTATGAGAAAGACTGACTACAGACAAACCCAGCCATGTTTGTTAGCGGCTGATTCCCAACACATTCTCATCCTTCAGTCTCTATTTCCCTAGGAGGTTTCGTATCAATACACGACTTTGTTTAGGTTGCCAAAACCCTCAAAAGCAGACACATAAAAACAACAATAAAAACATCAAATTAACAAACAAAAATAATCTTAAAATACCCCTAAAAAGAGATTCCAATCACATATAGATTGGTTATAATTCGCGCCCATTACGCTTTGTGTTGATAAACGCAAACTTAATTTGAATAAATAGCCTGTTAACCATACCTCTTTTCTAGAGGTGAAATTGAGAAGAAAAATGAGCAAGATTGATAAAGCGACACGTATACTGCTAGCGGGATTCTGTATCAACCTTTGTCTTGGCATCCTGTATGCTTGGAGTGTGTTTAACAAAGCATTGGTAACGGAGTCTGGCTGGAGCGCAGCTGAAGCCTCTTCACCGTATGCGATCGCAACCATCACTTTTTCTGTTTGTCTTCTTGTTGCGGGTATCCTTCAAGATCGTATGGGCCCACGCAAAATATTGATTTTAGGTACTGCTCTGACAGGGCTAGGCATGATTGCTTCTGGCTTTGCTACAACGCCACTAATGCTGAACATTACCTTTGGCGTGATCACTGGTGCGGGTATCGGTTTTGGCTATGCATGCCTTTCGCCATCGGCGATGAAATGGTTCCACTCTTCTAAAAAAGGGATGGTCAACGGCCTGATTGCTGCGGGCTTTGGTCTTGCCGCGATCTATCTTGCACCTGTCACTTCAGCATTGATTGACAGTATGGGCATTCAAACCAGCTTTATGTTACTGGGCGCTGGCGTTTTAGCGATCGCTGTTCCTCTTGCTGCGACTATCAGTAATCCGCCAGCGGGCTATACACCAGCGGAACCTAACCTAAAAGAAGGCCAAGCGCCAAAAGCGACAAAGAAAACAGAGGACTTAACGTGGAAGTCGATGCTTAAGACGCCTCAGTTTTATTCACTATGGATCATGTACGCATTTGCCGCTTCTGTTGGTCTAATGATCATCGGTAACATCACCACCATCGCTAGTGTTCAAGCTAACTTACCCAATGCGGTTTATCTTGCATCCATCTTGGCGGTATTTAACTCAGGTGGTCGTGTAGCCGCCGGTATACTGGCAGATAAGATTGGTGGTGTACGTACACTCCTCCTTGCTTTCGTGTTGCAAGGTATCAACATGGTGCTGTTTGCCACCTTTAAAACGGAATTCACTTTGATCATCGGCACAGCTATTGCCGCTGTTGGTTACGGCACCCTACTTGCGGTTTTCCCAACACTGACCGCTGAGTTTTATGGCCTTAAGAATTACGGCACTAACTATGGCGTACTATACACAGCATGGGGTATTGGTGGTGCGATCGGCGCAGCTGTCGTTGGTTTCTCCATGACAAGTGGTGATGGTTACGGTCTTGCTTACACCATTTCGGCAATCATGATGGCAGTGTGTATCGTATTAGCGCTGGTGACTAAGCCAATCACTGAAGCCAAATCGGCTGAGCTTAAAAACGCTTGATAATTTGAAAATTTCTTTAAAAGGCTTAACCTTGCGGTTAAGCCTTTTTTGTCTCTATCTATTATGCACCAACCTAGCGTATTACCTGCTGATTACTACCTAAATAACTTCTTGAAGTTGACGCATCATGCTCAAGAAATGTACCCCGATTTACTTTCTCCATCAGAAAAGCAATGGTTAGACAACTTTGAGCATTTATCGATTCAGGCTAAGTGTCTACTGGTTAGGATGCTTTCCCGCAAGGGAGAATGGTTTCGAAGTGACAAGTTAAAATACGATGAGATCGACGACCTTGACACTACTCTAGATGAACTCAATACTTCGGATTTCGTCACACTCAATCCTGATATATCAATTCCAACATTAGCCTCCAGTTTGCTCACAAAGCCGGAGTTGATCCGCCTGTTTAATATCACGAATAAACAAGCCAAAAAAGGAGCCATCATAGAGGCACTCTCTCCCCAAGCTTTCTCTGAATATAACGCTTTAGGCTTCATCATCATCAGACTTGAATCTCCACAGGTTATTGATGTTCTGTTAGCTCTTTTCTTTGCTAATACTCACCAAGATCTCAGCCAGTTTGTCCTAGATGAGCTTGGCCTACATCAGTTTGAGCCTTACCAACTTAGCCGTGAGCGCCGATTCTTTGCTTCGCGTGGTGAATTGGATCAACTGCTTAGTCTATCGCGAACTCAGGAGAACTATCTAAATGGAGATCGCCAATGTGTCCCTACACTGATGAATCACCTTGCGCAGCTCGCCACGCCAATCCAGCATGACTACGTGGAGCGAAAGCGTCAGCACCTCATAAACGACATCGCACGTGATTTAGAGCGGCTCCAAGAGTACGAACTTGCTAACCGATGGTTTGAGCACACGTCATTACCTCCGTCGCGAGAACGTCGCGCACGAATCTATGATAAGCAAGGTCACCTAAATGCAATGAGTGACATTGTCACTGATATGTTGCATACCCCTTATGATGTATCAGAGCAAGAGGTCGCGAACAGGCTACAGCAGCGTCTGCAACGCCTTAAGGGCTTGAAAGTCCCAAGAGTGAGCAAGCCCACTCTTCAAGAGCGACACCTATCGCTAGATTTATCACATCAACGCGTTGAACTAGCGGTTAAAGAACATTTCGAACAACAAGGTTATAACGTGTTTTACTCTGAAAATACCTTACTCAACGGTTTATTTGGGTTGGCATTTTGGGAGGTGATATTCAGTCCCATAGAAGGCGCATTTATCAATCGTTATCAATATCGCCCCTTGGATCTCTACCAGCCTGATTTCTCGCTCAAGCGTCAGTCTCTTATCAGTCATATTTTCACTGTTTTAGAAGAAGACGGTCTTTCGAATCTAACTCAGATTTATCAAGACAAAGTAGGCGTAAACAATCCATTTGTTTCTTGGAATGTGTTTACCCCGCAATTATTAGAAAACGCTCTCACCTGTATCCCAAGCTCATTGTTATGCCAACTTTTTAAGATCATGTTGCAAGACCTCAAACTGTATAGGAATGGCTTACCTGATCTGGTGCTCTTTAAAGATGGGAAGTTTGAGTGGATGGAAGTCAAAGGGCCGGGGGATCGCCTCCAAGACAATCAGTGGCGTTGGATTGACCACTTCCAAAAGCTCCACGTTCCGTTTTCGGTTTGCTATGTAACGAATACTCAGCGTTAGCTCACCGATAAGACAGACGCCTTACAAGGCTCTTATTTATTTGCCAATTTAATATCCTTCTGCTGAAATTATCAAACCTCGTCAATATAGTTATTATCCAAATGAATTTACGTTCCTTTTTTATTCTCACTGTCGTTACCGCCTTCGCTGGTTGTGCCACTTATGCAGGTTTCAATTACAACCAACTGTTTGGCGAGGCTCAGATCCGTGACAGGCAAGCTAGTACGGTCAGCCAACCTAGTGATTTTTTCTTAAACGAAGTCAAACCCATCATCGATAACCGCTGTGTCGTCTGTCACGCCTGCTACGATGCCCCCTGCCAACTTAAGATGTCTTCCGTGGAGGGTATTGACCGAGGCGGGAGCAAGGAACTCGTCTATCAAGGAACACGCTTAACCGCAGCAACACCAACCCGGTTATTCCAAGATGCTCAAACAACAGAGCAATGGCGCTCTATGGGGTTTCATCCCGTACTTAATGAGAGAGATCAAACACCAACAGCTAACATCGAAGCCGGCCTAATGGCCAAATTGTTAATGCAAAAAGAAGCTCACCCTTTACCAGACCAAGCCCAACTTGAAGGATTTGATTTTTCAATCGATCGCTCTCAGGAGTGCCCAACCATCGAAGAGTATGACAGCTATGCTCAAGATTACCCTAGTTGGGGCATGCCTTTTGGGATGCCTAACCTATCACCAAATGAATACTCAACACTCATGAGCTGGTTGCAAGATGGCGCTTTAATGAATGCGCCAATCCCACTGGCCACAGAACACCAAGCTTTGGTCAACGAATACGAGCAATTTCTCAACAAAAGCTCTCGCAAAGCACAGCTTACCGCACGCTACATCTATGAACATTTGTTTTTATCCCATCTGTATTTCTCAGAGCTAAATGAAACCACACCGCGTTTTTTCACTTTGGTTCGTTCAAAAACGCCTCCGGGACAACCACTCAAACGTATCACAACGAGAAGACCTTACGATGATCCACAAGCCAAGCGTGTTTACTACCGCCTAATTCCTGTACAGGCCACTATTGTCGATAAGACCCATATGCCCTTCGCTCTCAACACCCAACGTATGGATAAATGGCAGAAATGGTTTCTCGAAGCAGATTATGACGTCGCTCAACTCCCCGGGTATGAACCTGAAATAGCGGCTAACCCAATGACGGCATTTATTGAGTTACCCGTAAAATCTCGTTTTAAGTTCATGTTGGACAATGCACAAAACACTATTAACGCCTATATAAAAGGCCCCGTTTGTCGTGGGCAATTGGCACTCAATGTGATTAATGATCGTTTTTGGGTATTCTTTCTTGACCCTGAGAAATCAGATATTCCAGAGGTGAATGAGTTTTATCGCTCACAAGCTGAAAACTTAAAATTGCCAGCCGAGTTGGAGAGCAATACTTTGCCTATTACAAGCTGGGTCGCATACTCACGCCAGCAAGCTCGCTACTTAACAGCCAAGTCCAACTTTATTAACCACTGGTTCAAAGATGGAAAGCACTTAACAACGGATATTCTTTGGAATGGTGATGGCACCAATCCAAATGCCGCGTTGACCGTGTTCCGCCATTTTGACAGCGCATCAGTGGTTCAAGGCTTAGTTGGAAAGCCACCAAAGACGGCTTGGATTTTAGATTATGCTCTGATTGAGCGCATTCACTACCTACTCGTTGCTGGCTTTGATGTCTATGGAAACTTCGGCCACCAGCTCATGACGCGACTTTTTATGGACTTCTTGAGGCTCGAAGGCGAAAGTAATTTTATCGCTCTCCTCCCGCGAGATGTGCGCCACATTGAGCAATCAAGTTGGTATCAAAACCAAAGCCCTCAGCTGAGTGATTTCTTACATAACAATGTGAAGCCCTTTGATCAGCCAACACAGGTTCCATATCAGACCGACAACCCTAAGCGAGAGCTTTACGATATTTTACAGACAAAACTTGCACCGGTGCTGAGCAATCGCTATGACATAGAGCAAACTGGGTTCAAGCCTGCCAATGAATCTGCCTTGCGAACTATCGACAACATCAAAGGCAAAGGACTCCTTAATTTTCCTCAAATTATTATGCTCATGATTGAGTCTGAGGCTGGTGAAGAGCAGTTGTTTACTTTGCTCCACAACAATGCACATACCAACATCTCTAGCTTATTCGATGAAGAAAGTAATCGCGATTATAAAAATGATGATTTCACTCTAGTGAGAGGAGTGATCGGAAGTTACCCCGCTGCGTATCTTTCATTACATGAAGACGAGATTACTCAGCTTGTCAGCATGATAAAAAATGTCCGCTCGGAAGACGACTACGTTAAGTTATTGGATCGATTCGCAATCCGCCGAAGCTCAGACAAATTCTGGCCTTTCAGCGACAAAATACATGCTTGGTACAAAGAAAATCAGCCTGTCGAATTTGGTCTACTTGACTATAATCGTTTTGAGAATAGGTAGAACTGTTCAACCGAGCGTTTTCTAACGCAGGAGGTGAGTATGAGTATTAGAGATAGTATTCGCGCTATCGAGCAACAAATCTATGTGGCTTGCTCAGAGGGTGATTACGACACTGTCCAAATGCTTGAGCATCAATTAGAAAGTTTGCGCGGCAAAGCTGAACATCCTTTCGATGATGGTCCTTACGCACCTGAGGGAAAAATAATCCCCGAGGACGATTGGTATTAACGATGAACGCCCCGTTTTACGGGGCTTTCTTTTGCCTTCCACATCACGTAACACGTATAATCCTCCTACTGCAAAATAAGGTAACGACTAATCGTTATCGACACCCTTAACGCCATGTCGCGTTGATTTCTCTTCAAACTCTTACACATAGAGGGGTTTATGCTGTCGGACATTGAAATCTGCCGTTCTCAAACATTACACCCAATTAACCAAGTTGCCCAAAATGCAGGACTACTGGACAGCGAATATCAAAGCCAAGGGGAATATAAAGCGAAAGTATCACTGAGTACTTTAACCAGGTTAAAAGACAATAACTCGGGTAAATTGGTATTAGTCACAGCTATCACTCCAACACCTCTGGGCGAAGGGAAAACCGTTACTACTATCGGCCTCGCTCAAGGACTGGCTAAAATCAATCAATCCGTGATGGCATGTATTCGCCAACCCTCCATGGGCCCAGTTTTCGGTGTGAAAGGTGGAGCTGCTGGCGGTGGCTATTCGCAAGTAGCTCCAATGGAAGAGTTAAATTTGCATCTGACTGGCGATATTCATGCCGTTACCGCTGCACATAACCTAGCTGCGGCAGCTATCGATGCAAGGATTTATCATGAGCAGCGAGAAGGCTATCAGAATTTTGAGCAGCGTTCAGGTTTACAGGCACTGCGTATAGATCCAGAACGTGTCGTTTGGAAACGTGTCATGGACCATAATGATCGAGCCCTACGTATGGTCACTGTCGGCCGAAATACCCATGACAAAAATATTAATGGCTTTGAAAGGCAAGACGGTTTTGATATCTCGGCAGCATCGGAACTTATGGCTGTACTGGCTCTGGCCAGTGACTTAAAAGACCTGCGTCAGCGCATTGGACGAATTGTTGTCGCTTATGATCTTGAAGGTCAACCTGTCACAACAGAAGATCTTCAAGTTGCTGGTGCAATGGCGGTGAGTATGAAAGCATCGATTGAACCCACATTGATGCAAACACTCGAAGGAGTCCCCACTCTCGTCCACGCAGGCCCATTTGCTAATATTGCCCATGGCAACTCTTCAATCATTGCTGACAACATTGCCACGAAATTGTGTGACTTCACAGTAACGGAAGGTGGTTTCGGTTCTGATATGGGGTTTGAAAAAGCATGTAACATCAAAGCGCAAGTCTCCGGCAAAGCACCAGATTGTGCTGTCGTGGTTGCCACTTTACGTGGATTGAAAGCAAATTCGGGCCATTACGACTTAAAGCCCGGCCAAGCCTTACCGGATTCACTCTTTGAGGAAGATCCTGTCGCACTCGCCTCAGGGTTCGATAACCTCAAGTGGCACATTAACAACGTCAACAAATACGGTATCCCAGCAGTAGTGGCGATCAACCGCTTTCCACAGGATAGTGAACATGAATTGCAGCAACTGTCTGACATGATTCAAGCTCTACCAAACAATGTCGAAGTCGCTATCAGTGAAGGATTCACCCATGGTGGAGAAGGCACAACTGAGTTGGCGAGAAAAGTAGTCAAGCAATGTCAGCAAGAAGCGTGTTTCAAACCCCTGTATCATTTCGAGCAGACAACAGAAGAAAAGCTAATGGCGGTAGCTGAATCCGGTTACGGCGCCGCAGGGGTCACACTAAGCGACAAAGCAAAACAGCAGTTGGCAGAATACAAGCAGCAAGGGTTCGATAACCTAGCGGTATGCCTTGCAAAAACACCACTGTCCATATCTACCGACGGCTCTGTGAAGGGGGCACCAACGCATTTTGATGTTCCAATCCGAGAACTAAAGCTGTGTGCTGGTGCTGGGTTCATTTACGCGCTTTGTGGTAACGTGATGACCATGCCTGGCCTGCCAGAAAAACCCGCTTTCATGAGCCTAGATCTGGATGATGCAGGCAACATCGTCGGCCTGAGCTAGCTCAAAAGCTCAGGTCAAAGCAGAGCAGTGAGCTTTATAGAAAATCGATATTTGAACGACCTATCTCGTTTTTCTTGTTACCTTTTTTCTTCTGTTCACTGTCTTTCTTTTCTTGACTTGTCTTAGGTGGCTTACGCTTCTTCTCCGGCTTTGAGTCCGATTTAGTGATTGAACGCTCTTCTGGTTCAGTCACTGGGGCATCGCAAACCACAACATAGTATTCTTGGTTGAACTCGAAGAAATCACCATCGTACATTTTACGGCGTTTACGAGTTTCTAATTCACCATTAACCGCAACATAGCCTTCTGCAATAATGTGTTTCGCTTCACCGCCTCCACCGACAAGGTTAGCGATCTTGAATACCTTATACAGTTCTATGGGCTGGGTTGAAACCTCAATTCCTATCGCTTCAATTTCAATCTCTTGCTCGTTTTGGTAGTCATCCGTCATGTTTTACTTCAGCCGCAGTTAGAAAAAAGCAGAGTCTAATGCCTATCCTTAAATAAATAAACTAAAGTTAATCATAGAAAAAGCATTTAAAAGGTACTCGCTTTGCTTAGATGGATACTCATTCTGCTCTTATTTTCATTTCAGGCAGTGGCCTATTCTCCCCCAGTTAAAGTACTGGTGTATGGTGACGACTCTTATCCACCCTATAGCTATAGTGAAAATGGCATAGCAAAAGGCATTTACAGTGATATTTTACGTCGTGTTTTTGAAGAGATGCCGGGCTATGAGGTTAAACTAGTCCCAATTCCGTGGAAACGTGGGTTAAAGATGCTCAAAGTGGGTCAAGGTTTTGCGCTCTATCCGCCCTATTATTATTCCGACAAACGCCTTTATATCTCCCCCTACTCTAAACCGATTCTTGATGAAGAAGTGGTTGTGTTCTGCAACTCAGACAGTGTAAAAACACGCTCTTTAAGTCGTTGGCCAAGCGATTACTTTGGTTTAAAGGTCGGTGTCAATGAGGCCTTTGCCCTTGGTGGCAAACAGTTTTGGGATGCAGTCAAAGCAGGGAAAATCACTCTACTCGAAGCCAAAGGTAACCGACCTAATCTGACTAATCTTCATGACAAAAAAATCGATTGTTACATGAATGACCGATTGTCTATTTTATGGGAAATTAAACGTATGACCCAGGAAGGATTACTACCAGAAGACTGGCAGCTAACCTTAGGTGCAGTGGTTAGTGCTGAACAGGGCTATTTAGGATTTACAAATCGTGAACCGGATAACTATCCATTCAAGCAAGATTTTGTCAAACAATTCAATCACAACCTAGTGAAACTTCAAGAACAAGGCGAGATTGAAGCCATCATAAAAGCCTATTTCGATAGTAGCCTGTAGGTCATTCATGTACTACCAAGGCGAAGTATGACCGGAATTCTGCTGGGGTACAAAGTATCAACTCAAATATTGGCTTCACTCTCACATTGTCACAGCTGCTAATGATCGATTAAATTTGTGCTTAACTAAATTGAGCTTCTTTTGCGCTTCAATACGCTCGCTCCTTCTCAAACTCGATGTATGGCTAATAGCGGCTTCGCAGTCAAAGATCGCTTTTCTCACGTCAGCAGGACTCACCTTTGCTGGGATTTCTCGGCTTAGGAGAGATAACAGTTTGCTGGCGACCTCCACACATTGCAGTCTAGACTTAAACACCTCTAAGCACAGAGCTATCGCCTTATCTACTGATTGAACTGCATACTTATCAACTTGACACAATAGTCTCACTAAATCGGACTTACGTTTTCTACCGCGTTCAATCCGGCTTTCTATTAATAATTGCAAGGAAGCCTCTTCCAACAATGGTGTCGAGCCAGAGCGATGACTTCGAACATGATGAGTTACTTTGTCAAACCAATAGTAATTGTCTGTTTCGTAAAGTAGAAATAAAAGATAATCCAGTAAAGGCAAGTCTAGTTTCTGGTAGTTCTTGAGTAAATTTGCCAACTTTATCCGAGCAATTTTATAGTTCTTATCATGCAACTCAATATGTACATCGACTAAAGTGAGCGCCAATGCATCATGATCGGACAAGTCTGCCTTCATTATATTGGACAACTCATGGTGAGCAGACATCGAAATAGATCGTCCTTGCGCTTTTGCTGTGAGCAATTTTAACCGCAGCACGTGAGTGGCATTCACTACTGTATTACGGTGTGTATTGACGATTTGATCTCGATACACAGCTAAGTGACTCATCACGCTCTGATAGTTTTCTTCCATTTCACATAAGTGAATGTAAGCCAAAAGACGAGATGCGCTTCCTTTTGAAAATTTAATCGCTTGAAGTAGCGCTTGTTGGGCTCCCTCACGATCTTTCTGCAACAAACAACATAACGCTTGCATGTCTAACACTGCAGATGGCTTTTTGCCTGTTTCATCCATCCATTGCTGAAGCAATACTTGTGCTTTGATTTCTTTACCTTCCATGACTAACGCCATTGCGCAACCAACGATAGCCCAATGGCTGGTGCACTTTAGCTGACAAGCCTGAAAAAGTGAAAATGCTTGTTCGGTGTATTGCTCTCTCAGGTACACAGCCCCTTGAGCACGAACAAAGCTGGTTGAATATTCAGGGTATTGCTCCCTAGCTTTGTTAAAGGAGTGTTCTATCTCTTTGAAACTCGCCTTCTTGGTAGATCGCAGTAAAGAAGACAATATTTGCTTTTGCTTGTAAGCGCGTAGAATTCGCTTCTTGAAGTCATAAATCGAGTACGGCTTAAGAATGTATTCGTCAGGTTCCGCCTCCAAAATTGAGCGCGCAACGTTTCCTGCTGTTTCACTCGTCAACATAACGAATGCACATTCAGAGCGAATCAAACCATAATGGCAACACTCTTCGTATATTTGTTTGCCGTTAAGCTCCTTGCCAAATCTATAATCACAAATGAATAAGTCAATCGAGATTTCTCGTAAAGTTTGATAGACCGATCGCACGTCTTTAGCCGTAAAGATCAAACGGTCACTAAAGCCCAGCTCCCTAAGCAAAATTCTTAAATTAGTTACGACCAATGGAGAGTCGTCTGCGATCAAGACTCCCGCTTGGCTGATGTTTTGGATTTGGCCGAACATATTCAACTGCTTTGACTAGAGTGAAATTGCTCGTTAGGGTATAGAAAGGAAAAGCTGATTAAAACGTCAGTTTTATCAGAGTTTCGTCAGGATTTACCGTTCACAAAAACGAGGGGAATAGTTGATAAAACAGTATTTACAAGAGCAATGCATTTAATACTTTTGGCACATTATCACCTAACAAACCCAATCATTTTTCAAATGAAGTTGACTTTGCAAGTGACGAATTATTACAGCCAAATTCTAGAAGCGCAGCTTCTCATTTCTCCAATTCGCTACCTCTGAAAACAACATTTCAGCTTAAAATATGAACACACATCAATAAAAGCTCACATTTACTGCCCGATACTGGCTTGACTGCTGGAGCTTAATAAATATTTCATGTTACAAATATAGGTTACACGGAAGATATTTATAAATTTAAACAATAAAGCTTATGGAAGGCTTACCAAGTGTTGGATTAGGTACGTCGAATTAAATGTCACATATCATCAAGAACAAAACGTCGCAATCGAACGCTTCGTCGATCTCAGGTAGCCGCTCTGCCAATGAGAACTTACCAGGACAAAGCTCCGCTTCTCTGAGTGGCGCCGAACTTGACGAATTGATGGATAACCACTTTAAGCACATGTTTGATGTGTTTAATGATGGTATTTTCTATATGACCGATGATGATCGGATCTTTTTTTACAATCCTACTTTTTATGAAAAATATGATATTGCCTCTGGTCAATGTCATCTAGATGCATGGTTTAACCTAGTACACCCTCTGGATAAAGCCATGCTAAAAGGTGAAGTTGACACACACTTCCAAGAGGATGATCGTAAGCTATCGACTCAATACCGAGTCAAAAACAAATCCGGTCAATATGTTTGGATTGAAGGAACGGCGGTGACCAAAACCATTAACGGTACACGTTTTATGATTGGCTGCCACCGTGATATTTCAGACCGAAAATTGATGGAAACCTACGTTCAGCAAGCTGCATTTAGAGACAATGCATCTGGGCTATCTAATGGTCAGAAACTCATCATCGATATTGATGGATTAGCTGACCAGTTACCGGGGTTACATTCACTGGTCTATATCCAAATTGGCGATATTCGCTCGTACCTCAGCGCTTACGGGCCCCATATTTTACGTGATGTGATGTCACACCTTATCACGGCATTAAATTCGTTTACCGATGACTTTGTTGATATCTATCGTGTCCGATCCGATGACTTTGCTGTCTTGATAAGAGGCCAATATTCGACTGATGAGCTCATGCTGCTAGGAGAAAACATTTCCAAGACTTACCAACAATCGGTTCAAGCCAGTGGATACCTGTATGGTGCAGATATTAGTATCGGGATGTTTCCTCGCTTTGACATTGGACTCGCAGCGGAAGAAGTGATTAAAATCGCTGCGCGTACCTGTCAGTTTGCAGGTGAAAAAAGACATAATCGCGTTGGTGTCTACAATGATGAGACGAAAAGCAAAGTTGATCGGCACTTTTACATCGAGCGGGAACTTGCCAACGCCATTCATAACGAAACTCTGACGGTTAAGTTCCAACCTATCATCTGTGCCAAAACAAATCGTGTCGCCAGCTTCGAAGCACTGGTACGTTGGAAAAGTAACACGGTTGGTGAAATTTACCCCGATGAATTCATTGAAGTGGCTGAAAAGAAAGGCTTGATTGTTGAGTTAGGTTACCTTGTTTTCTCCAAAGCGTGCCAATTCATTAAAAGGTACTTAGCAACCCACAAAACAAACATTCGTGTGAATGTGAACGTATCTGTTCTACAGTTGTTGAACCATCAGTTTCCAGATCGAATAAAACTGATTGCCGACCAACACGGAGTCGACACAAAAAATATTGTCTTAGAGTTGACTGAAACGATCATTCTTGATGGCAACAAAAGTGCCATCTCTCAATTAAGCCGCTTGAGCGAATACGGTTTTTTACTTTCCCTTGATGACTTTGGCTCAGGATATAGCTCACTCAACAGCTTTTTTGATTTGCCCCTTAAGCAAATTAAAGTCGACAAAACCATGGCTTGGCGATGTCTCGACAACCCCGCTACTTTAAAATACCTCACATTTATCACTCAATTATGCCAATCACACAAGGTGGATATCGTTGTTGAAGGTATAGAAAATGCTGAGATGCAAAAATGTTTCACTGATATGGGTGCTTCATTCCTCCAAGGGTATTGGTTCTCTAAGCCACTTTCTCTCGCTAGCGCCAGTCAATACACCTTAGTTTGACGCACCTCGCCAACAAACGTTTTGTCACAAAAGGTTCACCATGGGAAATAGACTTTTGTGACAATGCTCAATAACATCAACTTTCTTGATGATAATTCGACCAAATTAAATACAAGCAATGATTCTCCATTACAGTAAGTCTCCCCGCTCTAACGGCAATATTGAGCTTAAATGTCTGGGCATCATGCTCATTGCTGTCTTCGCGATCAATACTCCTCTGAGTTTCATTAAAGACGCACAAAAACAAGATATCTCTTTCCAACTCAAAGCCATCGATGAAACACTGAAGCTTCGAAAACAACAAGTCAGTAACTACCTAGCCCTACGTAAAACCCAGCTTGCGCAAAACTACTTTGAACACCCTGAGCCATTCAATGATGTGATCAGGCACTTGCTTACCAATCAAGATTTGATCGACAAAATAGAAATCGTCACCAAAAACCCAGAACACAGCTATCGATATAAAAACTTAATCGATTCCTACACGCCTTTTTACGCCTCTAGCCTCAATGCTGATTTACTTCAAATTCTCTATCAGCCTGATTTGGGTCTTCTCACAGAGTTTGCGCCTATTTATCAGGGCTCAAAACACATAGGCTATTTGGTTGTCGACATCAATATGAGCGAGTTCAACAGCACCAGTAGAAAAGATATCCTCCTTGCAGATGAGAGTGGGTTTATCTACTCAAGCTCTCACCCGTCGATTGAACGCTATCAATACCTATCCGATTCATACTCGACCGTTTGGCGGGATCTAAGCAGAACTCAACGTTCTGAAGGTATTCTCGAACAAGATGAACTCTACTTCATCTATCGTAATATTGGTTTTTTTGGCAATAAACCTTACTACCTGATTAAAGTGATAGGAAAAGATGAGTTTATTCCTAAGTATCTGTATTTGATTATGGTTCTGCTGGGTGTGAGTATTGGTGCTTCGTACTACTTGTACAAGTTAAGGCAAGAACGACGAGAGTTAAGCAAAATCACTTACACCGACCAACTTTCTGGCTTGTACAACCGACACTATTTACAGAAAGTAGAAAGGCAAAATCTCGCTAATGGCAATTACTACTTGGGTATTTTCGATATAGACCATTTTAAATCCGTCAATGACAAATACGGCCATGATGTCGGAGACCAAGTGATCAAACGAGTCGCATCTATTATCAAGTCACGTATCCGCGTTTCAGACTATGCATTTAGAATTGGGGGTGAAGAGTTTGTCATACTGATCCGGACAGCCTCCATGCAAGATGCACAACAAGCCATGAATCGTATACGCATGGATGTATCCCAGTTTACTCAAGCACCTAAGGTGACCATTTCTGGGGGACTATACCCTTACTCAGGTACACTATCGCAATCTCTTAAACGCGCCGATGAGCTTCTGTATCAAGCAAAGCAAAATGGTCGAAATGCCGTTTACGCAAATACTTAGTCAGCGCTTTCAAACCTGTACAAAACGATTAAAACCGTTTAAAAAAGAGGCGGTCTGAATGCAGCCTCTTTGTCGCCACCTCTAGTTAGCATGGTTAAAAACTGGATAGTTCCACCAGCTCTTTGGTGTACTCCCGCTTCGGGTTATGGAATAGATCCGCAGTTTCTCCTTGTTCAACAATCTCTCCTTGTTTCATCACTATGGTGTAATGACACAGAGATTTAACCACATTCAAGTCATGGCTTATAAAGAGATAAGTTAAACGATACTTTTCCTGCAAAGATTTGAGCAAGTCCAGCACCTGTGCCTGGACAGTTCGATCTAGAGAGGAAGTAGGTTCATCCAATAAAATAAACTCTGGCTTTAAAATCAACGCTCTTGCAATTGCAATTCGCTGCCGTTGGCCTCCTGAAAACTCGTTTGGATAGCGAAAGCGGGTTTCCGGATCAAGGTCCACTTCTTCCATCACATCACAAATCATTCTATCGACCGTCTCATCGTCATAGTCTTGGTGGACACGTAGCCCTTCTCCAATGACCTGAGCCACAGACATTCGCGGATTAAGTGCTGAAAACGGGTCCTGAAACACTACCTGCATTTTACTGCGATACGGCAGCATTCCTTTGCGATCCAAGCCTTGTAACTCTTGTTGTTGGTAAGAAATCGAACCTTCAGAGTGAACAAGACGCAAAATAGCCATTCCTGTTGTCGACTTGCCAGATCCGCTTTCTCCGACTAAACCAATGGAGTGTCCACGTTTAAGATCAAACTTCATATCGGTTACCGCTTTGATATGCGATACCACACGTTTAAATAGGCCGCCGGTAATTGGGAACCAAACTCGGAGATTATCAACAGACAAAAGGCCACTTGAATCAGCCGGAACTTCGACGGGTAAACCTCTTGGATCCGAGTTGATCAGCTTTTGTGTATAGGGGTGCTGGGGAGTGGAAAATAGAGACTTGCAGTCAGCCTCTTCAACCAGTTTGCCATTTTGCATCACAGCGACACGGTCAGCAATACGCCGCACAATACTTAAGTCATGGGTAATGAATAACATGGCCATGCCTAGCTCTTGCTGCAGCTCTTTTAGGAGGTCTAGAATTTGTGCCTGTACTGATACATCAAGGGCAGTCGTGGGTTCATCAGCAATCAATAGCTCAGGTTCGTTGATGAGAGCCATTGCAATCATGACACGCTGTCTCTCACCTCCTGATAACTCATGTGGATAGGCATTAATTTTTACATCTGGGTTACGGATTCCTACTTTACCCAGCCATTCAATAGCCAAAGCTTCAGCTTTCTTCTGCCGAACACCACGGTGAATCGCTAGAGTTTCCACCAGTTGCTTACCGACTTTATGCAGTGGGTTGAGCGATACCATAGGCTCTTGGAAAATCATACCGATTCTACCACCCCGAATGCCTCTTAGCTGTCGCTCAGAACAATTCAGAATGTCTATACCATCAAAGTGAATACTGCCTTCTAAATAGTGAGAAGAGCCCTTGGGTAAGAGCTTTAATACCGAGTTAGCTGTAACGGACTTTCCAGAGCCACTTTCGCCAACTAACGCTAGGGTTTCACCCTGATTAATCGAAAAAGAGACCCGATGAGTAACTTGTTCGACCTCTTTCCCACGGCCAAATCCGACTGACAACCCATCAATAGTTAATACTTTTCTAATCATGGTTAGCTTCCCTGATGGTGCGGGTCAAAGGCGTCGCGAACTGCTTCACCGACAAAAACAAGTAGAGTCAACATGACTGACAAGACAAAGAAAGCAGAAAAGCCGAGCCAAGGCGCTTGTAAGTTCGCTTTCCCCTGCGCTAACAATTCTCCCAAAGATGGAGAACCAGCAGGAAGGCCAAAGCCAAGAAAGTCGAGTGACGTGAGTGTCGTTACAGAGCCCGACAAGATAAAAGGCATCATCGTCAGTGAAGCAACCATGGCATTAGGTAACATATGGCGGCTCATTATGCGGCTATCATTAACACCCAATGCCTGGGCAGCCCTCACGTAATCAAAGTTTCTACAGCGCAAAAACTCAGCTCTCACAACTCCGACTAGGCTCATCCAACTAAACAGTACCATGATCCCGAGTAACCACCAGAAATTGGGTTCAACAAAGCTGGAAAGGATAATGAGAAGAAAGAGTGTCGGCATCCCCGACCAAACCTCGATAAACCGCTGCCCTAACAAATCTAGCCAACCGCCATAATAGCCTTGAGTTGCCCCAACAATCACACCAATAACACTGGAAATAATGGTAAGGACGAAACCAAACAAGACAGAAATCCTGAAACCATAAATGATTCTCGCCAAGACATCTCGACCTTTATCATCCGTGCCAAGCCAGTTAACGTGATCTGGAGCAGAAGGAACCGAACCTGATATGTTGTAATTGATGGTATCGTAGCTAAACCGAATCAGAGGCCAAATGATGTAGCCTTTTTCCTCAATCAACTCAATCACGTATGGGTCAGTGTAATCAGCTTCTGTCTCAAACTCTCCACCAAACTCCGTCTCGGCGTACTGCGTGGCAATAGGGTAATACCATGTGCCTTCATATTCGACTAGCAGCGGTTTGTCATTCGCGATCAGTTCCGCAAACAAGCTGATCACAAACAAGACCATAAAGATCCACAAAGACCAATAGCCACGTTTATTGGCCCGAAACCTCTGCCAGCGCGCTTCATTTAACGGGTTACGTCTTTTCTTTGTCAGCATTAACGCGCCTCAAAATCAATTCTTGGGTCAACCCAGGTGTAGGTTAAATCGGAAATAATACTCAAAATAAGGCCAAGCAGCGTCATGATGTATAACGAGCTAAACACCACGGGATAGTCGCGTTGGATTGTCGACTCAAAACCCAGCAGGCCGATCCCTTCTAAGGAGAACATCACTTCAATCAGCATTGAGCCTGTGAAGAAAATGCTGATAAATGCGGCTGGGAAGCCTGCAATAATGATCAGCATGGCGTTACGAAACACATGTTTATAAAGAATACTTCTCTCATCAAGACCTTTGGCCCGAGCTGTGACAACGTATTGCTTATTGATTTCATCAAGGAAAGAGTTTTTGGTCAGCATACTTAACGTTGCAAAACCACCAATCACCATCGCCAGAATTGGCAAGGTAAGATGCCAAAAGTAATCAATAATTTGATCATACCAAGCCAACTGGTCAAAGTTGCTGGAGACGAGGCCTCTTAGCGGGAACCAGCTAAAGTAATTCCCACTGGCAAACAAGATAATTAAGATGATGGCAAACAAAAAGCCCGGAATCGCATAGCCGACAATGACCACGGCACTCGACCAAATATCAAACCTGGAACCGTGATGAATGGCTTTCATTATCCCCAATGGGATGGAGATTAAATAAATAATCAAGGTACTCCATAAGCCAAGAGAAACTGACACAGGTAGCCGTTCAACAATCAAGTCGATCACATTTCCACCTTTGAACAAACTATCGCCAAAGTTAAAAGTGGCGTAGTTTTTGAGCATATCAAAGTAGCGTTCATGGATCGGCTTATCGAATCCAAACTGCTTTTTGATTTCCTCCACGACTTCTGGATCTAAGCCACGCGAACCTTTATAACCACTTGCTGTTGCATCACTTCCTACGTCCAATTCGACTTCGCTCCCGCCACCGGCAAAGCGCTCCATGATCCCAGAGCTATGACCTTCAAGCTGTGCAATTGCCTGCTCAACAGGGCCACCTGGTGCAATTTGGATGATAAAGAAATTGATGGTGATGATCGCCCACAGTGTGGGGATCACCAAAAGTAAGCGACGAAATATATAGGCAGCCATCTATCCCTCACTAGCGTCGTTTTTCAGGAAGTTTTTCGGCTTTCTCTTTGGAGATCCACCAAGTATCGACGCCTAAATCGTATTTTGGCATTGTGGTCGGCCGCTCAAACTTATCCCACATCGCCACACGATATTCACTTACGTGCCATTGAGGAATAATATAAAAATTCCACTGCAACACACGATCCAGTGCACGTCCTAACGCAAGTAATGCATCCGGGTCTTGCTGCTTTTTCGATATCTGCATCGTCAAACTATCGACCACTGGGTCAATAACACCTGCCGTGTTGTAAGTCGAATCTATGTAGTTAGAGTTCCAGACAATCATCAGGTTCGGACTCGGATAAGGGTTTGCAGAATACGACGAAGAGACCATATCAAAGTCACGGTCACGCAGTCGTTTGATATATTGAGTGGTATCAACAGAACGTATTTTCATATCAATACCCAGACGCTTCATATTTTTCTGTACCGGGATCGCAATACGTTCAGCGGTAGGGCTATAGATCAATAGTTCAAAGGAAAAAGGCTGACCTGTTTTAGTATTGGTTAAGACCTTATTCTTTAACTCCCAACCCGCATCTTTTAACAGTTTGAACGCAGTTCTCATTTGCGAACGAATCCGTCCTGAGCCATCCGTGACTGGTGGTTGATACTCTTCGGTAAACACTCGCGGTGGAATTTGATCTTTAAAAGGCTCTAGAACGGTTAACTCCTCTGCACTTGGCAGACCTTTCGCTTCATAATCAGTATTCTGGAAGTAACTACGTGTACGGGTATATTGGCCATAGAACATGTTCTTGTTCATCCATTCGAAATCCATCGCATAAGTCAATGCCTCGCGAACTCGAGCATCTTTGAAGACTTCACTTTGAATGTTGAACACAAATGCTTGCGTATTTTCAGGCTTCTGATGAGGAATTTCCTCTTTAATGATGTAGCCCTTATCGAAATTCACACCGGTATAAGAGTTGGCCCAAAACTTCGCTGAACTTTCTAAGCGGAAGTCAAACTCTCCGGCTTTAAAAGCTTCCAGCATAACCGTATCATCCCGATAGTAGTCGTATTGAACTTGCTTAAAGTTATTTCTCCCAACATTCACTGGGAGATCTTTCGCCCAATAGTCATCCACTAACGAATAAGTCACACTCTGACCAGACTTGTAATCGATGATTTTATACGCAGAACTGCCGACTGGTGGGGTTGATAAAGGCTCGGAGAAGGTTTTATTCTTCCAAAAATGTTCTGGTAACACACGGGTTGATTGGGCAAAACTGAACATTTTTTCGCGATTCGGCGTGGCCATTTCTATACGAACCGTCATATCGTTTTTGGCGGTAACAGATTTAATATCTTTGTAATACACCCGATACTGCGGCACGCCTTCTGTCATAAATTTATCAAATGTAAATGCGACATCATGCGCGGTGATCGGCTCACCATCGTGGAATCGCGCCTTAGGATTGATATCCAATTCAAGCCAAGTGTAGTCGTCCGAATACCTGACTCGCTCAGCGATCAGTGGGTAGTAAGTATCGATTTCATCACTAGGTTTAAACATCAAGGTGTCATAAAGCTCTGCTGTCGCTGCAGCAGCAACACCTCTTGAAGCAAAACGGTTGAAATTATCGTATGTGCCGACTTGACCATAAGTGATTTTGCCGTATTTTGGCGCTTCTGGATTCACATAATCAAAATGAGTGAAGTCTTGTAGATACTTAGCTTCGCCAAACCCAACCAAACTGGTTGTCTCAATTACTTTTGCATATCCGATTGAGCTTAAACTCGCAATCATTGCCCCTAATAGGGCGTGGCGCATTCTTGTCATTCCCTGTTCCCTCGGCTGAATTCGCAATTCTTTTCACACTATACTATTAATTAATATTAATAATTCAATTACTTGAATAAGTATAGGCGTTCAGTTGAAACCTATCGCAGAGTTCACGAAGGATATGCTAATAACAGAGGGAAAGTTATTCGATAGAGAGAAATGAAAACCTGCTGAATCAAGCAGGTTTTGGGTTTAGTGATCTTTTAGAGTATTTCCTTGGCGATCATGTGTAACAAGAATGTCTCACGTTCAATGCTCATGCCTTTTTTCGGGCTTTCAGCGATCGTTTTTTCATTGTGGGCGATCGCTTGATGAATGTTCAACCAAACCGCTTTCATACCATTCTTTATCTCGTAGTCTTCGTACGCGGTTTGACCTAACTCACGATCGACTTTACAGGTGTAGCAATAAGAGTGCATGTGCATTACATCAGCGTCGTCTTTGTACCAAGGACGAAACTCTTCATAGATACCATATGGCTTTATGTTATGAATGTTTTGCGCGCCTGTCTCTTCCTGAAGTTCACGCACCAGACCTGCGATAATGTCTTCACCATCATCAATACCACCACCAGGGATGGTGTAGTCATGATAGCGCTCAGTGTATAACAGGAGGATATCTTCACCATCGACGACAATCGCTCTTGCAGCTTTACGCTGGAAAACGGTTTTATCATCAAGATGATCAATATCAGGGTGAATGGCTGTTTTAAGGTGTCGCATGAAGTCTTTGCATTGAAAAATTTGCCGCGATTCTACCACATCACCCTGATGCCTCAAGCTAGGCGAGTTTAAACCGATTGATCATTGCCATTAAGCCGTCTGACACACGCCCGAGCTCTTTACTAGAACTGGCCATTTGCGCAGACTCACTCGAAACGGTCGAGGCCATATCACTCAGACTCACAACATTGCGATTTATGTCATTGACCGTTACTGTCTGCTCTTCTGCGGCCGTAGCAATATGTTGATTCATCTCTTCTATGGTATGAACTTCTTTATTGATCTTATTTAGCGCTTCACCTGCTTGACTTGAAAGCTCAGAAGCATTGGTAGCTTTCGCTGTACCTTGGTCCATCACTTTAACCACATTCTCCGCGCCCACCTGCAGTTTCTCAACAATGTTTTGAATCTCCAAGGTCGACTCATGTGTACGTAAAGATAAACTTCTTACTTCATCCGCCACCACAGCAAATCCACGTCCTTGTTCACCCGCCCTCGCCGCTTCAATGGCAGCATTCAGCGCCAGTAGATTGGTCTGCTCAGCCACGCCTCGAATCACTTCAAGAACCGTATCAACATTGCGAGCATCTGAGGCCAGTTTTTGGACAACTTGGCTGGCAGACTGTATCTGCTCGGCAAGTTCGTTAGCTTCTTGGACATTTTTATCAATGATTGTGTGGCTATGATTGGCTTCTTGCGCGGCTAAGCGACTGGCATCGTTCGCTTCTACTGTGCGAGCCGCAACCTCCTCTACGGTTGCTAACATTTCGGTCATAGCCGTTGCTAACATGTCGACATCGGTTTGTTGTTGATTCAGGCTGTCGTCAATATGGTGAACGGAATTAGCGAGCTGATTGGCAGCACTAGAAACCTGGCTACCCGAGTCGCTAATACTGAGCATAATCCCTTGTACAGACGCGACAAACTGGTTGAAGTAACGAGCCAGAAGCACCAATTCCTTACTACCCTCTTCAGGAAGTCGCTGAGTCAGATCGCCCTCCCCTTTAGAAAGAGTTTTCATCGCCCGAACCGTGCGTTTGATTGGAGATGTGATGGTTTTGATGAAAAAGCCAATTGCGATAGAAAGAATCGAGAGGATGCCGATGGCGTAGCCTGCCGATGCGACCTCAGAACGATGCATATCTTCCTGCAAAGCAACCATATTCATACCAGAACCGATCATCCACCCCCATGGTTGAAACATCAGAGCGTAACTGGTTTTCGGGTCCGTTTTTTCACTGTCTGGATTTTTCCAGCTGTAGTCAACAAACCCGCCACCATTTTGAGCAACCTGATAAAGATCCTGAACGAAAAACTTACCTTCACTGTCTTTTAAGCCAAGAATATTTTTACCCAGCAAAGAGAGTACTCCGCTGGCAAGTTGCACTCCATTAGAGTCACCGACGAAAATATAATTGTCACCATCAAAGCGCATTGAAGAGATAGTTTGCAGAGCTCGACCCTGAGCTTCACTTTCCGAAAGCTGACCCGCCTGATAAAGTTGATAATAATGTTTGACGACACCGGAAGCTGATTCCACCAAAGTTGAGACACCACGTTCATAATTTTCACGCATGTGCTCCCGAGACTGGGCAATGTTGAGGAGAGTATTCGCAAATAAACCAATAGCAAACAAGCCTAATATAGACCACGCTCGTGCTGCTATGGACACTTCAGAAAGCCTTTGTTTAATCATATCCATATTTCCTAGCCGGAGAACAAAATCTCATCAACTCCTAGCCTAACCCTCGTTTAACACGATGATTGATAAGCTAAGAGTCATTTAATTTATAAATACCACTTTAGCAGTAAAAAAGTGACCTTGAGATGAAAATAGGCCAAACATTGCAAACATTTTTATTAATAACAAAAAAGTCACTACAAGCACCTGACGAATATAAGTGTTTCATTTGCCATAAAATATTTGTGGTTTAATTTTTTCTTAAATCACGGTTCAATAGAGTCAGTTTTATTTCCTCCCGTAATATTTTGAGAGAGGCCCATCATGTTAGATGTCGCTGTATTTAGTGCTAAGTCTTACGACGAAGCATCTTTCACTAAAGTTAATAAACAATATGGATTTGCTCTCCACTTCCATGAATTTCAGCTAACTAAGAAGACCGCCAAAATGGCGCACGGTTGTGCAGTAGTCTGCGCTTTCGTAAACGATGATTTATCCACCCCAGTGCTCGAAGCACTTGCAGAACAAGGCGTAAAGTTAATTGCGATGCGCTGCGCTGGTTTTGATCGCGTTGATCTCAACACTGCAAAACGTCTTGGCATCCAAGTGGTTCGTGTTCCAGCCTATTCTCCAGAATCGGTAGCCGAACATACGGTTGGCCTAATGATGAGCCTGAATCGCCGTTTCCATAAGGCTTATCAACGTACCCGTGATGCCAACTTCTCCTTAGACGGCTTAGTTGGCTTTAACTTTCACGGTAAAACTGTCGGTGTAATTGGTACCGGTAAAATAGGGATTGCTACGATGCGCATCCTGAAGGGACTCGGTATGAATATCCTCTGCTTGGACCCGTTTGAAAACCCACTCGCCATTGAACTTGGGGCAAGCTACTGCTCAAAAGAAGCGCTTTTCCAGAAAAGTGACATCATCACACTCCATTGTCCAATGTCAGAAGAAAACTATCATCTGCTTGATGAAAAAGCTTTTGAGCAAATGAAAGATGGCGTCATGATCATCAATACCAGCCGTGGCGGATTACTTGATGCTGCCGCGGCTATTGAATCTCTTAAAACAGGTCGAATCGGTGCTTTGGGCCTGGATGTATACGAAAACGAGAAAGAACTGTTTTTCCGTGATAAATCCAACGATGTGATTGTCGATGACGTTTTCCGCCGTTTATCGGCGTGTCACAATGTACTGTTTACTGGTCATCAGGCGTTTCTGACGGACGAAGCGTTAGGCAACATTGCAGATACAACGCTGGGTAATATTGCTGCATTCAGTGAAGCAAAGCGCTCAGGTAATGAGCTGCTAGAGTTGTAACGATTAAAAAGGGCTTTCATATGAAAGCCCTTTCTTTTTTATTTCCTTAATGCATTCAGTTTGGCTTGTGCTATGCCAAAAACCGTATCTATCGGGTAACTTCCCTCATCACTGGCTTCGCCTGCAGGCTTGCCCATGAACAGTTCTATCGCTTCTGTAACATGATCAATAGCCCAGATCTGAAACTCCCCTCGCTCTACCGCCTTAACAACATCTGAACGTAACATCAGATTGTGCATGTTGGCTCTCGGTATGATGACGCCTTGTGTCTCACTTCGTCCTTTAATGCTACACACGTCAAAGAAGCCTTCAATTTTCTCATTAACCCCACCGATAGGCTGAGCTTCCCCAAACTGGTTCATCGAGCCAGTAATGGCGATGTCTTGTCGATTTGCCTGCTTAGAAAATGCCGATACCACAGCGCAGAACTCTGCCATGCTGGCACTGTCGCCATCCACTCCACCGTATGATTGTTCAAAAGTAATGGTCGTCTTGAGAGGGACTTTTGCGGTTTTACCGAATACCGATGAAAGATAGGCGGTCAGGATCATGACACCTTTGGAGTGAATGCTACCACCTAAATCTACACTTCGCTCAATATCAATGACTTCACCATCACCATAGCAAGTGGTCGCGGTAATCCGGTTTGGTGCGCCAAACATATACTCACTGGTACTTAACACTGAAAGCGCGTTAACTTGCCCTACAGCTTGGCCTGCAGTCTGAAGTAAAGTGGTACCATTAATGAAGCCTTCCATCACACTATCTTTGAGTCGGCTAACTCTCAGTTCTTGGTTAGCCAGAGCCTCTTCAACATGGCTTGCGCGAATCATGTTTGAGTTAGCCTGACGCGCTACGTAGTTGGATTCACGAATAAGATTCGCGATGTTAGCAGAGTGCAGTGACAATTTAGTTTGATCACCGGATAACCGAGAGCTGTGCTCTATAATTCGAGCTATGGCTTTTTTATCACAGTGCAGCATGTTGTTATCATTCACGACACTGGAGATAAAGCGAGCATAATGAAGCTCAGACTCTGGGCTACGACTCATTTCGTCTTCGAAATCTGCCGTCACACGGAATAGCTCGCTGAATTCTGGGTCATAATGTTGAAGTAATTGGTATGTACGATAGTCACCAAATAAGATAATTTTCACGTCCAATGGAATCGGCTCCGGATCCAAGGAAACCGCGCCAGTGAGTGTCACTTCTTTTTCTAGCGAGGTAAAGCTCAGCTTGCGTGCTCTCAATGCTCGCTTGATCCCATCCCAGACATAGGGTTGCTCTAATACCTTTTGAGCATCCATAAGTAACACGCCGCCATTCGCTTTGTGCAGGCTACCAGGGCGTATTAAAGAGAAATCTGTAAATACAGTTCCTTTAAACGTTGCCGTTTCAATGTAACCAAACAAGCTGTGGTAGTTGGGATTCTCTTCAACAACGATTGGGAATTCGTCACCTTTACGGCTTACAAGGACATTAACCTTGTAGCGACGAGGGAGTTTCTTATCCAATGATGCCGTGGCAACTTCACCTTGCTCTCCACTTTGTTCAAGAAAAATATCTGCGTTTTCAACAATGTCTTTCTGGAGTTCCGTCAAATACGCTTTAATTTCCGCGTAACCAGAATAATCCTTTTTCAATTGCTTGATAAAGTGTGTGATGACTTCTAAAGTCACCTCATCATTCAACTTCTTGATTTTCTCACTGTATGCTTCTTCCCACTCGGTCAACTGACGAACCATATCTCTTAGCTTGATTTCAAGCTCGTCAATGGTTGAGCCAAAATACTCTTGCTCTTTCTTTGTCAGCTCTTCAAAAGACTCTTCGGTGTGCATCTCTTCGCCATTCATGGCCACAAACTGATAATCACCTTGGTTAGTGATGGTCAGACTAATGCCTTTCGCTTTCGCTTCTTTGGTGATCACGGCCAGTTCAGCTTCCTGCTTTTGGGCCAACTGATTTTTGAGTTTGTCAGCACGGCTGTAATACAGCTCATTATCAAACGCTAATGGGATAGCATTCACCAGTTTTGACATTAACTTTTCAATGTCTTGCTTTAACTGGCTACCAATACCACAAGGCAGTGCAAGTACTTTTGGCGTTCTAATATCATCAAAATTTGCCACATAACACCAATCATAGAGTGCTTTTGCGTCATGCTGGTGGCGATTAAGGTAACGTAAAATCATAGTTCGCTTACCAAGGCCGTTCTGGCCAATGGCGTAGATGTTGTAGCCCTTTTCCTTAATGGACATTGCGAATTCTACCGCCTTCTGGGCGCGTTCTTGACCGACGATTTCGTCAATGGGTGCCAGCTCTTTTGTAGACTTACTCGGTAGCATTTCCAGCTCCGCAGCATGGTACAGCTGGCTCGATTCAAGCCGTTGAATTGCCATCTTTCTTTCCTTATTGTTATTTTTCATCCACTCTATAACGACCTAGTGTAGGCCAGTTTTTTATATATTTTAGTGACTTAGGTACTATTAGAGTTCAACTGATTAAATATCCATCAATTATGACGTCAAACACCTTTTAAATGATAACCATTTGCAATAGATAATAAATTGCATTTAAATGTGCATTGTTACGATTTTGGTGGAGTATTTGAACATGGATCTACAACAGTGCTGGACACATTACCTCAAAGCTGAGCAGTTATTAGAACAAGGTCATTGGCCAGAAGCACACTACTTGTACGATCAGGTTCTGCATCATTTACCTACGCACATTCAAAGTGCGCTCAGTGATGACCAAATCAAACCATGCCAATTCAGTTGTTTGTTGACCGGCTTACGTGATGCAGCCATCTCTCAATCTGAGATCCTAAATAAAATGGGGCAGTATCATAATGCCTTCGATTTGCTCAACCAAAGTTATGCTTTGCTTCAGTTTCTGTCGATTGAGCCTACTGAATTGGTTCAAGCCACCCACCAAATTCTAGATAAAAACTGTGAGGATCTTTTACGCCATATGGGCGCATTTTGTAGTGCTCAGCGTAATGCACAGTGGATGTTGGAGTTTGAGCAAGTTCAGAAAGCCCACCACCACTTTGCGACATTAAAGAGCTATGGCAGTGCAATGGAAAGCTCTCACTCAATAAATTAATACAAGGAATGCAAATGTCACAGAAGCCAATTCTTGAGGTAAAAAACCTCTCTGTCAGCTTTACTACTAATGACGGAATTGTTGACGCGGTAAAGGATGTTAATTTTGAGCTGTTTCCAGGAGAAACGCTCGCCATCGTAGGTGAATCGGGAAGCGGAAAATCCGTTTCAACCAACGCTTTGATGCAATTACTACCAAATAATGCCATTGTTCACGCTCAATCAAGCATCATTTTCGAAGGTGAACAACTCGTTGATAAAGCGGAGAAGGGAATGCAGTCTATTCGTGGTGACCGCATTGGAATGATTTTCCAAGAGCCCATGACTTCACTTAATCCATTTATGCGCGTAGGTATTCAGGTGGCGGAAGCCATCATGTGCCACCGCCCTGTTTCTCGTTCTCAAGCAAAACAGAAAGTATTAGAGTTGTTTAACCTTGTTCACCTCCCAAACCCAGAGCAAGCTTACACAAAGTATCCTCATGAGTTCTCAGGCGGTCAGCTACAGCGCATCATGATTGCGATGGCATTGATCAACGAACCAGACATTCTTATTGCTGACGAGCCAACCACTGCACTCGACGTTACTGTACAGGCAGAAGTTCTTAACCTAATTAAAGAGATCCAAGAAAAAATGGGCATGGCGATTCTCTTTATTACTCACGATCTTGGTGTTGTAAAGCACCTAGCGGATCGTGTCATCGTCATGTGTAAAGGAGATGTGGTTGAAGAGGGGCAATGTCAGGCACTGTTTAACGATCCTCAGCATGATTACACAAGAATGCTCATCAACTCGATACCTAAGGGAAGTAAAGAGCCTATAGAAGAGAGTGCTGCACCTCTGCTAAAAGCAGAAGATATTCGCGTTAAATTCCTGATAAAGTCCCATTTCATTCAAAGGAAAAACCAGTACTTTGAAGCGGTTAAAGGTATTTCTCTTGAGCTTAAGCAAGGTGAGACCTTAGGTATTGTCGGCGAGTCTGGCTCAGGAAAATCGACACTAGGACGTGCACTTATCGGGCTACTGCCCTGTACGGGAGGCATTGAATTTAAAGGTCAGGATGTGAAGGCACTGAGTGAGAAAGAGCGCTTTGGGCTTAAAAAAGACATTCAGATGGTTTTTCAAGATCCTTATGGTTCTCTATCCCCACGTATGACTGTCGGTGATATCATTACCGAAGGTCTAACAGTACATCAGCCTCAGATGGGCCGCTCTGAGCGTATGCAGCGTGCTCGTAAGGCGCTAGAAGAGGTAAGACTTGATCCTCATTCAATCAACCGTTACCCACATGAGTTCTCTGGTGGTCAACGTCAACGTATCGCAATTGCACGGGCTTTGATCCTAGAACCTTCTTTTATTCTGCTGGATGAGCCGACTTCTGCACTCGACCGCTCTGTACAGTTGACCGTTATCGACTTGCTTAAAGATATTCAGAAAAAGCACAACATTGGCTTCCTGTTCATCAGTCATGACTTGAGCGTAGTGAAAGCACTTTCTGATCGCGTATTAGTGATGCAGAAAGGCGAAGTGATGGAAGAAGGTACGGCCGATGAAATCTTCCACTCTCCGAAGAACGACTACACTAAGATGCTTATCGATGCGTCTTTCGATTTAGACGAAGAGATCGTCGCAGCATAGTAAATAGAAATACATTGGTTTGGCCGCCAACACAAGCCGATGCAAGGATGCATCGGCTTTTTTATTTAGAAATAGTGTGAAATAGCCAGATAGCGCGCCCGAATGTGCTCAATTAGCAGCTTAACCTTATTGGGTGGCTGACGAGTAAACGGGTACACCGCGTAAATCCCTAACCGCTTGCCGACCAACTCGGGAAACAGATCCACCAGCTGACCATTGCGAATATCGTGATAAACCAAGCATCGCGGTACATACGCAATCCCGTGCCCTCCCAACGCTGCTTTCCTTAATGCTGTCGCGTTGTCGGTCGAGAAAGACCCAGATACCTTCACAATATAGTTCCCCGATTTTGACTTAAACTCCCACTCTGAGGCACCTGTGGTTTGATAGGCGTATTGCAGGCAGTTATGAGTAACCAGATCTTCAGGTTTGATCGGTTTTCCGTTGCGTGCGATGTAAGAAGGTGACGCACAAACCACCCATTGAGAATCAAGAATATGACGAGCAATCAGGCTGGAATCTTCAAGATACCCCGTGCGAATCACTAAGTCATAACCGCCCTCTACTAAGTCGACAAAGCGATTATCGAGGGACATATCAACCGTTAAGCCTGGATGTAAGTTGCAAAACTCCGCCACTGCATCAGCCAAAATTAGGTCACCAGAGATTGAAGGAACCGACATTTTGATGTGGCCGCTGATATTCTCACCAAACCCAGATACCGCGTCCATCGCTTCCTGAGCGGCTTGCTTCACATTTTTCGCGCCGTGGGTCAGCGCCTTACCAGCCTCAGTTAACGTCAATTTACGCGTAGTTCGATATAATAGTTGAACGCCAATTTCTTCTTCTAATCGAGCGATTCTTTTACTAACTACCGAATTTGTAAGGTTATTTATCTCTGCCACCTTACTAAAACTACCCAGTTCTACGACCTGAGAAAACAAGATTATATCGTCCGCACGCATACCATTATGTCATTTTTGGAATTAATTATTTTCATTATTTCCCTATATCAATAAAAAAGAAAGGGGTAAATTCACCTCGAGTTAACACAAATATCACAATTATAAAATCTAAGAGATTCTGGAGAATCCTGATTTGTAAAAGTAAAAGCCTGTACGAGGATGTACCAATGAGTGAAACTTTACTGGCCTTAGTGGCCTTTTCGCCGATAGTTGTTGCGGCTATATTATTAGTCGGTCTCAACTGGCCAGCTAAACGCGCAATGCCTGTCGCTTTCGGATTGACGGTTGTGATTGCCCTATTCTTCTGGGATATGTCTACTACCCGAGTTCTTGCCTCTATTTTCCAAGGATTAGGCATCACTGTCTCTGTTCTATGGATTGTTTTCGGCGCCATTTTCCTGCTCAACACGCTGAAGCATACTGGTGCGATATCAACCATCCGCAATGGATTTACCAATATCTCGCCAGACCGTCGAGTTCAGGCGATCATCATTGCTTGGTGTTTTGGCTCATTCATTGAAGGCGCCTCTGGTTTTGGTACCCCAGCTGCCATTGCTGCTCCGCTTCTGGTCGCGATTGGTTTCCCTGCTCTTGCCGCCGTTTTAATGGGCATGATGATTCAGTCTACACCCGTGTCTTTCGGTGCCGTAGGAACCCCGATCATTGTCGGCGTGAACAAAGGCCTAGATACACATAACATTACTGAAGCGCTTGTGGCTAACGGTTCAAACTGGGACGCATACCTTCAGCAGATAACGTCCAGCGTTGCGCTGATCCACGCTTCTGTGGGTACTCTCATTCCTGTGCTGATGGCGATGATGCTAACACGCTTCTTTGGCAAGAACAGAAGCTGGACAGAAGGCCTAGACATTGTTCCATTTGCCATTTTTGCAGGCCTTGCTTTTACTATTCCGTACGCGTTAACAGGTGTGTTCTTGGGCGCAGAATTCCCATCACTTATCGGTGGTCTGGTTGGCTTAGCGATCGTGGTTTCAGCTGCTAAGCGTGGCTTCCTTGTTCCTAAATCAACGTGGGATTTTGAAGACGAGAAGAAATGGCCTGCAGGATGGCTAGGCTCTCTTAAGATTGATCTGGCGGATTCCAAAGACAAGCCAATGAGCATGGTTATGGCTTGGCTGCCATACGTGCTTCTAGCTGTCGTCCTAGTAGCAAGTCGCGTCAGCGCTGAGTTTAAAGCCTTGCTGCGTAGCGTGAGTTTGTCGTTTGGCAACATTCTTGGTGAAGCTGGTATCAGTACTGCTATCCAACCTTTATATCTGCCTGGTGGCATCTTAGTGTTTGTCGCTTTGATTGCAGTACTTCTTCAAGCACGCAGTACTACCCCATTGACGAAAGCGTTTGGTGAATCGAGTAAAACACTGATTGGTGCGGGCTTCGTACTTGTGTTTACCATCCCAATGGTACGTATCTTTATCAACTCTGGAATCAACGGAGCTGATTTAGCAAGTATGCCTGTGACTACCGCAAACTTCGCTGCGGGTTTGGTGGGTGAAGCCTTCCCAGCACTCAGTGCCACAGTTGGCGCTTTGGGTGCATTCATCGCAGGCTCAAACACCGTCTCTAACATGATGTTTAGCCAGTTCCAGTTTGAAGTTGCTCAGACGTTGTCTATTTCAAGTGCAGTCGTCGTCGCTCTTCAAGCAGTCGGTGCGGCAGCAGGTAACATGATTGCGATTCATAACGTTGTAGCGGCTTCAGCAACCGTCGGTCTTCTGGGTCGTGAAGGTGCGACGCTGCGCAAGACCGTTATCCCAACGTTCTACTATCTTGTAGTGACTGGTGTTATTGGCTTGGTAGCCATTTATGGTATCCAAATTACCGATGCGCTAATGAAGTAAACCTTTTCGCGTTAATACCTGCCCCTGACAAGACTGGGCACTCGTGCCTAATAAATGCGGGTATTAACGCCTTTTTAATCTAATAAAGATGTCGTTCTTGCCTTATCTAGGCCCCCAATATGTAAATGTAGGACTGAATTTATGATCATCTCAGCTTCAACAGACTACCGCAAAGCGGCTAAATCTAAACTTCCGCCGTTCTTATTCCACTATATTGATGGTGGCTCTTATGGAGAGCACACGTTAAGGCGCAATACCGAAGATCTCGCGGATATTGCCCTAAAACAACGTGTTCTCAAAAACATGTCTGATCTGAATCTGGAAACCGAAATCTTTGGTGAAAAATTCGCTCTACCTATTGCTCTGTCTCCAGTTGGTCTAACTGGCATGTACGCGAGACGCGGTGAAGTACAGGCCGCTATTGCTGCGGAAAACAAAGGCATCCCATTTACGATGTCGACAGTGTCCGTCTGCCCTATTGAAGAAGTCACACCAGAGCTCGCAAGACCCATGTGGTTTCAGCTCTACGTTTTGAAAGACCGTGGATTCATGAAAAACGTACTTGAACGCGCGAAAGCAGCCGGAGTCACAACGCTCGTCTTTACGGTTGATATGCCAGTCCCCGGGGCTCGCTATCGTGACATGCATTCTGGTATGAGCGGACCAAATGCCGCAATGCGTCGAGTCTTTCAAGCGATGCGTCATCCTTCATGGGCATTTGATGTCGGTCTGTTTGGTAAACCACACGATCTAGGCAACATTTCAACTTACCGCGGTGAGCCAACGAAGCTCGAAGACTACATTGGCTGGTTAGGTGAAAACTTTGATCCTTCCATCTCGTGGAAAGACCTAGAGTGGATTCGTGACTTCTGGGATGGCCCCATGGTCATCAAAGGAATTCTAGATGAGCAGGACGCAAAAGATGCCGTTAAATTTGGCGCTGATGGCATTGTCGTTTCCAACCACGGCGGTCGCCAGTTAGATGGAGTTATGTCATCTGCTAAAGCATTACCAAGTATTGCTGATGCCGTAAAAGGTGATCTGAAGATCTTTGTTGATTCTGGTATTCGCACTGGTCTTGATGTAGTCCGAATGCTCGCCTTGGGTGCAGATTGTGCCATGCTAGGCCGTTCTTACATCTATGCACTTGCAGCACAGGGGCAGGCAGGCGTAGAAAACCTTCTCGACCTGTACGAAAAAGAAATGCGCGTTGCCATGACACTTACTGGCGCGAAAAACATTCAAGAACTGACTAGGGAATCTCTAGTTAGCTTCAAATAACAACTTGGGCAGTACATTCAGCATGCTGTGCTGCCTAATTTTCCCCTTCCCTGATTCTTACGCTCATCCCAGTTCTTATTAACAGCATGTAACAAAAGTATTATCCTTTGCGAAGACCTCCCACTCACGGTGTGTAAAGCATTACAAATAATTACCTATGAGAATATATTCTCAACAGTTAATACATAACAAGAATTGGAGAGAAGTATGGAACTGGATATGTTCACCTGCGATGCATTTACAACTCAACGCTTTAAAGGGAATTCCGCGGCAGTAGTTCCTTTAGCTGATTAGCTCAGCGATGAAATAATGCAAAACATTGCAACAGAAAATAATCTTTCTGAAACCGCTTTTGTTAAACCCACAGGCGCTAACCGATATGAGATTCGCTGGTTTTCTCCCGTTGCAGAGGTCGACTTTTGTGGCCACGCGACACTTGCCACCTCGTATGTGCTTTACCAATTTTTCGCTCTGAATGGAAAGATCGAGTTTGAAACAAGACATGTAGGCTCATTAGAAGTTGAAAAAGACCTGTCTGGGCGAATATTAATGACATTCCCAAATCGGAAGCCAATTGAATCTGAAGTACCGCCGGAAGTAATGGAAGCACTTTCCATTCAACCAAGCCATGTACTGAAAAGCCCACAGGCCTATTTCGCTTTCTATGAGAATGAGCAAGATATCATTGAGGTTCAGGTTCGTCGTGAATATTTAGAAAGACTAGCACCTTATGACTTAGTGGTTTCAGCCAAAAGCCAACAATATGATTTTGTCTCTCGTTACTTTTGGCCCGATGTTGGTGATTGTGAAGATCCCGTCACGGGTTCCATTCATGCCGGACTGGCTCCTTATTGGTCGAAACAACTAGGTAAGTCCAACCTCAAAGCCTATCAAGCGTCTAAACGTGGTGGAACTCTATATTGTCACGTGGAAGAGGACAAGGTGATTGTTTCGGGTGATGCGGTTCTATATTCACGCAGCAAAATCTATGTATAAGTAGCTAGGGTGTCATCCGTTTTTTGCTTCTACCTATTGAACAACAACTGTCTTGCTCTGGTTTCTTGTCCCCGCCAATTGCTTTTGTTCAGTTGAGCAATACAAATACTGCCGACGGATTATCAAATCTTGCTTCCACTGCTGGTTAAACCACCCCAGCATTGGCAGAATAAGGCTAAGATTTTGTAGTGAGAAGTCCGATGAAAATAATCATTCTCCATGGGCTGTACATGCATGGGCTGGCAATGCAACCACTCAGCCAAAAGTTACGCTCTTACGGCTACGATACTCAAACTATTAGCTATAACAGTGTTGCCATTGATGAGCACAAAGTGTTCCGAGCCATAGACCAAGCGTTGTCACCACAACAAAGTAACGTACTAGTTGGCCATAGCCTTGGAGGGTTGATCATCAAGCACTATCTCTCATCCAGACAACCATCTAAGCAGAAAATCTCGCATGTTGTGACTGTCGGCTCGCCTTTAAAAGGCGCCTCGATTGTTAGCCGTATTCAAGATCTTGGTATGGGTGCGATGCTCGGCAATGCAGCAGAGTTTGGCTTACAGGAGCATGATGACGTTTGGTGCTTTCCCCAGAAGCTTGGTAGCATTGCTGGCACTTTAGCTGTCGGAGCGAGAGCACTCTTGATGATGGGAAATCAAACCCTATCAGATGGTACGGTTACGGTTGATGAGACAAAAATTGAAGGCATGACCGATCATATAGAGATGAGAAGTGCACATACCAGTATGATTTATACCGCCTTCGTCCCAAAACAAATTGACCATTTCATTCGTACTAACCACTTTTATCGCTAACGCGATCTCAGCGTGGCGTAAGGTAACCAGCTAAATCGCGTAGATTCTTATCCAAAAAAAGCAGCACTTATGTCTCAGCATAAAGTGCTGCGGCTTCATAACAAAATTTTAACGCCTACTTAAGCAGCTTGAGGTTTAGTATGCTTTCCCAGCAAACCAGCGTAAAAGTCGCTGTCATCCAAAACGCCAATCAGCTCACCATTTTCAACCAATAAAATGGGCTGGCCACTTCTCTGCTTGAGTTTAATCGCTTCTCTCATGCTTATGTCTGGGTTTGCAATCACGACGGACTCTTTATTTATATCATTCAACTCAATCGAATCATCGCGCCAATCCACCAGCTTTAGATTGATGCCACTATCAAGATGCAACTGATTGTCACGCCCTTCGACCCACACTTTTTGGGTTGGGCAAATTTGCCATCTTGCGTTTTCTTGTTCTAGTTCGCTCGCCGGTTGCATTAGTGAGCGGCCCTTTAACACGTTAAGCGGATTCGTATGCGATACAAAGTCTTTCACGTAATCGTTTTCTGGTGAGAGTACGATCTGCTCTGGCTTACCATGTTGAATCAGCTTACCAGACTCCATGATGGCAATGTTATTACCAATTTTAAGTGCTTCATCCAAGTCGTGACTGACGAACAATATGGTTTTATTAAGCTTTTTCTGAAGCTGGATCAACTCATCCTGCAATTGAGCACGAATCAGAGGATCAAGCGCCGAAAAGGGCTCATCCATCAACAGGATATCAGTATTCATTGCAAACGCTCTGGCCAGCCCTACACGCTGCTGCATCCCGCCAGATAACTCATGCGGATATTTTTGCTCCCAGTCTGACAGCTCGACCATTTCCAGCTGCTCACGTGCTTTTGCTCTTCGTTCAGCTTTCGGCATTCCTTGCATTTCAAGGCCAAATGCAACGTTATCGAGCACAGTCAGCCATGGCATTAAAGCAAACTTTTGAAATACCATGGATACTCTATGAGTGCGAAGGTGTCTTAACGTTTCTTCATTACAAGAAGAGAGCTCGACCTGATTATCGCCATCCTTGATTTGCAATGAACCACGGCTGATAGAGTTCAAACCATTCACCGCCCTAAGTAGGCTTGATTTACCTGAACCAGATAAGCCCATTAACACGCAAATCTCGCCTTCTTTGACACTCATAGTGACGTTATCAACGCCCACGACTTGCCCTGTTTGATCGATAATTTCCTGACGTACTTTTCCTTCATCCAGCAGCGACAAAGCCTTCTGCGGCTGATCACCAAATACAACATCAAGGTTCTGAATCTTAATCGCATCCATGATTACACTTCCTTCTGATTAGGTGATTTACAAAGGCGGTCAAGAATGATCGCAACCAGCACAATGGCCAGTCCGGCTTCAAAGCCCTGAGAGATATTCACAGTGTTTAGTGCCCGAACCACTGGTTTACCTAGGCCATCAGCGCCGACTAGTGCAGCAATTACCACCATTGAAAGTGACAACATAATGCACTGAGTGACACCGGCCATAATGCTTGGCAACGCCGCTGGTAGCTCGACTTTATAGAGTAATTTCATCTTACTCGCGCCAAATGCCTGACCCGCTTCAATCAGCTCCTCTGGAACCTTAATGATCCCAAGATACGTAAGACGAATCGGAGCTGCGATAGCAAAAATAATGGTCGAAATTAACCCAGGAACAATCCCCAAACCAAACAGAACCAGGGTTGGAATCAAATAAACGAAAGTGGGGACAGTTTGCATCAAATCCAAAATAGGACGCAGTAAGGTATACAGCCAAGCGCGATGCGCTGCCATTACCCCTAATGGAACGCCAATTAATACGGAAATCGTTGTCGCAGCAAACACTAGGACAAAGGTTTCCAGCATTTCTTGCCAGTAGCCGAGGTTAAGAATGGTTAGCAATGCACCAATAATAAACAAAACCAATGGAATGCTACGATGTAAATACCAAGCGATAGCAGCGGTAAGTAAAATCGGTAGTGCTGGTGGCATCCATTTAAAGATGTCGACAACAAAAAGGATAATAGTTTCGAGAAAATATGAGATGGAGTCAAAAAAGCCCGCTGCATTCATGGTTAGCCAGTCGACACCCGTTTCCATCCATTCACCGAAAGGGATTTTGTTGTTGGTAATAAAATTCACAATAAAACCTTAGGTTGCTTGGCGGGCAAGATTGCCCGCCAGATAACGTTATGCGTTAGATTTAACGTAGCTTGATACCGCTTCTGCTGCATCACTACCTGAAAGCGTTTTGACTCCATCAAGCCAAGTTTTCACTTGTTCTGGATTGTCTTTCAGCCACTGCAATGCTGCTTTTGAAGGCTTAACATTTTGATTCAGAATCTCTTCCATCAAAGCGTTTTCCATCTCTAGGCTAAACTTCAGGTTCTTCAGGAGCTGACCAACATTTTGGCACTCATTTAGGTAGTTAGATCGTACGTTGGTATAAACGTTGGCGCCGCCGTAGTTCGGTCCAAAGAAGTCATCACCGCCGTCAAGGTATTCCATATCCACGTTATTGTTCATTGGGTGCGGCGCCCAACCAAGATAAACAATCCACTGATTGCGACGGACCGCTCGGGAAACTTGAGAGACCATGCCCGCTTCACTCGATTCGACCAAGTTGAAACCTTTTAGGCCAAATGCATCACTGTCTATCATCGACTGAATCAAACGGTTGCCATCATTGCCTGGCTCGATACCGTAAATACGCTCTCTGAATTTGTCGGCATTTTTTGCTAAGTCTGCAAAGCTTTTCACACCCGCATCATAAACATATTTGGGTACAGCTAGCGTGTATTTTGCGCCCTCAAGGTTTGCTCGTACAGTTTCAACCGTTCCAGCTTCACGATACTTAGCGATATCTCCCTCCATGGTTGGCATCCAGTTGCCAAGGAAGATATCGATATCACCGTTCGCCATAGAAGAATAGGTGACCGGAACAGAGAGCAAGTCGGTTTTCGTTTTATAACCCAGCCCCTTGAGTAATTCGCTGGTTACTGCCGTTGTAGCGGTAATATCAGTCCAGCCCACATCTGCAAATCGAACGGTTTCACACTGATTAGCATAAGCCGTCGTTGTCATCACGCTCAGCGCGACCGTTGATAATGTTTTTGTCATCATAGACATAATGTTTTCCTTGTAATATTTACTGACTTTACGAGACAGAAGATATGTCTCTTTTTGGTGTCTCGGTTCTCTGTTTTTCTTGCCAATCTGGCGCAATCCAGACCGGTAACTTAGCCTCTTTGAGCAAAGGCTTCCCTAAAATCAAATCTGCGGCTCGCTCCGCAACCATGATGGTGGGGGCATTCAGGTTACCGTTAGGGATGGTAGGAAAGATCGACGAGTCCACCACCCTCAGCCCTTCAACACCGCGTACTCGGCAATATTCATCCAACACTGCCATCGGGTCTTCGTCTGAACCCATTTTGCAGCTACAAGATGGGTGATATGCGCTCTCCACATTTTGTTTAACCCATTCATCAATGGCAGCGTCAGTGGTGACACTCTCTCCCGGTTGAATTTCACTCCCACGGTACATATCCATGGCTGGTTGAGAGAGGATCTCACGCGTCAGGCGAATACAATCTCGCCAGTCTTGTCGATCTTGCTCTGTCGAAATGTAGTTAAACTCAATCATGGGTTTGTCTTGCGGGTCTGCAGACTTGATTGCCACCCGGCCACGACTTTCTGGTTTATTAGGACCGACATGGACTTGGAAGCCATGTCCATCAAATGCAGCTTTCCCGTCATAACGCATTGCTGCAGGCAAAAAGTGGTATTGAATATTGGGCCATTTAAGCCCTTTGCGTGAGCGAATGAACGCACAAGATTCGAAGTGATTAGTCGCCCCTAAACCTTTGCGTGTCAGGATCCACTCCGCCCCAATCATACCTTTACTCACCAAGCCGAGCTTGCTGTTCAAAGTGATGGGTTGCTGGCAATGATATTGGAAGTAAACTTCAAGATGATCTTGCAGGTTCTCACCGACTCCCGGTAGGTTGTGCTTTACATCTACTCCCGCTTGCTCGAGTACGGCCTTTGGTCCAATTCCAGACAATTGAAGTAATTGCACTGAGCCAATGGATCCTGCGCTAGAAATGACTTCTTTTTTCGCAAAGGTTTTCGTTACTTTACCCGAACGCTCGAACTCGATACCTATGGCTTTTTTGTTTTCCAACAAAACTTTATGAACAACTACACCTTTAAGCAGCGTCAAATTCTTGCGTTTTAGAGCGCGCCTTAAGTAGGCGTTAGACGTGGATGCTCGTACACCTTTATCCACTGTCATATGCATCGCGCCAAAACCTTCCTGCTGATAACCGTTGTAATCGGCAGTTTCCGGGTAACCCGCTTCTTTGCCAGCTTGAATAAAAGCTTGATACAATGGGTTAAGCGTCATGTCATTACCGTTACAGGTACCGACTGGCCCTTCACCTCCACGGTATTTATCCTCTCCGCCTTTCCAAGACTCTGCGCGACGGAAGTACGGCAAGCAAGATTGATAATTCCAGCCTTTGGCTCCGTTCTCTTCCCACTCATCGAAATCACAAGCATGTCCTCGAACATAAACCATGCCATTGATTGAAGAGCTTCCGCCAAGCACTTTGCCGCGAGGGCAATGTAGCTTACGTCCATCTAGGCCATCTTCAGCAACCGTCTCAAATTGCCAAGCATACTTTTCGGTGTTCATCGGATAAGAAAGTGCGGTCGGCATTTGAATAAAAATACTCTTATCTGTGCCACCGGCTTCTAATAGAAGCACCTGATGTTCACCACTTTCAGAAAGCCGATCCGCCAGAACACAGCCAGCCGAACCCGCGCCAACGATGATATAATCGTAGCTTTGCTCCATTTTTTTCTCCGTTGCTGCTTAAGCGTAAGGGCTGACGTAATCGCCCAGCTCGATTAGGACACTCTTTGTCTGGGTGTAGTGACGAAGCGTTTCAGGACCGTTTTCGCGACCAATACCTGAGTGCTTATAGCCGCCCACAGGCATTTCAGCAGGTGAGTCACCCCATGTGTTTACCCAGCAAATTCCCGCTTGTAGTTGGTGAATCACTCGATGGGCACGAGAAAGGTCTTGTGTAAACACGCCAGCAGCTAAGCCGTAGGTTGTATCATTGGCTCGTTCGATAACATTTTGTTCATCTGAGAACTTGAGTACAGACATCACTGGCCCAAAGATTTCGTTCTGGACGTGTGGCATATCATCAGAGCAATCAATAAAAACAGTCGGCACAACAAAATTGCCTTTTTCAAGACCGTTATGCGTTAACTGTTCACCGCCAGTTAGAAGAGTGGCACCACTGTGCTTTGCTTCTTCGATGGCATTCAAAACTTTACCTAGGTGCTCTTTGGAGATCAGCGCACCGATTTGAGTGCCCATATCCATTGGATCACCCACCACCAGTTTTTCTGTTCTTTGTTTTAATTGGCTAACAAAAGCATCATAAATATCTTCATGAACGTAGACTCGTGTACCATGTGTACACACTTCGCCTTGGGTATAGAAGTTCGCTACCATTGCCGCTGATACCGCATGGTCTAACTTGGCGTCGTCAAAAATAATCATTGGTGACTTGCCACCTAACTCCATGGTGACCTGCTTCAGCGTTTTAGCGCTGTCCGCCATAACCAGTTTGCCAGTACCTGATTCACCCGTGAATGATACTTTTGCAATGTCAGGGTGTGCCGTAAGCATTTGTCCTACACGGTGATCGCCTTGAACAACGTTAAATACACCATCGGGTAGCCCTGCTTCAGTGAATATCTCCGCCAACTTTAAAGCAGTCAGTGGTGTTTCTTCTGAAGGTTTGAAGATCATAGCGTTACCTGCGGCCAGTGCAGGGGCCGATTTCCACATCGCAATCTGAATGGGATAGTTCCAAGCACCGATGCCGGCACAAATCCCCAAAGGTTCACGCCGCGTATAGAAAAACTGGCTCTCGCTCAAAGGTTGCTGCTCACCTTGCATGCTAGGAGCAAGACCTGCGTAATATTCGATCACATCTGCGCCCGTTGTGATATCGACTTCAATCGCTTCCTGAATAGGTTTGCCAGTGTCTGCTACTTCTAGAGCGGCTAATTCATCATTTCGCTCGCGTAATATAGCCACTGCTTTAAGCAGTATGCGGCTACGCTCAATGGGTGACATCGAAGACCAAACTCTGAAGCCTCGCTTTGCCGACTCAATGGCCCGATCCAGATCCTGTTGGCTAGCTTGCCCAATTTCAGCCAATGGTTCTCCATTCGCGGGGTTGTAAGTAGTAAAGTGTTCACCCGATGTCGCCTTACAGGCGTTACCATCGATGTATAGTGATTTCATATCCATTTGATAGTTCTGACTTTTCGTTATTTTTGTGAATAAAAAGTGAGCTGCTTATCCAGGTAATCATTGATGATTAACCGGGCTTTATCAGCATCAATGCCATGAGGGTTCATCGTGCCTCGCAGCCAGATGCCATCAATCAATGCTGCGATGCCATGCGCGATAATTTCCGCTTGCTCTTTGTCAAATAGCGCTTTCAACTCTATCCGAAGGTGCGATAAAAGGCGCTTCTCATTGACACGCTGTAAGCGCTTGAGCTGAGGTTCATGTACTGAGTAAGCCCAAAACGCGAGCCAAGTTTTGGCCACTTTGTTCTCAGCCTGATAACCAACAAAGTTTCCATCAATAATCGCGTTAATACGTTGCTGATGTGCGCTGGTAGGCAGTTTCTTAAGGCGCTCCGTCACGGTAAGCGAAAGCTGCCGAAGCACTTCTCGCATTGTTTCTTCCAGCAAACCTTGTTTGCCGCCAAAGTAGTGATTGATGATTCCAGTCGAGACTCCCGCTTCCTTACTGATCAACGAAATACTCGCTGCGTGCAACCCAACTCTATCAATCACCGCCATTGTGGCTTGAACGAGCTGAGGCCTTCTGACTTCTGGCATCCCTACCTTAGGCATGACTCTTTCCTTTTTTAATTGAACGTTCAATTAAATATAAAATGCCAGAAAATTAGTTAGCACTCAAACTATTTTTTTAATTATCCGACAAATACCACTTAGCTTTCACAGAAATAGTGATGATGATTTCTTCAGTCTATTCCCCCAAGTCGAAGTTATTTTCGTTGTTATCGCCAGGTAAATGGAAACAAAAACACAAAACAAAAACAATTTAAATCAATATCTTAATGTGAATTTAACAAATAAAGCAAAATACAGAAATGAATTTACACCCTCACAAGCTTAGACACTTAACTCGATATCGATGTATTTGAGGAAAATCTTTCATTAGAGTTCTAATCAAGTAAATTCATTAGATCTATAAAAATCAAAACGCTCAATTAATGAGCGAGAACAAAAATCTCATTATCCCTTTTCATAACAAGGCGATGTACCTAAGGAAATCGGGAAGCATGAGGTTGCTCTTACTGGCTACATACGCTTCTCATCAACAACCATTCTGGTACATAAGAGAACCGTTCAATCAACTCCAACTTTAATGTGAAGGAAAATATGAACGCTCGATTGCCTAAGTTCATTGAAAAGTCAGATAATTCCTAAGAAAAAAAACATCTCGAACTTGTATCCTTTGGCCTAGATACTCAAGTAATGACTGGAGAAAGGATGCATCAATATGCACTTATAACTGGAGGAAGTAGAGGCATTGGGAAAAGCATAGCGGAATACTTCGCAAAGCAACATTTCTCTCTTATTCTTGTCGCGAACAATCCAGATAATCTAAGTAAAGCGAAAAGCGACATTCTGTCACGGTATCCTTACTGTGAGATTGAAACTGTCTCGGTTGATTTTCGTAATCCATCGGACATTCAGCAATCCATAAAGTCACTATTATCTCGCTATGAAAAAATTGATGTGATGGTCAATTGTGCTGGAATATTGAAATCAGGGAATACTCAAGTTTCATTAAATGATCTCACTGAACTCATAAATACCAACATTATCTCTAATATTTTGATCTGTAATATGGTGGTTGAAAAGATGAAGGTTCAAGGATTTGGTGAGGTGTACAACCTTGGTTCTACTGCAGGTTTAGAACCAGTATCTAAAATTGCTATTTACTCCGCGACTAAAGCCGCCATAGTGAGTTACAGCCGCTCCCTATATGATGAGTGCCTACCATTTCGTATCAAGGTCTGTTGTCTGTGTCCAAGCGTCGTGGACACTGACATGACCAATGATGGACGTATCAAAAACGATTTAAAAATATCACCCGAGGATCTACATCAAGCCGTTAGCTTTATCAGAAAGCTCTCTCCGGGCGCGGCAATGCAAATGCTTTCTATTCGATGCACAATTATTGACTTGGAAAACTCACTGACAACCTATCGTGAATAGCCGTCGACCATGAGCTTTCAATCAATTAATAAGCTCGTCAGGGTACTCACACAAATTTCACTTTTCAGCCCTGCTATTTAGTCCGTCCAAGATGTAGATTTCGGGCTCAAAAAGTGAAAGACGCGGATTCATCCGCGTCTATTCATTGCATTCAGCCTATCTTGTTTATTTCTTTGCTATTTGCGGTTTGAACGTTTTCGCTATCCGGTTCCAGCTATTAATGGCGTTGATCGCTACAACTAAATCGACTACCGCTTTATCACCCAAAATTTCCACTGCTTGGCTGTATTTGTCGTCTTCCAATGATTGCCCTAGGGTCAGAACTTCTGCCATATCAAGTGCTATCGATTCGACATGATCGTAAAAAGGCATTTCACGCCATGCACTAAGGCCGATCAATCGTTCCACACTTTCTCCTTGGTCAAGCGCATCTTTACTATGCAAATTCACACAGTACGCACATTGATTCATCTGAGACACTCTAAGCTTAATCAACTCCCATAAATGAACTGTAAGAGTTTCAGATGTTTTAAATTGCTCACGTAAATACTCTTCTTGTCCAATCAGAATTTTCATCGCTTCCGGAGCTGTGGTGTAATAATTCATACGTGATTTCATACTCTTATATTTCCTCTAAAATCAAAACTGAGTACATTGCCGTTGTGTGTTTTAGGTTCACACCCTACATGGCATCGAGTTAATAAATGACAACCAACCATCAATAATCTTTGAAGAGAAACAATAAAAAAAGCCTCACACAAAACAATGAATGAGGCTCAAACTAACCTTAGTTAATCACATTAAGGGTTACAGGGAAGACCCAGAATGCAGAGCTAATTTATCGATATGTCTCACTTACAACAATCAGACGACTCTTAAAAAAACATAACTCAGAGATATACGACGATACTACTAGAAAGTATCAATGTCTTAGTCAGCAACTACCATCAAGTCGCGACAAACATCTCTCTTGATATTTCAGTCCTTTCTAAATGGTCTTTTAATTGTTTTTGCAGTAAATCAATTTGTTCTTGTACGGTTTCGCGGTTTGTAGCAGTCCCTTCAATGGTGAAGAACTTAATATCTTTTAACCCTATTGTAGCCATAATTTCTGTCAGGTACGGAGTAAAGAAATCTGGCTGATAAGCATTTTTCCCAGAAAACCTTCCGCCCGCAGACACAAGAACATAAATAGGTTTATCGATTAGCAAACCACGCTTGCCAGTGTCTGTAATCTCAAATGTCCTTCCAGCCCTCACCACATGGTCCACCCAGCATTTAAGACTGGAAGGTAAAGTAAAGTTGTGCATTGGTGATGCAATAATAATGAGATCAGCTTTATTTAGCTGGGCAATTAATTGATTCGACAATGATAAACTACCGCTTGATTCATCGTACATGAGGTCAGGCGTACTCAGTGCCTTAGCATAATCAGCATCAAGATGAGGCAAGGTTGCTGTATCGACTTCAACCACTTCAACGTCTACCTTCTCAGACATCTGCTGAATAATAAGTTGCGCCAATTGATACGTACATGCTTGAAGCTTTCTAGGACTACTGTTAACTAGCAGGATATTCATATATTTCTCCCAAAAAACAGGGTAATTGCTGCTGCTTTACTTAGTATGTTATAAGAGGCAATGGTTCAGTTTAAGAACCATAAGTTATCTTTTTTTATGGTCCATATAGTAATGAAAAAACCAAAACAATTTGCATATAAGCGTGTGTATCGGCGTATTCTCGACGCGATTTTACAACAGATACTAAAACCGGGTGAGAAAGTACCTTCGGCTCGCGCACTTGCGAAAGAAATGGGAGTTTCACGAGGGACAATCGAAGAAGGCTATGCATTACTTAAAGCGGAAGGTTACCTCGAGGCGAAAGGGCAGGCTGGCACTGTCGTCAGTCATCAACTATTGACCCCAGCTAAAGGGAATCCATCAACTCCACCTTCTCAGCTCAATTTAGAGAACGATCACTCTGATATTTTACCGTTTCACCTAGGCATTCCCGCTTTAGATGCCTTTCCTATCAACACTTGGTCAAGAATTTCGGCGCGATGTGCGAGGAACACACACAAAAGCAGCCTTGCCTATCCTCCAACCTGCGGGCTGCCGGATTTAAGAGGCGCAATAAGCCAATATCTGCAGTTATACCGAGGTGTTGAGTGCCACCCGGCACAGGTTTTTATTACATCAGGTTATGTCAATTCAATTCGCTGGATCACTAACGTACTGCTCAAAACACACTCTTATATTGGCATTGAAGACCCCGGTTACCCGCTAACTCGTCAGGTACTGGTAAGCAGTGGATTTCACCCTGAACCGATTCCTGTTGACGAGGAAGGACTAGCTCTTCCAGTCAACAGTAAAGTGAAAGCACTCATTGTCACACCAGCGCATCAAAGCCCGACCTGTGTATCACTTTCACTACAAAGACGACAGATGCTATTAAACTGGGCGGTGAGCAATCAAAGCTGGATTATAGAGGATGACTATGACGGAGAGTACCGCCATACAGGGCAGCCCCTACCCGCTTTAAAAAGTTTAGATACTCATGACAGAGTGATTTATTCGGGTACTTTCAGTAAAGTTCTCTTCCCAAGCTTGAGAGTGGCATACATAGTAGTTCCACCAAGTCAGGTCTCTCAATTTGAACAATATGCAGAGTTATTCGCTGGAAACGTCCCAACTTTTACACAAAACTGTATTCTTACCTTCATGCAAGAAGGTCACTTTCCTCGCCATATTCAACGGATGAGAAAGCTATATCGCGAACGGCGAGAATTAACATCTGAGCTGTTCACCAAAATCCTAGGCCACAAGCTATCTATTGAGCCCCAACCGGGGGGAATGCATATGATAGCAAGGTTAAATGACCCTAAGTGTGATGATCTAGCGCTCTCTCGCCAGATGATGCAAGCCGGGTTATTTGCTCAAGCGCTGTCACAGTGCTCTTCAAAGCCAACGCACCCAAGCCTAATTCTTGGTTTTACCAACATTCGAACAGCTGAAGAGTGCCACGGTTTAATTGGCAGGTTAGGTCAATTCCTATAAGCCAACAATCATAATTCACTCTTGAGCACAATCTGCTGTGTCAAATCTGCTCACGTATCTCTTCATTCGGGGTACGACAGAAGGCCAAGACTTAAACCTTCGGACGAAAAATATAAGATTTATCTGATAGTTATAATGCAAGTGTTCCTTTTACTATCTAGTCGACTCTCTGCCGTGAACTACCCATTGTGTCGCAACTTATAGGAATACATGCATGTTCAAGATTCAAAGATTGAGCACTTTAAGTGCTCATCACTTCATCTGTACACTACTCAGTATTGTCGTCCTCCCCGCAGCAGCGCAGGACATATGTGCCCCACATTCGCTCAACGACAAACCAGAAAATGTATTGCAATGCTTTCTTTCAGAGCCATCACAGAACATGGCTAGCATTGAGCTAATCAAGTCGGAAGCAAAAGATTCTATCGATATCCATTACTTCAAGCTAATTAGCCAATACTGGCCAAATACGCCTATAGAGAACATTGGTAAAGAATGGGAACATACTCTTATCATTTATGTCCCTCACACCATTAAGCACCATCAGGCTTTACTGTATATCAATGGCGGCACTAATGTTCCTCAAGACGCTCACGGGAACCCTCAGCCAGAGTCCTTAGCTTTACAAGAGATTGCCTTGAACAACGCTTCGATAGTTGTGGATCTACATGATGTGCCGAACCAGTATTTGTTTTTTAACGATGGAATACCGAGAAAGGAAGATAGCATAGTGGCTTATAGCTGGAATCGTTATATGGATGATCCAGCAAACAATGCCTATTGGTCTGCACACTTACCCATGGTTAAGTCGGTTGTTCAAGCAATGAACGCTGTGCAAGAAGCATCAAGGAATCAAGGCTTTACGAAACCTGAACACTTCGTATTAGCAGGAGCAAGCAAACGAGGGTGGGTAGCATGGTTAACGTCACTGGTTGACACTCGCGTCAGCGGGCTGGTTCCAATTGCCGCTGATATTTTAAATACCGACGATAACATTCGCCACATTCATGACAGCATTGGGGACTGGCCAATTGCGTTTCATGATTACGTATCTCAAGGCGTAGTCGATAGAATTGATACGCCAAACTTCACTAAATTGATGCGTATTGAGGACCCCCTTGCTTACTCAAATTTACCTGAATACGCAGATCGACTTTCCATTCCAAAATATATTATCAATGCCTCATCAGATGACTTTTTTACTCCAGGCTCTCTGCTTCAATACATTGATAAACTGCCAGGTGAAAACATGGTTCGAATATTACCCAATCAATCACATTCGATTGATTCCAAAATCATCAGCACGGCTCTTAATGAGTACTACGCTATGTTCCTTGATAATCACTCTTATCCCTCAGTGACATGGAGATACGACAAAAAACATATCGTAATCACGACAGATTTTGTTCCAGAAAAGCAAGCGACACTTTGGTCTGCATACAACCCCAATGGGCGTGATTTTCGCATATTCCCTACCAACATTAGGTACAGCGCCAATACGATAAAAGGCCGCTGTGATGAGAAAAAATGTACCTTTACTCTACCCAAAGTGACAAATACCGTCGGTTGGACGTCTAGGTTTATTGAATTCAACTATAAAGAAGGAAAACATGAGATAACCGTTACCTCTCCTGCGTTTGTCTCGCCTAATACCTACCCACAACCCAATCAGTAACATAAAATCTCGGTTTACGTATGATAAAACATTTCCGACTACATATTGAGATCAACTGCTTGCAGGCCTAAAATCATCAGGACTCAAGTTATGCGCATCAATGACGTATTCAGGACACCAGTTTCGTGTCACCGTTATTGAGACATTCAAAGCTTCCCAACATAGTTGGGGGGCTGCCCAGCTTAAATAGCATTGGCTTACAAGCGATACACTCAATCATTAACACGAAGAAACGAGGTAAACTATGTCACTAAACACGATGCGCACTTTAATACTAAGCATTGCGACGGTGACATTTTTGGTGCTGCTTGCACTGGCTAATTTTTCTATTATGCAATTTCAACTGTCCAAGCAGTCAGCATTTACTGAAAGGTTACTCGCCCATACTGAACGTGTTGTGCAGGATGTGATGACGGCTATCGATGAAGCTCAAGAAAAGCCACTTGAGCAATGCTCTTCTGCTAGCATTGATGAGTTTCAACTTCTCGCGAATTACCATTATTTTGTCTATGACATTGGTTTGATCGATAAAGACACACTCGTATGCACCGCCAACTGGGGTCTCTTAGATTCACCTCCTCCTTTGATTGATAAACAAAGCCAAGAGACTTCAGCGCTGCAAATTTATACAGATACTAACAACCTTTTTCCGGCAGATTTACCTTTGGTTGCCTTTAGAGTAGGCTCCATTGCTGCATTTGCATCACTGGATTTCTATGCTCAGTATTCGCGATTGGCTCCTGATTTTTCTTATCGCATTTTATCCCAAGGCCCGTCTCAGACTCTTGCTTCGTATGAAGCCCTCGACTCAGAAGCCTTTGAGCTACCTTTCCTATATCAACAGATTCAACAATGCAGTGACACATTGCCTATTTGTATAGACACAAATAACAAGCGTTCTGGTATCTTGTATTTATCAGCTCCCGCGCTCATTGTCGTGGTTCTGATATGCGCTTTGCTCAGTGCCTTACTCACTTATTGGTGGGCTTCCGTTCAAAAGCGACGTGCCTCCATGGAGCATCGATTTCAAGAAGCTCTCAAGCATAAGCGGTTACATTTAGCCTACCAACCTATTGTTGATGCCCGATCTGAACATATTGTCGGAGTTGAGTCGCTACTTAGATGGCACGATGAACGACTAGGCCATGTATCGCCAGAATTTGTCATTCAGATGGCTGAGGAGCTATCACTTTATGCTCAATTGTCTGAATTCATCGTCGATACCGCATTATCAGAGATGGAAGCCCTGCTACGTTCGGACTCCTCGTTTTTCCTCGCGTTGAATGTTTCATCTTACGAGATACTTCACTTGGACTACCTTGATTCCCTGATCGATAAAGTGGACTCAAAGGGGATTAACCCTAGCCAAATTAAACTTGAGATTACTGAAAGAGTGGAACTGGATATTCCTTACCTGAGGGCATTTTCACAAAAAGCGAAAGGACTCGGTTTTATTGTGGCTCTGGACGATTTTGGGACAGGGTTAGCAAACTTGGTGTGGCTGACGGAAATAGATTTTAGCGAGATAAAAATAGACCGTATTTTTACACAATCTCTATCCAATGATCTCAAGCGAGAGTTGGTTACACATATTATTGTAATGATAAACCAATTGAATAAACCGCTCATTTTTGAGGGCATTGAGCACCCATCGGAGCTGGCACATATCAAACAGCTTTGTGACAGCCCCAAAGCACAGGGTTGGTTATTTTATCGAGCAATGCCAAAAGATGAACTTGAATCCATATTGGGCAAGCGCTCACTCTAAACGGGGCGAGCAGTCATGTATGATTTTCTTTCTCGCGCCCGCTTACTCATTATTTTGATAATGGAGTGGCGTATGGCCTGTGTGTTTTTTGAAAAAACTGATAAAAGCACTATCGCTTGAAAAGGCTAATTTATCAGCGACTTGGTTAACTTGTAAGTGATCGGCTAATAAATTCATTGCTTTAAGTAACCGCCATTGCTGACGCCAAGCTTGGTAACTCATGCCCGTCTCAGCTTTGAAAATACGGCTGACCGTCTTCGTACTCATTCCAATTTGTTTAGAGAATATGTTGAGTTGTTCAGGTAACAAATGATCTTGTTTAAGGTCTGATAACCAAGTTTGTAACCTCGGATGTTTCGGCATTTTTAACTGCCAATATTCGCGTGGTGCGCTCTTTATTTCTTCCAAAAAAAGAGCAAGTACCGTTTTTTGGTCACCCACGGGCATATCCCATTGCCAATGAGCCATCCTTTCAATCAGCTCTCTCAGTAAAGGATTGACCTCCATTATCTGGACCTTATCAAAGTCAGGCAACACAGTGTCAAGCGAGAAGTAAAGTGAACGGTACTCAACGACACCAGTCATTAACACTCTGTGTACCATCCCAGCAGGAATCCAAACAGCGCGGCTAGGAGGAAGCAGACATATCCGCTGATCCAATTCAATACTCATACACCCTGCTTGAGCAAACAGCAGCTGGTGAGATCGATGCGTATGTGGGCCAGAGTCATGCACTGCGAGCTTTGAGGCCACACCTACAACCATGGCATCGATTAAATCAGGATTAAAATCTTGCTGCGGATGAATGATTGCCATAATGTCCTATTTTTGATGTATTTAGTCTTAATTATTATAACAGAGCTTTAAGCGAAACTTTACAATGGCCGCCACTTAATTAATGGAGGTTATTATGATTTCTAAAGTTCCGCCTCTATGGCTAGCGGTGGTATTAATGATGTTTCCACAAATCGTGGAGACAATCTACAGTCCAGCTCTTACTGATATAGCTCATCAGTTTAATGTTAGCGATGCTAAAGCATCTCAAACACTTTCCGTCTACTTTTTAGCATTTGCTATCGGAGTGGTGTTTTGGGGAAGGCTAAGTGACTTAATCGGAAGACGCCCAGCTATGCTTGCAGGTTTACTGACGTATGGACTTGGTGCACTACTCGCTTTAGTCACAAACAAGTTTGAAATATTGTTGTTGGCGCGTGTCATTTCTGCATTTGGTGCCGCAGTGGGTTCGGTCATTACTCAGACGATGCTGCGTGATTGCTATGATGGCTCTGAATTAGCAAAAGTATTCTCCGTCATGGGGGTTGCTCTCTCAATTAGCCCTGTCATAGGCCTATTGAGCGGTGGGTTGCTTGCTGAATACTATGGCTATGTCGGTGTTTTCAGTGGTTTGATGCTACTCGCAATGGTTCTATTGCTCATAGCAGTATGGGGGTTACCTGAAACTAGGCCTATGACAACCTCTAAGGTACAGATGTGGCCCTTGATAAAGCGAATGTCAAAAGACTCAACACTTTGGCTAAACGCCTTACTGGTTGCTATTTTCAACTCAATGTTGTTTGGGTATTACAGCCTCGCACCATTTTTGTTTTCAGATATTGGTATGACAGCAAAAGACTTTGGCTACTCCGGTGTAGTGCTTGCTATGGCGACATTTATTGGTAGCATGATGAATAAGCACCTTCTCAATAAGGGATGGTCACCCATGGCACTGACCAAACTCGCCGTTGGTATCGCGCTCATTTGTGGAACAGCGGTATGGCTGACTCAATCATCACTGTGGTTCTTGTTACCTATGATGGGCGTTGTGATCTCATTTGGTATCGCAATACCAAATATCTTGAGCCAAGCTTTAGTCGATTACAAAGAGGTTGCGGGGAGCGCTGGCGCATTATTTGGCCTAGCTTATTACTTGTTGCTAAGTATAGGACTAGGTCTGGCTGGAGCCATGCAGTCGCTGGGATTAGTCTTGACGCTGTGCGGTGTCGCCGCAACGATTTGTGCTTTTTTGTTACATACAAGAAATCGTTGATTTCATTATTCCCAACTCAAAGCCTAGCAGCGATGCTAGGCTTCTTTAGTTTATAGCGAACAAGGCTCTACTGCTCCATCCCATTAGCCTATATGATTATTCTTACTATTCACCTCAGCGTGAATCCAACGAGAGAAGGCTTGAAATTTTGCTCTTGTTTCCATCCCCTTAGGACATACCAGGTCGTAGCCTTTCCCTGATTCAATCCTTGGAAAAGGTGCCACCAGCTTTCCTGCATTAATTAAGGGAAGAGCAAACTCTAGCCGTGCTAGAAAGACCCCTAGAGATAACTCTGCTGCCTCCATTGCTAGGCGGTTATCACTGTAAAAGTCACATTTTTTCTTACAGTCAATATTGGCCCCCATTTCATCTAGCCAATACTGCCATGCACTCGTATCCCCCCTATGAATAAAATTCACCCGAGAAAGTGACTCAATTCCACTATGAAGGTTAAGTTCTTGAGCATAAGAGGCGCTGCATACTGGAGTCCTGATGCCAGAAAAAAGTCGTTCACTATAGTGATTGGGGTAACGCCCTTCGCTATAAAAAATAGCTACATCGTATGGTTCAAACTGAAAATCAGATTGGTTCTGCTTCGTCTGCAACTTAATACTTAAACTTGGGTATTGCCGCCGAAGTGAGGGTAAGCGAGGGATCAACCATGCCGAAGCAAAATAAGGTGAGGTGGCTATGTATAAATCGCCAGTAAGTTCCCCCGTTTGGATATCGGATAATACGGAAAAGATAGATTCGAACGAACTATTGAGTGTAGTTAATACCCTCCTCCCCTCTGGTGTAAGTTCTAGCCTTCTTGTTTTTCGGATAAACAAGTTGAATTTAAGTAACCCCTCAAGCTTTTTTATTCGCTGACTGATCGCTCCTTGCGTTAAGAAAAGCTCTTCAGCGGCATCGGTAAAGCTCAAATGACGAGCAGCCACACTGAATGTATACAGTAGCGAAAGGAGTTGCTGTTGGTTAGCTGGCACACCCATGCATTACCTCAGTTAATTTATATTGGGATTATATTAGTTTGTTAGACGAAAAATTACATTATAAATTAATCAATCTAATACCCACCATAAAAATACTTAGTTTGGCGTAAGAGAGAAGCTCGAAGCTGTCACTACAGAAAAGAGTTGCTGTGATCATGCTTAATGCCAGTATTATTCATTTTAATCATTCAGGTTATGCCGTATGAAACTTATATTGAATGCAGATGACTTTGGTCTTACAGAGTCAGTAAATTTAGGTATTGCCGACTGTTTTCGCGCAGGAACGGTAAAATCCACAACCATCATGATGAACCAGCCGGCGGTAAACCACGCAATACAACTCTACAAAAGCGGATTAATTCGTCATGTTGGGCTTCATTTTACAGTGACATCAGGCAAGCCTATTTCCAAGCCTGAAGCCATACCAACTCTCGTAGACAAAAATGGTAATTTTTTCTCGAGAACAGCGCTATTTAGCAAGTCAGAGGTGTCCGCTGAAGATATAAAAAGAGAGTTACTGGCACAATATCAAGCCGCGCTAGACGCAGGGTTAGAAATCAGCCACATCGACAGCCATCATTTTGCTGGCGCATATCGGCCTCTAAAAGCGGGGTTTGTCCAAGCAGCGAATGAAATCGGCCTTCCGGTAAGACGGATCGATACCTTTATTCTTGGTCAAGATCGACTTTCTGTGCCTACACCAGATGCATTTGACACTGGCTTTTTTGCAGAAGGCGCCACTATCGAACACCTAAAAGCCATACTGACTGCCTACAAGCAAGCCATGCCGAATGGCACCATTGAGTTAATGTGCCACCCTGCTAACTCAGTCAGCGCAGAGTTGGAGCAACTGTCTAGTTATGCGCATCATCGACACAAAGAATGGGAGATCTTAACCAGTGACGCGTTTTCCAACTGGTTGAAAGAGAACGATATCGAGTGTATTGGGTTCGACGACATTCATCCTAAGTAAGTGTGCGTCTTCGGTTATGAAGCCATATTCTGTCGCAGCTAACGATCATACTTTCTATTGATTATGCTCTGTAGGCTGGGATAGGCATTTTCTTAGCGTCAGCCTACTTTTTATTTCATTCCTCAAAAACATCATTTTAAAAGGGCACATTGTGGTCAATCCTACTGTACTTTCTCAAATAAATGTTTACCCAGTTAAGTCCACGGGTGGAATTTCCCTGTCTTCATCATGGGTCGAAAAGCAAGGCCTCTGTTTTGATCGCCGCTTTATGCTAATGCTAGTGGGTGACTCCCGAGCAATGAATGCTAAGTACCCGACGATGGTCACTGCACGTCAATACCCGAACATGGTTAAGGTGGCATCAAGCTTACGACCTACGGGAATCGTCTTTACCTATCCCGGCATGCCTCCACTTGAATTGCATTATGCTAATTTCAATATGCACAACACCAACGCAATCGTATGGAGAGATCACTTTTCTGCTTATACGACGACCGATGAAGCGGATGATTGGTTCAGTAAGGTAATAGGCAAACGAGTGACACTCATCTTCACAGGGGAACAGTCCAACCGGATAAGAGAAAACACGGCCCAGCCCGTCAGTTTTGCTGATGGCTTTCCACTATTGCTCATTAGTTCCGCCTCGTTGGATGAGCTCAATAGGCGAAGTAGTGAGGTACATAACATGGCGCAGTTTCGTACCAATCTGGTCGTTCAATCCGATGAGCCTTTTATCGAAGATTCATGGAAGCGGATTAAAATCGGTGACGTGGAGTTTGAAACCGTAGAACCTTGTGAGCGCTGTATATTAACCACACTCAATGTTGAACAAGGCACATTCAGAGCAAACAAGGAGCCACTCAAGACCTTCTCTCGTTTTAGAGCCAACGAGGATGGAAAAATATTTTTTGGCCAGAATCTTATCGCAAAAAACGAAGGGATGATCTCAACCAATGACATCGTTGAGGTGCTTGAATATAAAGCCAAAGAACGCTACGAAGATCTCGATGCGAAGCAACAAGAGTTTATTTGTGTGGCCAGAGAAACCGTCGCAAAAGATTTTGAGACCTTCTGGCTCAAGCCCAAGACAGATCACACGCCAAGCTACAAAGCTGGTCAGCATCTTCCAATTGAAGTGTTGATCGATAATCAGCGCGTAAAACGAACCTATACCCTCTCCTCTAGTCCAACTCGCCCAGAGCGCTTGGCCATTTCGGTGAAGCGAGTCCATGGCGGTAAAGTCTCCAATTGGCTTCTTGATCATCTTCAAACCGGGGGAACAATTATCGCGGACCAACCAAAAGGGAGTTTTCACCTTTCAGAAGCGCCAAATGCCCCTTTATTATTACTGTCAGCGGGTAGCGGGGTAACCCCTATGATGTCAATACTGCGTGATTTAACAGATAGAAATGATACTCGTGACATCGTGTTCTATCACCAATGCGTGGCCGAAGATGATATACCTTTCAAACAAGAGCTGAGACTCATCAGCAAGCAGCACCCGAATGTGACCATTACCTACCTACTCAGCAAGCCATCAGAACATTGGCCAGGACAAGCAGGGCGGTTTAATCTTTCCCATTTGAAGCAAATTCTAGACTTTAGCTCACGACAAGTCTTTGTTTGTGGGCCTAGTGGCTTCATGGAAAATATTAAAAAATTAATGCTAACCAACGGACTAAGAGAAGAACAATATCACCAAGAAACCTTTGGTATTTCAAGAGCCCCTTTGCCGCCCTATAAAAAGGTTAAAGTTTGCCTAGATGGAGTGGTATTTGAGGGTGACAACCAGAGCACTATCCTTGAGCAAGCCGAAGCTGCTGGTCTTTCCATCTCCAACAGCTGTAGAGCCGGATTCTGCGGAGCGTGTAAATGCACCGTTATATCAGGTTCCGTGCACCAAGCCGATGCCCCCGCAATTCAAGACAGTGAAAAAGCACAAGGTCAGGTGTTGGCGTGCTGTGCGGTACCTAACACCGACATAAACCTCGTTTGCTTTAAATAGCGTATTATTCAGTCTTATCTTGAGATAAGGCTAAAATTTGCCATGCTAACTTGCTGCACCATGCTGCGCCTTCTTGCGCCGATATGGGCTTTTTCTCTCGCAGCAAACTCTCTAAGCGCGCGGCGCTCTTTATAAACGCCGCGTCTTTAGACATCAGAGCAACCCCATGAAGGCGGTGCGCGTAATACAACTGATGCTTAATGTCTCCATTGTTAAATGCCAGTTCCAACGATCTCAAATCGGCTTCGACAAGTGTGCATTGTTCTTGGGTAAATAACTGTGTCGAAGACAAGGCCGTAGCCATCGTGGCCGCTTGCTCACACCACTTATTTAAAACCGGAACTAAGTTTTCAAAACTTATCGGCTTATGAAGTACGTCATCCATACCACTGGCATAACACTTTTCAACATGCTTTTGCTCGTTTAGCGCAGAGATGGCCACAATAGGAGTATGATCTAATTCAAGTTGTTCTTCCCTATCGCGTATCTTTTCAGCCACCTGATAACCACTATAACCAGGAAGATGACAATCCAGTAAAATCATACTGTAATAGTTTTCATCTTCGAGCAGTGCCAGTGCGGCTTCCCCACTGTCAGCGCTCTCCACATGACATCCTAAAGAGCGCAACTGCTCACAAATAAGTTGTCGGTTTACCGGATGATCTTCAACGACTAAGACAGAGGTTTCATCATTAAATTGAACACCGCTTTGTTCAACAGAACAAGCGTACATTTCTTGTTCGGACGCCAGTTCTAAAGGCAATGAAAGCGATACTCGCGTTCCTTTGCCCAGCTCACTATGTAAAGTTAACTTTCCTCCCATTAACTGCGCAAACTGGTTTGAGATGTATAGCCCTAACCCACTTCCACCCCGGCTCACTCCACTATTTGATTGCTCCCAAGCTTTAAACACTTTGGCTTGCGCTTCTTTTTCGATACCTTGCCCTTCATCACGGACATCGATGACTACAGAGGGTTCACTGTTATTTCTTACAACCTCCCACGACATAAGAATTTCTCCACTAGAAGAAAATTTAATCGCATTTGATACTAGATTATGCAGGATTTGTCTTAATCGTTGAGCATCACTTTTAATGAAAAGTTTTTCGGCGTCAGTCCTTTCTTTCAACCTCAGCACTAAACCTTTGTTGATTGCTGAGGGCTGATGACTATCACAAACCGACTTTAATAGTTCCCCAACATCAATAGCCTCTTTGCGAATCGTCATACTTTCAGATTCTAAACGCGAATAATCCAGAATGTCGTTTAACAGTTCCATTAGGTTGTTCGCAGATTGCCGCGCTAAGCTTAGGTACTTTTGCTCTTGTTGTGGTGTATCACATTGCTTAAGTAAGTCCAAAGAAGCCATTACCGCATTCAATGGCGTTCGAATCTCATGACTCATGACAGCAAGAAAACGGGCTTTACTCTTTTCACTGGCTTGCGCTCGTCGTCGGCTTATCCAAACCTGACGCATGGCAACCAAAAGCACACAGATTAAAATGCTGTATGTAACAGCCTCATAGCGATAGTAATACAGCACCGTTTTTACTGGAGGAACTCCCAATTGGAGAGTGTTACCCCACTGATTAAAAATCTTCTCCGTTTGCTCAGCGGTCAATGCTTGAAGCGATTTGTTCAAAATAGAGAGCAACACAGGCTTTGAACTATCTACAGCCATACTCAGACCAATATAAGCTTCAGGTAGGCTACCCGTAATGGATAGGCTCATCGGAGCATATCGCTGCACAATTGGACGCATCGTGAGTTCTGTATCTAGAACGGCATAAACATCGCCCTCTTTAATAGCTTCGATGGCATGAAGAGCATCCTCGAATTCAACCAGTATGATTTGGGGGTGATGCTTAATTAGCCAATCACTAAAGAAACGATTATTTTTCAGTACACCAAGTTTTTTACCATAGAGTTGCTTAAGGGAATAAACGGTAGCTTTGTCTGATTTCGAAACCACTAAGGCCCCAACATTTAGATAGGGGATAGTCAGTAGCCAATGTTTATCTTCCATTGCAAAACGCTGTGAAACTAGCGAAATCAAGTCAACGGTTTGGCTGTTACCATTGGCCGTATCATCTGACACTGCGCGGAACGTTAAACCAGAAATTTCAGAGATAATATCCAGATAATCTTTTGACAACCCAACATGATGCCCTTCTTGCTCAAAGTCGACTGGCCAACTATCAGGATAAGCGTACCAAACAACAGGGTTAGCCCTTATCCACTGTTTTTCTTCTTGACTGAACAACTCATGAGCCTGGGTCGGCATCACCCAAAGTATCATTATTAACAGCGTAACAAGGTTACGACAGAGTCGAGCGATTTTGAATAAAAGTGCAATCATAGAAGTGAGCCAGTACCAGTCATAGCGAGTGGAAGAGCAATCAATAGTAAACAGGAACAACTGAGCTTATTGCCGCGTCATCCCCTTAAAATTAACGAGGCCAAAACTACATTCACTGCAGTTTTGGCCTAAAAATATCAGCCTATCAGTACGTCATACAATTCAATGACGACGAACCAAAGTAAACTCATCTGATTTTAACAAGTTTCCCCCATTTGCCAATCGATATAGTGTGACACGATCCGATTCAGCGATCAGATACTTATCCTCTACTGTGATGGTTTCTAGGTACTCAGCACCTTCATGATTTTGACTCGAAGCCACTTCAGCCATCTTTCCTGGAGCCTCACCGCTACGCAATATCTTGATAGATACACTACCTGAATAAATGGTTTTACCCGCTATTTCAGAAATAGAGTCTGCTTCTATTTCAAACTTTTCTTCGGGTCCAAATAAAATCTCGGCATTTCCAATATACTTTTGCACTTGATAGTTTTTATTTGCGCTCATTTCCACTGCGAATGACGGTGCCGAGAACAAAAAGCACACTAGCATGCTTTTCATCATCACATTTCTTTTCATGATTCCTCCAAGGTGAACTCTGTGTTTTTAAAAGGACACAAATGAAATATTGTGTCGCATTGCGATATTAGCCGCCCCTACTCATTCACAACTAGAACTACCCTATGACTTTTATATGACATCGCTTATATTTTATATTTATTTATATGCATACCTATGTTTTTAAAAGATTTTTAAAAAAAGTAAACATCGTAATTGAATAGAGTTTCTTTATAAATAAAAATGAGATGAAAGATGAACTTCACATTGCGATTCATTACATTTTCAGCGTTTAAAAATAGGAATCCTCTGATTTGAAACCACTCACTATTTACGTTTAATTCCAAGTCTTATTAACCGTATATAAACTCAACGACTTGGAAACCATTGATATGCAAAGTTTAATCTCGTATTCATTAGTGAGAAACATACTTCTTTCTACAACCGCACTGTTATACGCTTCTGGTTGTGCTGCAGACACAACAGGCTTAGACAAATTCCCTATCCCAAGTGCTGCTAGCGAAGAGCTACAAAACGCCATAAAGCAAGGTTACGTTTACCCTAAAGAAGTTACGGCGAGCAAACCAACCAATGAGCAAGAATGGCAAGAGCTAATTGAAACTATTGATGGAGCAGGGATCACGTTAGAAAATTTAGAAGACTGGTTCGGAATTGAAGCAACAGAGCGTAATATGGGAGGCGTACTGACCTATGAGCTCTCCCCACCACAAGCAGACAAGACAGAACCGCAATCTGTTTTCTTATATCTGCATGGCGGTGCCTATGTGTTTAATTCAGGCCCTCTTGGTGCGTATGAAGGCGCACTCATTGCTGCATCAGCCAATATAAAGGTTATTGCTGTGGATTACAGAATGCCTCCAAGCCACCCTTACCCTGCTGCACTCAATGACGCTATTCAGGTATATAAAAGCCTGTTGAATCAATACCCAGCTAACAAAATCGCAATTGGCGGTTCCTCTGCCGGTGCTGGGCTAAGTATGGCGGCACTACAAAAATTCCAAGTAATGGGGCTGCCAATGCCTGGAGCCTTATATGCAGGTTCACCTTGGTCAGATCTCTCTGACAGCAGCGACACGCTCCATACTTTAGATGGGATTGACCGCGTATTAAACACTTACGATGGGTGGCTAGAAGCTTCCGCTTTGTTGTATGCAAATGGCACAGATCTAAAGACACCATACCTGTCACCAATATATGGTAGCTTTGAAAACTACCCGCCCACTTACTTAGTCAGTGGCACACGAGACCTACTGTTAAGTGACACACTAAGAACACACCGAAAACTGCTGGAAAAAGAAATCCCAGTGGAGCTACACATCTTAGAAGGGCTTTCACATGTTGAATACACAATGATTCCCAACTCCCCTGAGGGGCAGCAAGTGTATCAAGGCCTCGCCAAGTTCTTAAAATCGAATCTTAAGTGCCCCCCTGACTTCAAGAACGTAGAGTGAAACCCACACCCGTTATGTTTTCACGAGCATAACGGGTATTTTGAAATCGTCAGAGTTTGAAATTAAGTACAGTCATGCATTGAACGCATGACAACGAATTGAAAGCTGGGATATTCACTTATTGCGCTTAACCACCTCGGTACATCCAACTACTGTTCATAGACTCGCCCTGCTCTTCTAGCTTTTCAACCACATAGTCAATAAACACTTTCACTTTAGCAGGCACAAAGTCACGACACGGATAGTATAGGTATACAGCCTGTTCTGGGTTTCTTTGTGGTTGCGACACTAATACCAGCTTTCCTTCTTGGACTAAATCTCGCGCAAGGTAATGAGGCATATAAGCGATACCCGCTCCAAGGCTAGCCAATGTGGCCATCGCGTATCCGTTATCTACAGTGATTTGGTATTCTGGATTGATTTCTATCTGTTGCCCGTTGAACGTCATCACCATGGTCAGTAAACGCCCAGATTGTTTAAAGCGATACATGATCCATTTGTGTTCATTTAGCTGTTCAACGCTATCAGGCCGCCCTTTTTCCCGTAAGTACTCTGGGCTGGCAAACATGCCTAAATCAATAGGACATAAACGTCTAGCAATGAGGTTGCTGTCATTCAGCTTTCCGCTTCGTACGGCGATGTCCATGCCACTTTCCAGTATGTCGGTATATTCATCCGAAAAGCTAAGATCCAGCTTCACCTCTGGATAAAGACGACAAAACTCGGGCATCAGAGGAGCAATATAGTGCTGGCCGAATGAAAGAGGGAGATTCACTCGAAGTGTCCCCGAAGGTGAACTCGTACTCTGAGCTAATTGTTCCTCACTGTTTTTAAGAAGATCGACCACTTCTCTTGCCGTGTTTAGGTAATTAAAACCAGCTTCAGTGAGCTTTACCTGACGCGTTGTGCGGTGAATCAAGCGAACACCCAAGTTTTGCTCTAACCTGGCAATGGCTTTACTGATGGTCGAAGGTGACTGCCCGAGCTGATTCGCAGCCGAGGTGAAGTTGCCTAAATCAACGACTGATATAAACAGTTTTAATAAATTTAATTTATCCATACCGACCAATAATTAGTGAAATAAGTTCACATCTAATGTGATGAAAAATGTATTTCTGTGCCCCGTGATCTTTCCTAGTATACCGTGACATGGCTCAATTCCACACCTTAACATTTTTGCTTTTAGGCTAGATATCTCATAAGTCAGCACTGCACTACACCTTGAAAATTCAGAGTTGTATTCGTCCTTGCCGCTTATTGCTTTTCTGGTCAAAAAATCGCAACACCTATACCTATATTGAACAGTGAAAGTCAGAGGTTTTATGACGATAATTCAACTTGAACGCGAAGTCATTTGTTTTGCCGGAGACTCAGGGGATGGTATCCAGTTGCTAGGAGAGCGCTTTTCAGATAACTCATCAAAGCAAGGTAATGATGTAATGACATTACCTGACTACCCAGCAGAAATACGCGCTCCGGCCGGTACCACATCGGGTGTGTCAGCTTTCCAAATGCAGTTCGCTTCTTCCGAGATATTTACACCGGGCGATGAATTTTCCGTCTTGATTGCTTTAAACGCAGCGGCACTGAAAAGCAAGATTTCACAGTTAGCCTGTGGCGGACTCGTCCTTATTGATGTGGATGGCTTTAATAACAAGAATCTTGAGCTTGCCGGATACCAATCTGATCCATTAACCGATGACAGTTTGGCAAACTACCGGGTCATTGCCGACAGCTTTACTCGCTTGACAGTGCAATCGCTTGCTGAGCTGAATATTGCGCCAAAAATAGTTAAGCGCAGTAAGAATTTCTTTATGCTTGGTATTGTGTGCTGGATTTATAATCGCCCAATGGCGCCAACCATCCAGTGGTTGAATGATAAGTTCTCTGATAGACCACAAGCTCGTGAGGCGAACATCCTGGCACTAAAATCCGGATTCAATTACGCCGATACCACAGAAATATTCAGTGAATGCTATCAAGTTGCCCCCGTGGCTGAAAAGCATGGTCTCTACCGCACAGTATCTGGCAATGAGGCTTTATCATTAGGCTTGATATGCGCCGCCGAAAAGCTAAAACGTCCATTGTTCTTGGGTTCATACCCCATAACACCAGCATCTGATATTCTCCATACCTTGTCTCGCTACGCGCACTTTGGTGTTACAACTTTCCAAGCCGAAGATGAAATTGCTGCCGCTTGCTCAGCTTTAGGCGCATCTTATGCCGGAGGTCTTGGCGTGACATCAACATCTGGGCCCGGGTTATGCTTAAAAACAGAAACCATTAACCTTGCTGTCATGGCTGAATTACCACTTGTGGTTGTTAATGTTCAGCGCGGTGGCCCTTCAACAGGGTTGCCAACCAAAACCGAGCAATCCGATTTATTGCTTTCTTTATATGGCAGGAACGGAGATTCTCCACTGCCCGTTCTGGCTGCCGCGTCACCTGCGGATTGTTTTGAAATGGCCTTAGAAGCAAGTCGTATTGCTACAACCTTTATGACACCTGTAATTTTATTAAGTGATGGTTATCTAGCTAATGGTTCAGAGTCATGGCTCATCCCTAACCCTGACGATATCACTTTAAGTCCGAAAACGTCACATTCAGACTCAACACCATTTCAGCCCTATATGCGTGATGAGGTCTACCTCAGCCGCGAATGGGTGACTCCAGGAACCCAAAATAAAATGCACCGCATTGGAGGGTTAGAAAAACAATCAATCACAGGTGAGCCTTCTCACGATCCCGAAAATCATCAACGTATGACCGAGGAAAGAGCCCACAAAATTAGTAATATCCAACATTTCATACCAGAGCAGTCATTAGTCGGGCACCTTCAAGATTCTGTTTTAGTCATTAGTTGGGGCGGCACTCAGGGCACAATAGCAACCGCAATATCACAACTAAGAAAGCAAGGCGCCTCAGTGGCTCATGCCCATATCCAATACCTCAACCCTTTTCCTGCAAACCTCGCGGACATCATCAGTCAGTATGAGCACATAATCGTCTTCGAACTTAATAATCAGCAGTTAGTTAATGTCATTCGAGCTCAATTTTCCACTGACGCACACAGCATCACTCAAGTTAAGGGGCTGCCATTTAAGGTTCAAGATGTCATAGATTCGATTCAGCATTACCAAGAGGAAATCAAACATGAAGACTAATGAACTCAACCGCAAAGATTTCGCGTCTGATGTTGAAGTGAAGTGGTGTCGTGGGTGCGGCGACTTCAATGTTCTAAAAACCATGCAGTCAGTACTCGCAAAATCGGGACGGTCCCGAGAGAATACCGTCTTCATTTCTGGTATCGGGTGTTCTTCTCGCTTTCCTTACTATTTGGAAACTTATGGGTTTCACACTATTCACGGCAGAGCGCCAGCGATAGCGACAGGTGTTAAGGCGACCAATCCAGATCTGGATGTGTGGGTCGTGACCGGTGACGGTGATGCGTTAAGTATTGGAGGTAATCACTTTATCCACGCAATTAGACGCAACCAAGATATTAAGATCTTGCTATTTAATAACGCGGTTTATGGGTTAACGAAAGGGCAATACTCTCCAACCAGTGAGCAAGGGTTTGTTTCCAAATCAAGCCCAGAGGGATCGCCTGACCAAACACTAAAACCATTGGCCGTAGCAGCGTCTGCAGGTGCCACTTTCCTTGCACGAACCTCTGACAATGATCCTACCCATATGACCATGGTTCTAGAAGCCGCTGCCGCCCATACTGGAACAGCGGTTGTTGAAATATTACAGAACTGCGTTATTTTCAATGACAAAGTCCATGAGCCCTATAACGGGCCAGCAAATAGGAATGAACATTTGCTTTACCTCAAGGAAAATGAACCCTTATTGTATGGCAGACACCATTCCAAAGCACTGACCAACAAAGGGTTTGGGTTTGAGGTTGTGGAATCCGATACTACTAATCTTCTGATGCACTTACCGAATAATGATAACCCAAACTATGCTTATGCTCTGGCTAACTTGAGTTATCCTGAATTTCCTGTTCCAGTCGGTGTTTTGCGGTCAGTTAACCGCCCAACCTATGACCAAGTGATTCGTCATCAACAACGAGCAGCCGTTGAGAAACATGGCCAAGGTGATCTGCTCACTCTGCTTAAACACAACAGTTACCAACGTGTGTGTTGACCCTATTGAAAATCGGCAAGCCAGCCCTAACTGGCTTGTTTGATAATCATATTTAAGGCTCAAAAACAAACAAAGGAGGCGAATATATTCAGCCTCCTTTGTTTGATCAAAAAATAATGGTGGTCTTGTGTTCAGCTTGCTCTGCTATCATATTCTGCGCTGGCTTTTTTCAAACCTTCAATGTCATCTGAACATAGTAACCTTTTTAAGCTTTCAATTTTATCTGCCGGCCAGTCATATACTTTCAACGCCATTAACTCATCAATGGTTTCTTTGGTGAAACGATATCTTACATGCTGAGCGGGTGAACCTGCCACCATACTATAAGGCTCTACATCCTTAGTAACTACGCTATTTGCAGCAATAACCGCCCCTTCCCCAATATTGACACCCGGCATGATCATGGCTCTCATGCCGATCCATACTCCATCACCAATATGTGTATCGCCTTTTCCGACATACGCCTCTTCGATAAAGTCCATAAACGGATATAAACATAGCCAGTCTGCTCTGTGGGTACTATTACCACCCATCACGATCACAACCTCAGGCGCAATACACACGAAGTCACCGATATGTAACTTATCAACCTTCCATTTTAATTCCCAATCTCGGCTGCCCTCATCACCTTGTAAATATCTGACGACAGACTCTTCAAACCCTGCATCCCAGCAGTCGCTGTAATAGCTGTGTTTACCCTTAATAGTGATATTAGGGTTCGTCACAACTTCATGCAGCAAAGTGGTCTTCGACCAGTGCTTGGTTTTCATTTTAACTCCAGATTTAAATAAATTTTCTACTCAATAGTACAAATAACTTCTACCACGTCAATATGTATACCGACTGCTCAAATTACTTAGTATGTAACTCATCCCTGTATGGATCTTTTGTCGGTTCAATATCGGGTAATGAGAGAGTGTATGTGAGCAAGCTCAACGTTACTTTAAGCTGTTAACGTTGAGCGCTTTCTATCTATTGAGTGATAGCGCTAATAATGTCGTAAGCCGCTTCCACTCTTTCATTAATTGGATAGCTTTTATTGGCTAGAATCACCACTCCAATTTTTTCAGAGGGTACATACGCCACATACGCGCCAAAACCACCTGTTGAGCCTGTCTTGTTGACCCAAGCAGCACCTCCTAGTTTACTAGATTGGCTTTCAGTAACTGGATTAGAAGCGAACATAATCTCTCTTGAGTTCCCCTTTAATAAATCTTGAAGTGAAACCGGGTAGTCATAACTCTCCCAACCAACGGCTTGGGTGAATGGGCCAACATCAAAATACCCTTTATGTGTGCTTTCTATCGCCTTCTCGATATCATCACTTAGAGATATTTTTCCCATATTCGCTTCGATAAAGTGAAGCATATCCGCACTAGTCGATTTAATACCATAAGCTTCAGCGTCAAGCACTCCTGGGCTTACTCGCACTGCTTCATTCTTTGCATTATATCCAAAGGCATATTTGTGCGTTAAATTGCTAGGAACATTTACGAACGTATTGGCCATTCCAAGTTTAGGGAGAATAACCTTTTCCATCATTTCAGCGTAGTCAGCCTTCATACTCAAGGCTCCGATATAACCATACAAACCGATGCTAGGGTTTGAATACCTCCGCTGTTCACCTGCTTCAAACTCAGGCTGCCAAGATTGGTAATAATTGATCATGCCCTGATGATCGGTCACTTCACTAGGAAATTGAAGAGGTAGCCCACCCGCAGTATAGGTGGCGATGTGTAGTAACTTAGCCTCTCCTAGAGGGCTACCATTCAGCTCTGGCATGTAAGCCGAAACTTTATCCCCCATATTCAACTTACCCTTTTGCTCGGCATAGCCAGCCAAAGTTGCCGCGAAAGTCTTACTCACTGAACCCAACTCAAAGATGGTTTCATTGGTTACCGGGCTGTTGGTTTCTTTATCGGCAACACCATAATCGTAATAGTAACGTTCACCATCTACCGTGACTGCCACAGCCAAGCCTGGGATATCATATTCCTTCATCAGCTCTGCTGCATTTTCATCTACGATATTTTTTAATTTGCTATCTATGGTCGCTTCAGAGCTCGCAAAAGCCGTAAAAGTACTTAACGAACAAATAGTGGCTAACGTGATGTGCAATTTCATTCTTTTCTTCATCATCTTCTCAATTTTTAAATGTTATCTGCCGCGAGCTCAGACAACTAAGGGTTACTTCGGAAAAACATTTTAAGTCGTTACCAGAAGGACAAGCATGCACGACTAATTTACATCCTTGGTCGGCCTGACAAGCCATCTATTCAATAAAGCTTGCTAAACTTAGATCTCCCTCCACATAAAAAAAATAGGAATAATCCTAATTTTACAAAATCACCTCACTAAGGGGTTTCGCTGTATTGAGGAATCGATGTAGGCTGTGATTCAAGAATCACTGGCTCCCATTCATTAAAATGCGAAATAACTAGTTATGAAAAAACCTTACAGCTATACATCGGCGCGCTTAGCCGTTCTATCAACTTGTTTATTGATGTCAACAAACGCACTAGCGTCTGATTTGGAGGAGAGAGTTCAATATTATGAGCAAAAAGGATGGGAAGTCGGGGTCACGATTTTAGATACGAGCTCAAACGAAATGGAGTCTATAAATGGTGACACGCGATTTCATTTCAACAGCACTATCAAAGTCTTAGCGTGCGCAAATGTATTATATAAAGTCGATCATCAGCAATTGTCGCTTGATGATAGCATCAAGTTGAGTAAAGAAGATATCGTAGAGTACTCTCCAATCACTCAAGATTATGTAGGGAAAGACTTTTCCTTGAAACAAGCCTGTGATGCCACAACAGCATATAGTGATAACACAGCGGCTAACTATGCAATATCCGCCGTTGGTGGCCCACTGAGCTTAACAAAGTTTATGCGTTCAATAGGGGACGAGACATTCCGCTCCGATCGATACGAACCGGATTTGACTCTCAACGTGGCTGGTGATGACAGGGACACAACCACCACCAATGCAATGACAAAAAGCTTACAAGAACTCTTGCTTGGTGAGACGCTTTCTGACACATCAAAGCAGCAGCTGTTAGCTTGGATGGAAGGAAACAAAGTCGCAGATGGACTACTTAGGGCCTCTTTGCCTCAAGGATGGCAAATCGCGGATCGCTCCGGTGCAAGCAGTTATGGTGTCCGAGGAATCATTTCCATGGCGTGGTCTGATACTCGCTCCCCACTGCTCATTTCGATGTATGTGAGAAAAGGTGAAACATCCCTTGAGGAGCGAGACAAAGTTGTTGCGGATTTGGGGGAAGTAATATTCAATAAGTATCAATAACTCTTAAATAGCCCAGAATCGAATATTCTCTCTGGGCTTACTTACATACAGTAATCGTTATGAAAGTTGATGGTAATAAACTTAAAGAGATTCGAGAAAAGCGATTATTGACTCAAGAGAGTCTTGCTATGATGAGTGGCTTGAGTATTCGTACTATCCAAAGAGTAGAGAAAACAGGTATAGCATCCAAAGAAACTATTCAATCTCTACAAGCCACTTTAGACATTAACACTCTTACACTATTACCGAAATCAAAAAATAATATTGAAACCCATCGAGCTCTAAAAATAGTAACAATATTATTCTTCACTCTAGCTTTAAATTGCGACTCATATAACCTATATCCGAAAATCATTTATACAAAAAGTCAATTCTTAGACAACCAAGGTAACCATATTATGTCTGGAGGTGTAGAATTAAGCTTTAAGAACAGTGAATTAAGCACTATTTCCTCTGATTCCATAGTTGTCCATAATGATTATATAGTGACTGGTAAAAACACTGAGTTAGAATTTAAGAGCTCTACATTTCAATCCGATGAATCCATTATAAATTTCCAATTTTCGGAATCTAGATTTTATAGCGACCTATTAACCCATCCTTTACCGACCAAAAATGAGATAGAAGAGTAAGTTACCTAAAGTGTGCTAATTCAGATTCGATCTAAACTTCCGCTTTACTCTGCTAGTTCAGAGCTAAATTAGTACAGGATAGTAGGTTTATTCTTGTCTATCTATCTCTTTAAATTCTATTTGGTAAAGCTCTTTATCACTACTCACACCGAGTTTTTTCATAGCATTTACCTTTTGTGTGCTGATTGTTTTAATGCTCCGAGAAAACTTAGCAGCGATTTCAGACACAGTCATTCCGGAAATTAAGCATCGGATTACTTCTCTCTCTCGGGTGGTGAGCTCACCTTGTTTAATCAGCGGGGTCATCTGCAATGATGTATGAGAAGAGCCATTATTGAGGCTTAGAGAAACACCCCTATTTTCAGAGATTTGTTCTGCCATATTTCGTTCTAAATACAGCTTTCCCTTACAGACCATTTTGACTGCTTTAATCAGTTCTTCTTGGCTTTGATGTTTCCCAACAAATCCTTTTGCCCCAGCACGTAACGCTAACGAAACGATACCTGTATTAAAATGACTGGACATGACTATGATTTTGACACTTGGAAATTTCGCGTGAATAGAACGAACTAAATTAGCACCATCGTTCTCATCGGGTGTCAGCTCATAATCAGCAACAAGCACATCTGGTAGGTTATGGATAAAGCTTTTAAGCAATTCACTACTTTTTGTATAGGTACCAAGGATAGTGAAGCTTTCTTCATTAGTTAAGTAGGACTTGATACCCTGTAATACGAGTTCATGATCATCCAGTATTGCTATTTTTATCTTTGAAGCGACACTTGCCACGCTCAGCTTCCCCTACACAAGCAATGGTTAATTATCTGAAATTATAAGCAATTTTAACACTTTACTAAAGAGATAATAGTATCTAAGTTGAACAAGGACAAAGAAATTTCTTTAAAATCAAGTAGGTTTTTATCCTTCCCTGTGAGGGTCAGTGTACTTAACAAAAGATTACAACTGCATACTTGTCATAATTAAGAAGTGCTGATCAAACATTGGTTTTAAGTGTCACTTTCTATTGGAGTGACAACCTCATGTTTTTAATCACAAAGGGCTATCTTTATTAGCTGCCAACTGTGGATAAATTAATAGCATTACTCTCAACAAACCGTCTTTTTCAAAACACATATGTAAAGATCTTTAGTATCTATCAGGTCAGATACTATTAGTTTGGTGTCTGAAATTAACTCTTGAATTTCTGTTATGCTAGTGGGTAAAGTGTTCGGCACAATGAACTTATTACTCAGATGAAGGTGTTCAACAAAGTCGGACCCAAGAGGATGACTGATTACAATAATGCCATGATTACTCAACATATTTGACATGTTCTTTAACGCAGCCGTTTGGTTTAAAAAGTTTCCAAAGCAAGCATTACAATATATCACATCAAATGCTACTGGATTAACAAAGCTAGATATATCTCCCTGATGAGTATAGACATGTGGATATTGAGACTGAACGATTCTCAGTTGATTGTAGGACAAGTCCAAAGCATGCAGACAAATATTTTGGAATGCATCTTCTATATATTTAATCAGCACTCCTGAACCTGTCCCGACATCTAAGATATTAAGAGCATCAGTGTGTTTTTCTTCCAAGTACTTTTGAGGGCTAAAAGCAATATCTTGCAGCCTTAATTCCGTAAACCCCGGTCTAGATTCTTCTGATGCGTACCAGTGAGACTCTTTATCAAAAAATAAGGCTTGATTATTGATAAACTCTTCACTTGATACGCTACTAGATAGATTCTGGCATTCAAACTCTGAGTGTTTACTCAAAATTTCATCTATATGCTCTTTTTCTTTCATCATTCTCACTTATCAATATGAAACATCATAAAATCTAGCTTTAAGATAATAGCTAACATGAAAACGATTAAAATAAGATTATTCTTATTTTTATTAATTTTAATATATAAAAAGAGCCGCTAATAACGGCCCTAATCAGTTAGTGTTTCAATATTTTAATAAATATAGTTCAATAATATTATTCATCATAATTTACAAAAATAATAAAACCACACCCTCTCACACTTAGATAATATATCACTTAATTTTGATTTTCTCTTCGTAATAGGCCTTTGTAAGCACCAGGGACGGAACCTTCAATTTCGATAGCATTAACAGAGCGCTCATAAAATTCTTTTGGGCCAGCCTTTCCTACAAATGCATAGCAATGGCCTTGATCCTTCATGCAATTGAGAGCTTTATGCAGAAGCAACTCTCCAATGCCTCGACCTCTCATCGCCTCACTCACGCCAGTGGGGCCAAAGAAACCTTTAAAAGTGGTGTCGTAACAAGCAAAACCCACTACATTTCCATTTTGAATGGCAACCAAACAACGAACAGGATGTTGTGATAAGGCAAACTCGACTTCACTTACCCAATATTCACTAAAGTGTTTTCGAACAAAATCGACAACTATATGCCTCTCCGGCACCATAGCAGGTCGAATCAGTACATCACTTGGGCAAGTTCGTTCTAACTGGGGCATATCATACAACTTAACTAATAGATCCATAGCTCCTCCAATAATTCTGCACCAGCATAATTACAAAAGATCTAATGTTCATCTACTGTGTGACATTTTGGATTTTCATTCTGTGACCCGCCTACCAATGAACTTTGATAAGTAAGACGAAAGTTATTACCCAGCCTAATTCAATTTAAAGTTAAAGGATTGAAACAGATAGATAAAACCAGCCAAACAACTCAACAGCCAACGCATACCTTCCCTACTCAAAGTATTTCCATCAACCCAGTCTATTTAAAATCACCCTAACATTTAAATCTGTAATGCATTAATATCCTTCTCAAATAAAGACTAAGCTGAGAAAAATCAATGAAAAAACTATTAGCTATACTAGCCACAACTCTATTCACCATCCCTTCTGTTGCATCTGAGGGTGAGGTTCACTGGACCGCTACTGTATACAGGGTAACGGCTATGGAAAACGAAAGTGTGTGGATTGGTCTCAAAGACCATACCAATCCAAATCCGGCATCTTCAGAATGGAAATGTGGACATGACATTGTGTGGCTCAGCTCAAATAACAAGCCTAGTCCCAAAGCTATGCTCTCCACAGCATTAACTGCCTATTCTACACAGAAACCCGTTCGGATAGGTGTCACACAAAACAGCGGATTATGCGAAGCAAGATATCTTAGTGCAAGAGAATAACTTGAACCACACCTAAAGTTTAATCTTCTAAAGTCCACATTCACTACGCCAAGCTTAAGCTTGGCGTTTTCTTTAGAAGGGATTACTTGTCTGATGCCTTCCTTTATCTTGTTTAATTTTCAAACTACTTTCGACGATCTCGGGGAGCTGGATTAAAGCCACCGCTTATTTTCACCTACTCCAATTAGACCTTTGTGAAGTTCTTCCCATCTTTTAGCCTTATGTGTAACCTAATACCATTCAAATTGTTTTTGATTAGGTAGCGTAATAAACAGTGTAAGTAGATAGACAGAGCCGGAGAAGCTGAGTGAACATATATAGATATTACTCTTTATAGTTGTCGCCACTTAACAATTTTCAGGCAAAAAAAGAGCCGCAAAATGCGGCTCTTAATATTTCGAGTTTTCAGAAGTGCAGGATTACTTCTCTTTACCGAAAACGTTGTTCTCTTGCTCTTGTACACGGATGAAAGTCGTACGCTTAGTTAGCTCTTTAAGCTTTGCTGCGCCTACGTAGGTACAAGTTGAACGCACGCCACCAAGGATGTCTGAGATAGTGCCGTGAACACTGCCACGGAATGGTAATAGTACGGTTTTTCCTTCAGCTGCGCGGTACTTTGCAACACCGCCTGAGTGCTTATCCATAGCAGACTGAGAAGACATGCCATAGAACTTCATAAATGTCTCACCGTCTTTCTCAACAAGTTCACCGCCTGACTCTTCGTGGCCGGCAAGCATACCACCTAGCATAACGAAATCAGCGCCGCCGCCGAAGGCTTTTGCTACATCACCTGCGCATGAACAGCCACCGTCACCGATGATCATGCCGCCTAGGCCATGCGCAGCATCACCACATTCGATGATGGCTGAAAGCTGAGGATAACCCACACCTGTCTTAACGCGAGTGGTACATACAGAGCCGGGACCAATACCCACTTTCACTATATCCGCGCCTGCGAGGATAAGTTCTTCACACATATCGCCAGTCACAACGTTACCTGCGGAGATCACTTTATCAGGAAAGGCTGCACGCACTTTTTCTACGTACTCGACTAAGTGCTCTGAATAGCCGTTGGCGATATCAATACATATGAAAATGAGGTCATCACTTAACGCCATGATGTCTTGAGTCTTTTGAAAGTCAGCCTCAGAAGTACCAGTTGAGACAAATACATTGTTCAATGTGCTCTGATCGGCTGATTCTACGAAATCAGCCCACTGCTCAACAGTGTAGTGTTTATGAATTGCAGTCATCACACCATGTTCAGCTAGAGCTTCTGCCATCGCGAAGCTACCCACTGAGTCCATGTTTGCCGCAATTACCGGTGTGCCAGACCATTGACGACCACTATGCTTGAATGTAAAATCGCGGGTTAATTCAACTTGAGAACGACTTTTAAGGGTGGAACGCTTCGGGCGGAACAGTACATCTTTAAAGCCTAACTTAAGTTCTTGTTCGATACGCATGATAAATTTTCCTGTAAGCAAATTTACGTGTCGTGCGTTTTCGGTAAACGTTGGCAGACGTTTTACTGAGTTTCGGACACAAAAAAACCGGAGCGTTGGCAGACGCTCCGGTTTTCAGCATTATAGGCTGGGATTTATTTCCCGCAAGACTGATATTTGCATTTTTTTTGTGATACCATCTTGTCATCTTGCAAATCCGATTCCCCCATACCATCCCTTTCGCCAAAAGAAACTCCAACAAACAAAGACTTAGAGTCTACTGATAAAAATTCATCACGCATCCCGCAATCGTTTTCCGAAATCGTTCACTTCATTGTTTTTGGTGAAAAAGGTTGTATTGGGTTTATGTGTTCACCAAATAACGAATATGAGGCAGTAAATCGCTTGCACAAAGGCCTCGTTCACCGTTGATTTCAGCCTCTCTGTCAGCGGCTTGGCTATGTATCATCACACCTTTTACTGCCGCACTGATCAAACTTTCTCCCTGTGCTAGCAGACCAAGGATCGCACCAGTAAGAACATCCCCCATTCCTCCAGTCGCCATTCCCGGATTGCCTGCATTGCAAATATAGGTTTTTTGTCCATCACAAATGAGCGTTCCTGCCCCCTTTAAAACGATGACACCACCATATTTCTTGTGCAGCTTGCGTACTGCATTGAATCTATCACTTTCTATAGCTTGAACTGAGCACCCTAAAAGCCGAGAGGCTTCACCTGGATGGGGGGTCAGGATTCGATTAGGGTCATAATTTGCTTTTTCTGCAAGCAAGTTAAGAGCATCTGCATCAAACACTTTATTCAATGTGGTATCAACAACGGCTTTATACATCTTCTTTGCAGACGCATCCGTACCTAGACCAGGGCCAATGGCAAAACAGTTACACCACTGGTTCAACCTCAACGCATTAACCTTGTTATCCAGCCATGATGATGCCATAACCTCTGGACATGACACTAAAGCAGGTAGTGTATGATCCGGATGGGTAAGTAATGCAGTCAAACCTGCCCCGACCCGTTGACATGCCAATACAGAAAGTACCGCCGCTCCTCCCATTCCTTGATTGCCTCCCACAAGCGTCACTTTGCCATGCAAACCTTTGTGCGCACTTCTTGATCGAGAAAGCATTGGTGCATAATCTTCTACTCTATTAAGCAGCTGCGCAGACGGAGCATTCTGTTGTTCAAATGCACCTTCCACTCCTAGTCCTCGAAAATGCACTATTCCCGTATAATCCCGAGCTTGCCCTGTAAACAACCCCTGCTTTAGCCCGATAAAAGATACCGTATGGTCAGCCTTAAGGCAGTTTCCTAGCACTTGCCCTGTATTGCTGGAAAGGCCAGAAGGAACATCCACTGAGACAATGGGGGTATCGTTCTGATTGAGTTTATTAATAACCAAAAGAAGGTGCGCTCTAACAGAGCCAGAAAGGCCCGTGCCAAGCAAAGCATCCACAATGCAGTCATAGTTAAGCTTTGAATCTAGGTCCGGCACCTCAACACACCCGCCAACTGCACTAAAGTCTTGGTATGCCTGTAGTGCATCACCTTTGAGTTTGCTATGCTCGACACTTTGCCAGACCGTCACTCGCCACCCAGCTTCAATCGCCAATCTACCCACCACATAACCGTCTCCCCCATTGTTTCCTCCTCCACACACAACCAGAATACTTTGGCATGTGGGGTATTGTTCTTGGATCAATTCGAAGACGGCACGACCAGCACGAATCATTAGTTGATATAAAGTTACTGATTGGCTTTTCGCGGCAACCACTTCACCTGCTTTCACCTGCTCTGCGCGATAAAGAGGAATGGGGGATGACATGGGGACTCCTTAAGATAAAAATAAAGCCAGACAGATTCTGGCTTTATACATACATTAGGCTAAATTCACTCTACTTAACTTGATTCAGCGAAACCAAAGCCTCAGCCGTTGCATCTTGAATGGATAGGAACATTGAGCGAATGTCACCTGTCGGCGTTCTCATCGGGTTGAGTGTGATATTTTGGTACATAAAATCCGCTTGCTGTGTCACAGGTCTTACGTTTCGGCATTTGAATAAGTACGGACGCTGTTGCCATGTAATGAAGCTCCGACATCCTAAATCATAAACAGGCTTGCTCTTTAATTTAAACCAGTCTTCAGGTATCTCAGAAAACAGTTCAAACAGTGACTTATCTATCGCATCATGAGCCTGAACTCCACTATGGTGAGTCATAAAGCCATTCCAAACTTGAACTTTATACTCACGATCAACCACAATCAGCCCGAGATCGACATTTTGCACCATATCCACCATCCAGTGGAATTGCTCAAATTCGGCAGGAAGGTTAAGCATCAAAAGTCCTCCATCAAGTAAGATAACTTGTTGTCGAGCAATGGAAGAGACTCATCAACAAACATAAACAATAGATCACAGCGGATGGAGGTCCCATCGATGTTGTAACTCACCTCAAACGTCATGGTTTTCTTAAACGATCCCGTTGTCGATTGGATAACTGAATCGATCGAAATATGTTGACCGAGCAATACTGGTGAACTTTGGAAAAAACGAACCTCTGCCTGCTTGCCTAATCCATTCAAGAAAGAACCGACGAGAATATTTGACACATCCATCAACAGCTCTAACTCTTCCAGCTCTTCGCTATCAGCCGGGACTTTCATTAATTTTTTTAAATCACAAACACTGGAATCACTGAGCAAGACCAATGCTTCTCCGGCAATGCCTTCTCCACTGAAGCCTTGGCAAACTCCCGACACCTGATCGTTCTCAGCCAAATCACGCAGCGCCATATGCAATTCACTAACTTCGAAGATATTAACATTAGGAAGAGGAAGGTGTACGAAGACATCAAAGTGCCGAGCAAGGGCATCAGCCGCTCTACCGATAGAGACGTTGGCCACTTCCATATAAATATCGCGTCGACGTAATACGGGTAAATCAACAGACACAGGCGTGACTATTTGTGGCTGAGTGGGCTTTTCAACTAACTCTTTTAATACAGCGTTTAACGCGTCTTTATCGATCGGTTTTTGTATAAAAGCTTTGGCCCCAAGAGCCATGACCCGCTCTTTCGCTTTAGGCTGAATATCGCCGGAAACCACCACAACTTGTATGTTGATATCACGATTGCCTATCTCTTCTAACGTACCAAAGCCATCAAGCTCAGGCATGGTTAAGTCGAGAAACATCAATTTAAAGTCGTTCTGTTCTAGTTGTTCTAGTGCATCCAGCCCATGGACGGCAAAAGTAATCTCTGCATTCAAAGAAGCAGGTAATGAACGCGCCATTTGCTTTCGGGCTAACGCAGAGTCGTCACAGATAAGGACAGGAAAAGCCATGCATATACCTACTGCTATTCTTGTTACTAATAGTTTAAGTGTAACAGATAGTTAACTCATCAGACACGAATCCAACGAGATAAAACACATCTGATATGAGAACTCCGATCAGACAGTGTGATGTTGCCAAATGATACAAGCCAAGCTAGGCAGTAAAAAGCAACTTACCACGAACCGTTATTCTTCACCGCTCGCTTTTAACTGAAACGTGCTTTCATCAAACCCTTCATCTTGATAGGTGGATGCAATTTCTTTAAAAGTGTTTTCAATGTTCAAAAACGCGTCCACGATTAAAGGCTCGAAGTGGCTGCCAGAGCCTTCAGATATAATGTCCAATGCCTTTTCGTGAGGAAATGCTGGTTTGTAGACTCGCTCGGAAATTAATGCATCATATACATCAGCTAATGCCATCAGTCTTGCGCTGAGAGGAATGTCTAATCCGGCCAGTCCCTCTGGATAGCCACTTCCATCCCACTTTTCTTGATGGCTATATGCAATTTCTTTAGCAACGGTTAAAAAGTCGCATTTGAAATCTATCGATTCTTCTACTGTCATTAACACTGCTCGCCCAAGAGTTGTGTGATACTTCATAACATCAAACTCATCATCGGTTAATCGAGCAGGCTTGAGTAACACACTATCAGGTATGCCAACTTTACCGATATCATGCAAAGGCGCAGATTTGTAAAGTAACTCGATCGCGTCTGGTGTAAGGTCCTCCACATAATGACCTCCACGTACCAGTTCTTCAGCTAAGGCTTTGACGTAATGCTGTGTACGTCGAATGTGGTTACCCGTTTCATTATCACGAGTTTCAGCAAGAGAGGCCATCGCACCAATGGTCGCGTCTTGCAACATTTCCAGTTCTCTCGTGCGTTTTTTAACTCTTCTCTCCAACTCTTCATTTTGCTCAGCTAACTCATCCATGGCACCACGCAATCTTAGGTGAGTATTAATCCGAGAAATTAGTATTGGTGGGCTGATGGGCTTGAGTATGTAATCCACCGCACCCGCGGCAAAGCCTCTCTGTTCATCTTCAATTTGTGACTTCGCAGTGAGAAAAATAACGGGAATATCGCAAGTATCGGGATCCGCCGCTAAACGTGTACATACCTCATAGCCATCCATTTCTGGCATCATGATATCCAAAAGAACAATATCTGGTTTTCTTTGCTTGCAGATATTTATTGCTTGCATCCCACCCGTTGCTACGAGAACACGATGGTGTGGTTTCAGTAAGCCGCTAAGTAACACTCTGTTCTCAGCATTATCATCGACAACTAAGACGCTGGTTAAATGGTCATCCATGGTTTCCCCCAAACACTTTATCCACATCTAAGGGATAAATGCTGGCTGCTTTTCTTAGGGCAACACTTGCAGACAAAAAATCACAATCGTTGATACACTTACAGCAAGTGTCGAATTCTTCCGACCCAAGTAAAGTATTGAGGTACAAATAATGCTCGTCAAGGTAATCGAGCGCTTGCGCATCTAACTCCTGAAGAAGCACATCCAGATGGTGTATAATTTTCACGCTTTCATCGTCTAAATCTCCCTTAGAATCAGAGGGCTGTGGCCGATGTAGTGCCTGACATACGTCATGAACAAAGACCGCGAGATAATCTGACATTTCATTTCTAAGTTGCACCAGCCGCTCAGTTGGCTCCCCGCCTTGCAATTCTTGTTCAAGTCGGGCCGCCGTATCAGATAACCGAATAGCACCAAGGTTAGCTGATGAACCTTTTAAGGTGTGGGTGCTCAGTTTTGCATAGTCGAAGTCCCCTTTATCCAAAGCGACATCGAGTCGTTTTACAAAGTCGTGTTCTTTGTCCACAAGTTGAGATAGAAGACGGTGATAAAGGGCTTCATTACTGGCTACTCTAAGTAAACCATTGTGGGTATCTAGGGCTTCAATTGCCTCAAGTAGTGATGCTGTCGATTGATTTTCTTCAACGACTTTATCGACCGGACTAGGAAATGAGTGACTGTGACGTGCTTGTGTTTTTTCCTGCCCCCCTTGCGGACAACAACGTTTTATCGTCGCGAATAGGTGCTCAGGGTCAATCGGCTTAGAGACATGATCGTTCATTCCAATTTTCATGCAACGGTCACGCTCTTCAACCATTGCATGGGCTGTCATTGCAATCAGTGGAACCGTGTCATAGCGAGCATCACTGCGTATACGCTTACTCGCTTCATAGCCATCCATCACGGGCATCTGAAGATCCATGAAGATTATCTCAAACATATCGGGCGTGCCTATTCTTTGCTCCAAACACTCCAACGCTTCAGCACCGTTGTTTGCGACCGTAACCACGATGCCTTTTTCTTCCATCAGTTCAACTGCAATCTGTTGATTGATCTCATTATCTTCCACCAAAAGAACGGACAAGCCTTCAAGGTCTTTGTCCTTATAATGCCGACGAGAAGGACTGGCTGGCCTTTCGTTACCACTTTGAGGACCAAAGAGATCCATGATGAGATCAAACAGATACGACTGTCCCACAGGCTTAGAGAGGAAACCTGCAATATCCAATGCTGACACTTCATCAGAGATATCATCTTTATCGTAGGCCGTGACGATAACTATCTTGGGCTGGTGCGCAGCACTGATCTGCTGCCTAATATGCTGGCTAGCTTCAATGCCGCTCATTGTCGGCATCTTCCAGTCCATAAAGACTAAATCGTAGGGCTTTCCAGAGGCTGAAGCACGTTTCAATTCATCCAAGGCCTGTTCACCACTACTGACAAACTTAGGCTTACAAAGGAACATATCGAGCAAGTCTTCCATAATCATAAGCGCATGCTCATTGTCATCTACAACTAACGCATTGACATGATTGAGCAAATCCGGCACAACGACAGGCGTATATGCCCCCTCAGTCGACGCACCGACCAAAATATTAAAATGAAAGCTACTCCCCACATTCAGTTCACTTTCAACGGAAATCCTTCCCCCCATTAATTCGACTAATCGCCTACAAATAGATAGACCTAAACCCGTACCACCATATTTTCTCGTCGTGCTGCCATCAGCTTGAGTGAAAGCATTAAAGAGCTTGCTAGACTGCTCATCACTCATCCCAATCCCCGTATCTTTTACTACAAATCCCAGATCAATCTTGTCGTCTAGGGTTCTTAGCACTTTAACAGCAACAGAAATTTCTCCTTGTTCGGTAAATTTCACCGCATTGTTAACCAGATTGATAATGATTTGCCCAAGCCGAAGTGGATCACCATAAAGCATCTTAGGAACGCCTCTAGGAATATCGAAGAGCAGTTCTAAACCTTTTTCGAACGCTTTCTGCCCAGTCACCATAGAAACGTTATGCAGAACATCGTCGAGATAAAACTCAATTTCCTCTATAGATAACTTACCCGCTTCAATTTTACTGAAATCCAATATGTCATTAATGATGCCTAATAAAAGCGAAGCTGAATTGTGTATTTTGGAGATGTAGTCATGTTGTTTAGGGGTTAAATCTGTTTTCAAAGCAAGATGAGACATGCCAATAATGGCGTTCATCGGTGTTCGAATTTCATGGCTCATATTAGCCAAAAACATGGATTTGATTTCAACGGCTTCTTCAGCCTTTGCTCTCGCTTCATTTAGCTCATTTTCTACTTGCTTTCTCGACGTCACATCGCGAAGAAACATTGCTATACGGTATTCGTCATCGAACAAAAATATTGTCATTCCGAGATCAACGGGAATTAGTTTTCCATCGCGAGTATAAGTCTGTACTTCAAAAAACGAGCCACTCACCTTGTCCTGATCATCAAGGCTTATCTCTCTTGAAATCAGCTCTATTAAATCCTCTGGCAGTTCTGCATTTAATAAATCAAATAGGTTTTTTCCATCAGCTTCTTCCACGCTATAGCCATAGGTCTCGATAGCGGTTTTATTCCACAGAACAATATTTTTGTGCTTATCGACGATGACGACACTGGACGGCGCTCCTTCAATAATCGTTCGAGACAATGCTTCACTCGCCTGCAAGTCTCTAGTTCGCCGTTCAATTTCTGCTTCCAATCCCTCTTGATGAGTCGCCAGCTCTCGATTTTTAACTTGGAGTTCGTGCATGAGATCATCACGTGTTTTTTCAGACAGCACGTTTTTGATTTCAGCAAAATCTAATGGGGTAAGTGGCTTATTCGCATTGAGCGTCCAAGCCAACTCATGACTGGTCTGTGTAAGCGTCAAAAGAGGAATAGAGACATTAGGTAAACTTTCACCGTCCGTTGAGCACCACAACGCTTGAATGCCGTTGTCATGAACCCTAACTTTAAGTTGTATAGAGGGTAAGGCTGCGAATAACTGGAAAAGTATCTCGCCACATAGGAAAATAACTTGATCTCTGTAATGCCTTTCATAACCCATCAAATCAAGCACAGCAATGAGTTTTCTGCGCAGCACAATTCGAGATTCATCATCGTTCGTTAAGCGGTATACATGCGGCCTATCCATCGGTATACCTCACTGCGATAGCGGTCGCATCGTCATAAGGTTTGCTAAAAGATTCAATAAACTTGGAAGAAAGTGATTCGACAGTTTCGTAATTCGCATTAGGCAGTAAATCACCGTTGATATTTTCTTTAATGCCATCAGTGGTGAACATAAATACATCCCCATCAGCAAAAGTAAACTGAAACGGACGCAGAGTAGGCAACATTTCACCAACAATGCCAGGCTGTGCAGGAAAGGACCTTTTCTCGCTGGCAAGCTGACGTACAAGCGTATTTCCAATCCCAATACCATTGGCAGACTTATGAGCAGCATCAAAAAAGACGATCGTTACTGCCGCGCCTATTGAACCAAGGAAGACTCGGTGTAGCTCCGTCATCAACCACTCCACGTCTTCACATCCATGCTCTTCGAGAAAGTGCTCAATCTCACGCGCCAGCTTTGCAGCTTTACTCCCATGCCCAAGGGCATCAATAATCACGACGAGAAGAGCCTCGCTGAACTCCTGGATAAAGAAGCCGTCTCCCGTTTCTAACTCACCAAAGTAGGGAACAGCGCGAGAGCTGTATGAAAATCCCATCTACTCTCTCCATTTCACTACCTGAATTTGGGTTCCTTGACCAATACAGGTGTCGATTTCAAACTCATCCACCATTCTCTGCACACCTGGTAACCCCAAACCAAGCGAGCGTCCAGTTGAATAATTTTCTTCTAACGCTTTATCGACATCTTCTATTCCGGGGCCACTATCCTGAGCAACCACCTTCATTCCTCGCCCTTCTTCCCTTTCTAGCTTCCATACAGAGATAACCCCAGACTCAGCATATTTGACGATGTTCATCCCCAGTTCCGACACAACGGTTGATAATTCACTAACGGCTGGAGTGCTGAATCCAAATTGTGCAGCTAAGGTATACGTGGCGATCACTGAGCTCATCACATCGGATTCCGAGCGAATTTCGTATGTTTCAATTATGTCTTCCACTATGCTCGACGCCGTCATTCACTAACTCCCTATTATCGCCAGACCATCATCTATGCTGCTTACGCAGCGCAAGGACTCTGTCTGGTAAGATATGTTGACTAATGCCATAGCAATACCCGGACGAATTCCTACAAAGAGACAAATACGCCCCATGACTTCGACGGCACTAACAACCTGCATAAGCGAGTCCATGTCTTGCCTATCTAATGTTTTGACACCAGATAGATCAATAAGCACTCCTTTGATCGAGGTTGAGTTCATCACCATATTCAACAGCTCTTGCCTGAACTCATCCAACACCGCTTTACTTAAATCCACTTGGATATTGGCAATAAGCGCTTGCTTCATTCGGTTGATGGAAATCGATTTATGCATCTTCTGACCTGCCTATCACGACTCATCAGAGAGCTGTTTTAAAGCATCAACATTGAGCCCAACCATTTTGAAGGCATTCTCTAGCGCATCACGAAGAGTCGCGTTGGTACAAACTTCGCCTACATTGATTCCCAACTGGACCATGGTTTGAGCGATAGAAGGAGAAACACCTGAAACCAAGCAATCACAGCCCATCAGTTTGGTTGCTTTGGTTATTTTAATGAAGTGATTAGCCACCGCAGTATCCACCACTGCTACACCAGAAATATCCATGATGAAAATCTTAGCTCTATGCTCAGAGATTTTATTCAATACCGCAGTCATGATGTCTTGCGCACGCTTAGAATCTATAATCCCCACTATGGGAAGCATTAAGATGTCGCGCCAGATCATGGTAACCGGTGTCGACATCGCTAGCAGAGCTTCGCTTTGCTCAGCGATCCTTTTATTAATTAAGCGCGAATAGGTATCCACGACAATCGTCGTATCAAGATGAAGTAATTTAGTGAATGCAGTGACCAAAGAACTGTATTCATCGCTGTATAAACTGCCGTCATACATTCGCTTAGTAAAAATCACCATTGAGATATTCATGCCAGCAAAGTACGTAGGTAAGGGCAATCCAACGCGAGCGTGTACCTCTCCGACATCTCTTCTCTGCTTTACATAAGCTTCATCGACTTTCGCTTCAAAGAATACGGTCCAATAACGTACTTGGGAGTCTTGCACTCGTACAAGTTTCTTTTCATCACCAAAAAATTGTTTATATTCTGGTAGCTTGTCGAGCCAATCATAAAAGTGCCTAACATAATCATCGAGCTTCGGTACCATCATGCTGCCGAACTTTCTGATTAGCGCTAAGTCAGCCTCATTCAGATCGTGAAGCTCTAGTAAACTTTGGGCACTGTTATAGTTTCCTGTCGAAGAAGTAAGAGACATACCAATAACCTCCATGATTATTGTATTCAAGGCCTTAGTCGAGCTGATTCCTTCCTGCACAGCTCATTAGTATCAGGATAGTCAATAAAATAAGACTGTGAGCAATAAGTTGAATAGTTAGAAACAAATTACTTTAATATCAATAAAAACCAGACAATTCTCTCACGTTTAAAAATTTGTACTTATACTGTTTGAGAAGTACCCAGTCATTTCTATTATTTTGTACGAGGTTGCTCGATGCGCATAAACGAACCTGTGACCCAGAAAGAAGTCACTTATCCTCCTGAATACAATTTGTTGTCCGTCACCAAGACCAGTAGTCACATCAGCTATGCCAGTAAAGAGTTTTGCGATGTTGCTGGATATAGTTTGGATGAACTTGTTGGGCAACCACACAACATCGTTCGCCATCCTGACATGCCACCTGAGGCATTTAAGGATATGTGGGAGTTTCTAAAGTCTGGCAAATCCTGGATGGGGATAGTAAAAAACCGATGTAAAAATGGCGATCACTATTGGGTTGATGCTTTTGCATCGCCGATAAAGGAAAATGGCAAAATCGTTGAGTATCAATCCGTTCGTCTCAGTCCCAACCGTAAACATGTCAAAAACGCCGAAAAAATTTACGCTCAACTCAAAGCAGGTCAAACACCTTTTCAGCTCAAAATGCCTCGCACCCGTCTATGGCAAAGGCTCTGTGCCGCATTTCTTGCTGCTGCTGTAATTTCCACATTGGTTGCGTCTGTCTCTCCTATTGCTGCAATCTGGTTATTTTTCCTCCTAGCAACTGGTACTGGTCTCTTATTTACCAGACGATTAGAGGCTCTTTCAGCAGAGGCACGTAAAGTGTTCGATAACCCCCTAATGGAGCTGGTTTATAACGGGCACGTTGATGACCTTTCTGAAATTTCTTTAGCGTTAAAAATGAGACAATCAGAGCTCAACGCTGTAGTGGGGCGAATCCAAAACTCAAACGAGCAAATTGCAGACGCCGCTCAGTCATCAGCACAAAACTGTGAAACAACAGCAGACAACTTGATTGGCCAGACAGCGGAAACGGAACAAGTCGCTGCTGCGATCAATGAAATGCACTCCACCGCAAATGAAATTGCGCAAAATGCTCAAAGTGCTTCGGAAGCAACCGAGCGTGCTAATTCTGCTTTAGGTGAAGGGAAAACCTCTGTTGAACAAACCGTCACTTCGATGAACGAGCTTTCACAACAACTTGGCGTAGCAGCAGATGTGGTTCAACAACTCGCAGAGCATGGTCGTACCATCGGAGAAGTATTAGTTGTAATTCAAGGCGTTGCTGAACAAACCAACTTACTTGCTTTAAACGCTGCTATAGAGGCAGCACGAGCCGGGGAGCAAGGACGTGGGTTCGCAGTCGTCGCTGATGAAGTGCGAAAACTCGCCCAACGAAGCCATGAATCTACAGAAGAAATACAAAATATTATCACACTCATTCAAACCAGTACTGACAAAGCCGTACAAGCCATGGACGAAGGTAGCAAACTCTCTGATATCTGCGTAGATTGCGCTAGCACATCTGGCGAGAAACTGGATGCTCTATTTGGGCAAGTGACGGATATTTCAGATCGCAACAATCAAATCGCGGCGGCGATTGAAGAGATGGCGCGAGTAACAGAAGACATGAACGCCAGCGTGCAATCAATTAGTGAAGTCTGCTCAGCCACAAATATTCTGGCCAGCGATACGCGAGATGAATGTGAAGGGTTAGTTAAAAACCTAAATTCACAAGGGAAACTGGTGAATCAGTTCAGGAAGCTCTAGGCACAAAAAAGCCTTCAAATCTTAGAAGGCTTATTATCGTCGTCTACAACGCGTTTACTTAGCCATGCGAACCAGTGACTTACCAATTAGCCACTCTAATTCTTTAGCGCTCTCTGCGCCGTATTGTGCTTCTGTCGTTTTGTATAGACGCTCAATTCCATTCATTGCAAACTCATGTGTGCTTTGAGAGGTTACGATATGGTGGAATAGTAGGCGTAAAATCGCTAGAAACTCTGCGTTGTCTAACGCTTTCACCCAACTGTCTGAGAACTCTTGCAAGCTGCCGTCAAAATTCAAATGCTCAACAAACATTTTGAAAATTCGACCGTCTAGCGCTGCCGTGAAGTCTGTCTTCTTCGGAAAGTGGTGACTAATACCTGTTCGCGATACACCTGTCTGTTGACTTAGGGTTGTGTACGACATCTTGTCATAGCCCAGACGCAAAAGTTGATCCACTACTGCGTCCATAATCTTCTGAATCGTGATTTCAGTATCTTCTTTACTACGCTTTGGCATGTTCAGGCTCTTCTCTCTGTAAATCCATCTAACTCAAACGAGTCAATAATGTCGCCTATTAGATATCTTACAAGACACCCGTTATAGTCTCAGCAGATCCCTATAGGGAATCTAATAAAACCATCGTACCATATAATACAAACGGCGTCTTAGATGGGTACACAATGTCGTGTAAGATATACTTTTTATAAATCACCACATCCGCGCAATTTATAAAAGAAACAGGCATTATCTTTCATTTATATAATTTGGCTCACGATAATCATACAAATCGAACTCGCTTACAACTAACTGCACACCATCCTGACTCGATAATGACATGATATTTCGCAACAACATGACTAATGTCACACTATTTGACAGGTTTATCAATTCTCAGCTGTTTCCACAATATATTTATAAGATAACATTTCGTTTATCTATACCTTCTGGACTCTTGCTCATTTTTGTGGATTACCATCAAATAACTCGATAAAATATCCATAATTTTTGTAAGAGGATTGTAGTAATGAGCACAGAACTAGAACAAGCTGACGTATGTGAAGCATGTGGTTGCGCTGGTGAGATGGGCTTTATTATCAAAGAAGGGGATGACATCGCAGAAGTCACGATTTTTTCCGAGGGAAAAGTCCTACTCGAAGCGGAGCTGAATAAATATATAGAGTTAGCAAAACAAGTTTCTGAGAATGTAGAGTATGAAGTCACAGCAATTGAAGAGACGTCCAAAGAGCTAACCGCTCGATTCAAGTTCGAAGTCAGCGCAGAAAAGCTTATTTTTGAGTTAAAAACGCGTTCACTGACACGCTAAGATATGTAAAAAGCGGACATCTAGTCCGCTTTTTTGGTGCCGTTACTCTCTCAATATTGACCCAGGCTAGACTCCTCATTAATACTTAAGGCAAATTATCGTCTGGACTGTCTTATGAAGCATTGGCTTCTGCCTTCACTTATCGCTCTACTGTCTGCGCCTACACTTGGTGAGCCGATAGATCATTATCGTATCCTCAATCACCTTGATAACTATGGCAATCTTGACCTTCGCAATAAACCTTATCAAGAACTTCCATCAGGCTTAGTGATTAAAGGCAATCTCAACATTGCCAAAACCAGCATCAAAGAAATTCCTCAAGGCGTTGAGATACAAGGTAGCTTGGATGCTTCAAACAGCCAGCTCAAAAAGATAGCTAAAGGCGTGAACATCAGAGGTTACGCGAATTTACTTGCCTCACAAATCACCCGCTGGCCATCAGGCATTAAAGTCGGAGGCTATGTCAATCTGACAGACACGCCTCTTACTAAGCTCCCTCCTCGCTTCAAAGTCAAAGGTGACTTGAGCGTGATAAGAACCCCGCTTGAGAAGCTCCCAGAAGGATTAGTCGTCGAAGGTAATCTTTATATTGGAGGGTCAAACATTACTGAATTCCCAGATAAGATGACTGTGAAAGGCAATATCTTCTTAGGTGGGAATCGTATCACTAAATGGCCAACCTCTCTAGATTTAGGTGGGGCAGTCGCGCCGTAGCATAAACCTCTCATCCCTATGCATTGACTAAAGTTCACCTTCCCTGACCCGAAAAAAAATCCCCAAGCTAAACGCTTGGGGATCGGTAGTCTAAAAGTCATCGCTCAGCTGCAACTTTCGCTTGGACTAGGACTCGACTTGAGGTTCGGATGTTTTCACATCTTCAAACACCTGAGTTGGTTTTGCCACAATACTGCGTGTTTCTTGATTAACATCATTCAGCACTAGCTCAAGCACATCCCCTAGACGATAGATCACTTCTTTATCGATAGAAACAGTGCCAGCCTCACCATTGCACTCCAAGCGCTCTTTGTTCGCCAAAATTAAAGAGCCCGGAATAAATGCCGCCGCGCCATTCTCAATTAAGCGAACCCGAACACCTGCACGTGAGACATCAAAAATTTCACCATTATAGATGGTGCCTTTTGTTGGTTCTTCTGCGAGAGTTCGAGCATACAACCAATCCCCAACACTACGCTCAGCAATTTTATGATGCTTACGATGTAAAGCTAGCTCTTCACCCACAGTTTCATCTGCCGTTTGAACCGGCTCTTTACCCAGAATGTGTGCTTTAAGCATACGATGGTTAATCATGTCGCCATACTTACGAATTGGGGATGTCCAAGTCGCATATAACTCTAGCCCCATCGCGTAATGAGGCAATGGCTGATTACCAATTTCGCTATACGCTTGATACTTACGAATTCGGTTATCAAGGTAACTCGTCTCTTGCTTTGCTAACCAACGACGTAATTGAGCGAAACCTTCGAGAGTAGTAACACTTTCTACCGTAAATGGTAAGTCGCCTTCTGGGTTAATCAATGTAATAACGTCAGCTACTTTCTCAGGTTTAAAACCCGCGTGGGTATTGAACATGCCAGAATCAAAGCTCGCTTTTAGTACTTTACCCGCACAGATGTTAGCAGTGATCATCGACTCTTCAACAAGGCGGTTTGCAGAACGTCGCATATCCGCGTGAATTGCAACCACATCGTTATCTTCACTCAGTTCAAAACGATAATCTGGTCGATCAGGGAATACAACGGCATGAGTTTCACGCCATTCTGCTCGAGCTTGAGAAAACGCGTAAAGATCTCGGACGACCTCAGCTATCTCATCATTTGGTTGCCAGGCATCGCAATGGCCGTTTTCAAGCCAATCTGAAACATGGTCGTAAACCAGACGAGCATGAGATTTGATATTTGCAGCAAAGAACTTAACATCATCACCAATCACCCCATCTTTACTCACCGTAACAGTACAGCACAAAGCTGGGCGCTGTTCGTTTTCAATCAGAGAACATAGCTCATCGGCAAGATCTCGCGGCAGCATAGGAATATTACGGCCAGGTAAATAAATCGTGAAGCCACGCTCACGCGCCACTTTGTCCATATCACTATCCGGTGTGATATAAGCCGTTGGATCAGCGATCGCAATCGTCAGCTCAAAATCGCCGGTTTCCGTTTTCTTAGCGTACAACGCATCATCCATATCTTTGGTTGATTCACCATCAATAGTGACAAAAGGGACGTGCGTCATATCGATACGCTCTAACTCTGCGTCATCTTTGATTTCCCAATTATCGATACCGGCCGGTTCGGTGTTTGGTAAGTCGTTTTCAGCTAATGTTACCCACCAAGGCGCGATCTTGTCGTCAGCGTCAGTAATCTTCTGTGAAATTTCAACAAAGAAGCCGTTATCCCCTTTTAAAGGGTGACGAGTCAAATGAGCGACAACCCAATCGCCCTCATTAAAGTCGTCGCTTTTCAAGCCTTTCTGAACTTTTGCTTTCAAAGATAGTTTTTTAAGCTGAGGATGGTCAGGAGCAACGTTCAACTTACCTTTGAATAGCTTTACTCGACCAATAAAACGATTGACGCCCTGCTCCAAAAGCTCTTCTGGCTCAGCCACTTCACGCTCTTTCTCTGTACGAATAATCGCCTTCACTTTGTCACCATGCATACATTTTTTCATGTACGGAGGCGGGATAAAGAAGCTTGTCTTGCTATCGACTTCTAGGAAGCCAAAGCCTTTTTCAGTCGCCTTGATTATGCCTTCCTTTTTAGGAAGGTTTTCTTGGATTTGCTGCTTGAGTTGAGCCAGTAGAGGATTGTCTTGGAACATTTTAACTTCTAACTAATTCGTTCATATCCCGAATGCAGTCGCATTCGACGCTATATTCTTCCTAGTCAACGAGTCATCAGCACTTCGCAATGACCACTCATTTTTTGGAGTCCACTTGTTGCCGCACATGGTACTAGGTAATGTGATCAATGTATATTGCAGAACTGTTTTATCATCAGCAGCTTCTACCAAGGAAACGTTTGATGGCTACTTTGCACACAAATAGTTTCACATGCCCCCAACTTTCGCTCACTGAGCACTCATTTTTGTCCATAGTGAGAAAAATATGTGATGTAATTCAATTTTTTCTGGCTTTTTTTATGCTTTTAGGGAATAATTCGCTCCCTCAAATCGATGCGACTACTTTTATGGCAAAGTGACCACGTGACACAATGCAAAGTAGTGAGCGGCATCGAGAGAATTTATGTCCCTAGTGGCTTGATGCGATTTACGACTTTTCCGCATCTGAATGGAATCAGCTCTCAACTGGATTGGTATTGGAATTGGTAGAGCTCATGGGACCTTTTGTTGACATAATATAGTAGGATCCCAATGACAGATTCTGTAATTCAGTTTAGCGATCTAGCGCTTAACGACTCTATCCTTTCAGCTCTTGACGGTATGGGTTTTGTTTCACCAACGCCAATTCAGGCAGCGGCCATTCCGCACCTATTGGCTGGTAAAGACGCACTAGGTAAAGCTCAGACTGGTACTGGTAAAACAGCAGCTTTCTCTCTCCCTCTTCTTAACAAGCTAGACCTGGCACAACGTAAGCCTCAAGCCATTGTGCTTGCACCAACGCGTGAACTTGCGATTCAGGTTGCAGCTGAAATTAAGAACCTAGGCAAAAACATCTCTGGCCTTAAAGTACTTGAGATCTACGGTGGTGCGTCTATCGTCGATCAAATGCGTGCCCTTAAAAACGGTGCTCACATTGTTGTCGGCACACCTGGCCGTGTTCAAGACCTTATCAACCGTGACCGTCTACACCTAGACGAAGTACACACATTCGTTCTTGATGAAGCGGATGAGATGCTAAACATGGGCTTCGTTGATGACGTGACTGAAATCATGGAGCACGCGCCTGAATCAGCACAACGTGTACTTTTCTCTGCGACTATGCCTCCTATGCTTAAGAGCATTGTTGAACGTTTCCTACGTGATCCAGAAACAGTAGACGTTGCGGGGAAAAACCACACAGTAGACAAAGTAGAGCAACAGTTCTGGGTTGTTAAAGGCGTAGAAAAAGACGAAGCAATGTCTCGTCTTCTAGAAACTGAAGAGACTGACGCATCCATCGTATTCGTACGTACTCGTCAAGACACTGAGCGTCTGGCGGATTGGCTATGTGCACGTGGCTTCAAAGCATCTGCCCTACATGGTGACATTCCTCAGTCTCTACGCGAACGTACTGTTGATCACATCAAACAAGGTGTTATCGACATTCTAGTTGCAACTGACGTTGTAGCACGTGGTCTTGACGTTCCACGTATCACGCACGTATTCAACTACGACATTCCATTCGATGTTGAGTCTTACATCCACCGTATCGGCCGTACAGGTCGTGCTGGGCGTAAAGGTAAAGCGATCCTTCTAGTTCGTACTAACCAACTACGTATGCTTCGCACTATTGAGCGCGTAACTAAGTCATCAATGGAAGAGATCCAACTTCCACATCGTGACAAAGTTGCAGAAGCTCGCGTTGCAAAACTGGGGGCAGAACTTGAAGCAGATAAAGAACACAAAGCACTAGAGAAGTTCTCTGAGCTAGTTGAAAAACTGCAAGAATCTCTAGAGCTAGACGCAGCAACACTGGCTGCCATTCTTCTTAAGCGCCAGCAAGGTAAGCGCCCACTATTCTACATTGGCGAAGACCCAATGATTGAAGCGATTGAGCGTGACAAGAAACGCCGTAAAGAACGTCGTGAAAATGGTCGCGATGGCCGTGACGGTGGCCGTAGCTTCAATACTCAAGATTGGGATACTTACCAACTTCAAGTGGGTCGTGAGCAAGGCGTACAAGTTAAAGATATCGTTGGTGCGCTTGCAAACGAACTTGGCCTGACGAAAGGCTCTATCGGTGCAATCAAACTTGCACAAGGTGAAACTTACGTTCAGCTACCAAAAGCGATGTCTTCAGACACTGCAGGTAAGCTACGCAAACTGCGTATCCGTCAGAAGCAAGTTGACGCTGTAGTGTGTGACTTCAATGATTTCCGCGAACCACGTCGTAGTGGTGGCCGTGATGGCGGTCGTGGAAGTCGCGATGGCAGCCGTCGTGATGGTGGTTACCGTGGTAACCGTGACGGCAATCGTGAAGGTGGCTATCGTGGTAACCGCGAAGGTGGTCGTGGCAATCGAGAAGGCGGCCGTCGTGATGGTGAACGTCGCTTCGACCGCAACCGTGGTGGCGATCACCGTGGCAACTACCGTGGTGAACGTGGTCATAGCCGTGACCGTCGCACCGAAGCTTAATTAGCTGATTTTTAAAATCCCCACCAGCGCAAGCTCGTGGGGATTTTTATATCTTGTCAATCGATAGCCTGCCAATGTGAAGGAGGAGCTAACCCCCAACGCTGCATTTCTGTAGCTGAATAAATCGCTCGTCCCTGCTCTCCGATGATTATAGGGATTTGATCGGCACTTTCTCCGTCTAATATTTTATTCACTAAGTTTGCTGCTTGCTTACCTTGGCTTTCTCCAAAAAGCACAACACCGCCACTTGCTTTCCCTTCACCGACAGCAAAGTCCCAAAAAGCAAATAAAGGAATCGTCGAATTTTCATTGGTCCATTGTAAAATCTGCTCTGAAGGAACGCTTTCTCCATGCTCATCTTTCAAAGTATGGTAAAGACCAATAATGATGATGGATACATTGTCGGCAGCAGCACTTTTAATGGCGCTTTCCCATTCATGCTGTGTAGAAAGAAGTAAAATTTCAGTTTCAATACCTAAGTTATCTTTGATCATGTCATGTTGTCGCTCTATGTATTTGGCAGCAATCTTGGAAGTAATTCCAGAATCAAACATGACCCGTACTTTAAAATACCGCTCCGGATATATTACGCTGAGGTCGCCAAGAGTTTTAATATAAAGAGGAAGCTCTAGGACCCCTGTCACTTTAGCACTGCCTCGATACTGATAGAGTAGATAACGAGGATTGGCGTTCACACCTAAAAACACAATAGGAATAGACTCTTTATACAATCTAGGGAGCATGTAGCTCAGAGCATTATCATCGCCCAGAATCACTACATCAGGTTGCAAACTATAATAATAAGACAGGGCTTGATCCGCTCTAGCTTCAAACTCCTCCTTAGGTAACCTTTTGGTATCCATTTGGAATCGGTACAACACCGCAGATTGTGTTAAGGCCTCTTCAATCCCCTTCACGTAGCTTACATCCCATGGGTATTCCGCATGGTAACTTTCTATCAGCAGGACTTTTTCCGCTTGTGACACACTGGCATAAAACAATAAACACAAAACAAGTCCCCTCATGGGCACCTCCTGAAAACGACACCTCACACTTTAGTTTAGAAGTAGAAACCATCTTTAGTGTGAATAGGTCATTATAAAACTTAATCAGCGCAAGCTATACTCAAGTAAAAACACGACTTTAGAGCCCTATGAGCCGCAGCAAAAAAGTAGAAGAAAGTATCAACAACCCGTTATATAGCCGAATTGGTCGTCGCATCATTTTACTCATGGTGACATTAAGCAGTGTAGTAACACTGCTTACTACACTGCTGCAACTGTCATGGGACTATGACAAAGAGTTCGATGATGTAGACCAAAGGCACGTCGAAATACGGGATGTTCATGCGAATTTGTTAGCTTCTTCTTTATGGTCGTTTGACTTGGTGGTTCTGCAGGAGAGGTTGGATGGATTAGTTAACTTACCTAAAATAGACTACCTTGAAGTGAACTCGGGCAATTACACATTCAACTCAGGAAAAAAAGTCACAGGCAATGTGGTGAAGGCCACCTATTTACTGACCTATCACGATCTTGATGATGGCCATACCGAGGATATCGGCACCATTTATGTTGAGTCAAATGCTCAAGAAATCTATGACTACCTTATTCAGCAATTCATTTCTACACTGCTTCTAAATGCCTTCAAAACCTTACTCGTGTGCTCAGTGATGATGTTCATCTTCCACGCCAGTGTTAATCGTCGAGTTTTTCAGATCGCACAATATTTGAGAGCCTTTAACCCTCGTCATCCCAGCCCACCTTTAGTTTTAAAACACAAGCGTTGGATAACAGAGAAAAACGATGAGCTCGACTGGCTTGGCGAAGGTGCAAACAAGATCAGTAGTAATATCACCCTGCTCTACAATAACATCAAAGAAGAGCAAGAACGTTTGGCCGATTTTACTCATGTCTCTTCAGACTGGCTGTGGGAAACCAATGAGCTTGGACAACTCACCTACTGTTCCGAGCCTATGAAAGAAGTCCTCGGGCTGACGACGGTTCATGGACTTAGCTTCTCTGATATTCCTGATTTGCAAGAAGCGACAAAACTACATAAGGCCATTGCAAAGCGCAATGACTTCACTCAAGTTGAAGAAAGTGTCACGATCCACAGCATCACTCGACACCTTCTATTCCAAGCCAAAGCCCGCTATGAGAATAGTCATTTCTTAGGTTTTCGAGGCACGGCAATCAATATCACCGAACTTAAATTAACCCAGATTGAGCTAGAAGAACTCAACCAAAACCTTGAGCGTATGGTGGCTTCCAGAACCTTGGACCTCAAACAAAGTATGGAGCAGTTGCAAGAGGCGCAAAACAAGTTAGTTGAATCAGAGAAGTTAGCCGCACTCGGTGGGTTAGTTGCAGGGGTCGCACATGAAGTGAATACGCCACTCGGCATCGCTGTAACTGCAACATCAGTAATACGAGACGCTACACGTGAACTCAACGCCGCGTTTGCCGCACAAACTTTGACCAGCAGTCAGTTTGAAATATTAATGAAACGGATGTCAGACAGCAGCCAAATGTTGGAACACAACTTAAGCCGCGCTGCCAAACTGGTTAAGGACTTCAAACAAACCGCCGTAGATCAGGTCTCCGAAGCACGTTCTCAATTTAATGTACAGCAAGTATTGGAAGCTCTATTAGCCAGCTTACACCCTGAAACTCGCAAGATCCCTGTCGAACCTCTTTTGACAGGAGATAACACCATTTTAATGAATAGCTTACCCGGTGTACTAACGCAGATTATTTCCAACTTAGTGATGAACAGTATCAATCATGCCTTTGAGCAGCAGCCTAATGCGGCGATCAGCATTCATTTCTATCAAGTTGATGACATGGTCTTATTTGAATATCGTGATAACGGCAGTGGGGTTGAAGAGTCACTCCATCAAAAAATATTTGAACCTTTCTATACAAGCAAACGAGGGCTGGGTGGCTCAGGACTCGGGTTAAACTTGGTGTTCAACTTAGTCAAACAAAAATTAAAAGGAGAGCTGGAATTCAGCTCTCAACCAGGAGAAGGTGTAATGTTCAAGCTCATTTTGCCAATGAACTTACCTCCAGAATCCGAATAAAAGTAGCGCTTTAGTCAGGAAGCGAATTACGGATTTCGATGAATTCATCCCAGTGCTGAACAAGTAATTCAACCAGTTCTGGTTCAAAATGCTTGCCCTTTTGCGCCACCAGTTCGACCATAATATCTTCATCACTCCATGGTTCTTTGTAGCTGCGTTTAGCCCCTAATGCATCAAACACGTCAGCTAACGCCGTAATTCTTCCGGTGACCGGGATATCTAAGCCAGACAAACCATTTGGGTACCCAGTGCCATCCCACTTTTCATGGTGATAGCCTGCAATTTCCTTAGCAACGGTAATCAGTCGACGCTTGGACTTGCTGAGAATATCCACCCCATAATCGACGTGCTTTTTCATGATCTCCCACTCTTCTGCATTAAGTTTTCCGGGCTTATGCAGAATAGAATCTGGAACCGCAACTTTACCCACATCATGCAGAGGTGAGGCATGTTTAATCATTGAAGCATCATACTCACTTAAACCATATAGCAATGCCAACTTTTCACTGAAAAGAGAAACACGTTGCACGTGGGCACCTGTCTCTTTACTGCGCGCTTCCACCGCATTTGCTAAGTTGTAAACCAACTCTTTGGACGTTTCACGGATATCAAGCATCAAACTGAGATTCTCAAAAGTCAGCCCTATGTTCTGCATGTAGATTTCAAGCAACTGCATATCCAGCTCGGTCAACTCTCTGCTGACATTCACATATAAGATGCAATCGACACCCTGATCATCATGCGTATAGAGCACATAGGCATCACCAAAATTCTCAGACTTCTGCCCCTCAAAAACCCGCTTGCATCGTTCTGCCACTACTTCTGGTAACTTTTCAAAGGCGCATTCACTGTAGTAATCGACGAAACTCCCCGTGGCAGCAAGTGTTAAAGCACGTGATTCTTCACCATTCGGTCTTGGTTGAACAATGCAGTAAAGAGCAGATTGATCCAGCTTGAGTAATGAGGTCAGTTGCTCCAACACTGAAGTCGCATAAGCTTGCAAAGTATTGGTGTTTTGAACATAGGCTGAAGCTTCTATCACCTTGCTTAAGCCTTTTTTTTGCTGCTCAATCAGACACAAATCCCGATAAGAGCGAAGCATAGAGTAAAGTAAGGTCTTCAGCTTTTGTGTCGTCAGTTCGGTTTTTTCTTTGTAGTCATCGATTTCATATTCACGAATCACCGTATCTTCCGGTGCTTGCCCTGCCTGCCCTGTTCGCAAAACAAGGCGAACCAAGCCATTACCTAACTCTTCACGAACATATTTGACTAATTCCAAGCCCGCATGTTCTGTTTCCATCACCACGTCGACAAGAGCAAGCGCGATATCCTCAGATTCTCGGAAAATGTCTTTCGCTTCTGCTGCGGAATAGGCAGAGATGAGATCGAGATACCTGCCCTCAAACTCAAAATCTGACAGAGCCAGTTTCGTCACCTGATGCATTTGCTCATCATCATCAATGAGAAGCACTTTCCACGGTGGAGCCAAACGCTCAGCAGCACGGTTATCTTCACTGATTTCAGGCTGTTCTGACTGTCGATGGTCCGCAAACAATTCCATTTCTTGTCTAACCCCTTAATTACATTTCTCTAACTTAAGGTTTAGCACAAACTTATAGAAAAGGCTTACCTAGTAAATCAAACCGTTGCTTTTTTGTTGGTAGGCTCAGGTTTTTGATAACTCAGCAAATTTGAACATCGGATAGCTCGGGTGACCACTATTTTCATTTACTGAATTTGATATACGGTTTTACGCTCAATGAGTGTAGGTTCTAGTTGAACGACTTGCGGCTCTGTTTCGCCACCATCGAGTTTTTTAAGCAATGCTTCAACGGCGGCTTTACCTAATCGATATTTAGGTTGATGGATAGTAGTTAACGCTGGTGTCATGAACTTAGAAATTTGAATATCGTCGTAACCGACAATAGAAAGGTCTTGAGGAATACGAATCCCCTTTTCATTAGCCGCATTGATCACCCCCATTGCCATCATGTCATTACACACAAATATAGAGCTTGGAAGCGGGCCTTTGGCATGCATTTTAATAAAGGCCTCATGGCCGCCTTCACATTCAAAGTCAGCTTCAATAATCCAATTTGGATTAAATTCTAAGCTCGCTTCAATTAACGCACGTTTATAACCTTCGTAACGCATTTGTGCTTGGTGTTTAACCAAAGGGCCGGTTATACAACCTATTTCTTTATGACCAGCTTCAATCAAATGCTTAGCAGCCATGTAGCCACCGCGTAGCGAGTTGTCCTGAATTTTATCACTGGTAAATAACATCGGTCCCCAGTCCATGACAACAACAGGAATATCAGGGTACTTTTCGAAGACATCGATACGTTCACCTTCCAATGATGAACACATCAAAATTAAGCCATCTACACGCTTTTGTAATAAGGTGTTGATCGACTCACGCATGCGTTCGTTATCCCCTTCAGTATTACAAAGGATCAAATTATACCCTTGCTGATAGCAACTACGTTCAACCCCTTTCACGACCTCACCAAAGAAGGGGTTCGTCGAAGTGGTCACGAGCATACCAATGGTTTTGGTACGATTCATCTTAAGGCTACGTGCAAGCGCGGAAGGCGTATAGTTGAGTTCCTGAGCAGCTTTGTTCACCCGCTCAGAGATTTCTTCACTCACATAACGAGATTTATTAATGACATGACTGACAGTTGAAGTGGAAACACCGGCGAGCCGGGCAATATCTTTCATTGTAGCCATGTAATTATCTCCTTATCTTTGACTAACTGTATTGCTCCAGAAAAGCGTCAACTTCAGCTCGACTAGGGATTGAAGTCTGTGCGCCAAAACGTGTGACGGAAATGGCCGCGGCAGCGTGAGCAAACTTTATCGCCGATTCTAGTGGTAAATCTTCCAATAAACCAGTGACTAAGGCCCCATTAAAGGTATCACCTGCAGCGGTTGTGTCTGTTGCTTCAACTCTGAAGCCTGGGATTAGTTCACCACGGCCATTCTGACTTAGCCATACTCCTTTAGCCCCGAGCGTGATCAATACGATTTCTATACCTTTACGGTGAAGTGCATTTGCTGCTTCTTGGGCTGACTCGTTATCGATAACCGTCACACCAGTAAGCACTTCTGCTTCAGTCTCATTTGGGGTAATCACATCAATACAAGCAAGCAGCTCATCCGATAACTCACGCGCAGGCGCTGGGTTAAGGATGACGTTAGTTCTAGACGCTTTCGCGACTTTCGCGGCTTTTTCAATGCCACACATCGGCGTTTCCAACTGCATAAGAAGATAGTTGGCCTGACGGATTCGCTCTAGATCAACTTCAATCGCGTCTTCAGTCAACTTCGCATTCGCCTCTGCAGAAATACAAATACTGTTCTCACCGCTTTCAGCTACCTGAATCATGGCAATTCCGGTCGGACAATTTGGCTGCATTTTGACGCCAGCAATGTTGATGTTGTCCATTTTGAAGTTTTCACGAATGTTGATACCAAACGCATCATCACCAACGCAGGCGATAAATCCAGTATCTGCGTTTAATCGGGCAGCCGCTACGGCTTGGTTTGCCCCTTTACCACCAGGGATAACTTGATAATTGCGACCATGTAACGTCTCGCCCGGGCGAGGAAAAGAAGGCACTTGGAGAACATGGTCAGCGTTAACACTACCTAATACCACTAACTTATTCATACGGTTATCCTCGGTTCAATGGAACCTTACTAATTTGGAACGGGAATAATAAGTTTGCACTCTCGCAAAAGCGCAAGCCTATTTGCCCTCTTCCCCAAAACGACAGGTTGAAAATAGAGAAAAGGGCAAAATAACGATTACTTGGCAATCACTTTAAGTGGTACTGGGATGTACTCTTCTACAGCCTGACCTTTCAGTACTTTGTCTGCAGCTTCAATCCCCAGTGAGCCAATCAGATCTGGCTGTTGTGCGACTGTTGCCGCCAGTTTGCCGCGATTCACTGCTGCAATACCATCTTCAGTGCCATCAAAACCAACAATCATCACGTCTTTACCTGATGCTTGAACAGCACGTAAAGCACCCAGTGCCATTTCATCGTTCTGAGCAAAAACGGCTTGCACATTTGGGTTAGCAGCCAAGAGGTTTTCCATTACATTTAGGCCTTTGGTGCGGTCAAAGTCAGCGGGCTGGCTGGCCAGCAGCTCCATCTCACTGCCTTTAACTGCGTTCATAAAGCCTTCACCACGTTCACGCGCAGCTGATGTACCCGCAATACCTTCTAACTGGATCACTTTTGCTTTTTCACCCACTTTTTCCATGATGAAGTGACCTGCCATTTCACCGCCGACTACGTTATCAGAAGCAATATGGCTAACGACATCACCACGACTTGCACCACGGTCTAGTGTCAATACAGGGATCTTTGAGCGGTTAGCCATGCGAATTGCATTGGAAACGGCATCAGAGTCTGTCGGGTTAATCAGAATTGCCTTCACGCCACGTACCGTGAGGTCTTCCACATTTGATAGCTCTTTGCTTGGGTCATTTTGTGAATCAAGAACAATCAGGTCATAGCCCAGCTCTTTCGCTTTCGCTTCAGCACCATCTTTCATCGTAACGAAGAAAGGGTTATTTAGCGTTGACAGTACGATGGCCATCGTATCCTGCGCTTGCGCCGAAACAGAGACGGTGGATGAAAGAAGTGCAGCAGAGATAAGAGTTGCGAGTTTTTTCATTGTGTTTAGTCCTTGTGTAGGGTGGCTCGGAGTACTTACCTCCAAGCCTTTTTATGAATTACTTGTTCTTGTTGTCGACCAGTACAGCCAGCAGAATAACCACAGCTTTAGCGATCATCTGGTAGTAAGATGAAACGTCGAGCAAGTTCAGAGCGTTGTTGAGGAAGCCGATGATAAGCGCACCAATTAATGTGCCCATGATCCGACCCTTACCGCCCATAAGGCTAGTACCACCAAGTACAACGGCAGCGATGGCATCCAGTTCATAGCCCATACCAGCCGTTGGCTGAGCAGAAGAAAGACGAGATGTGATAATGATGCCCGCTAGTGCAGACAACAGGCCACATATAGCGTAAACACCAATCTTAACGCGATCGACGTTGATGCCAGATAGGCGTGTCGCAGATTCGTTACCGCCTAATGCATACACATAGCGGCCAAAGCGCGTGTGGTTAAGTAGGTACCAGGCCGCAGCGAAAACGATCACCATCAACCAGACTGGAACCGGAATGCCCAAAGCGTAACCTGTACCAAACCATGCGAAAGCATCAGCGGTATCGGTAAAGCCTGTCGAAATTGGACGACCATCGGTGTAAACCATAGTGACGCCACGCAACAAGGTCATGGTTACCAGTGTTGCGATAAACGCTTGCACCTTGCCTTTGGCGATGATGATACCGCTGATCGCACCCAATGCCGCTCCAGCAAACAAGGCTGTTGGAACCGCGACCAATACAGGCACTTCCAAAGCGATCAAACTGGCGGCAAAGGCACCACATAAGGCCAGAACCGAGCCGACACTCAGATCAATACCTGCGGTCAAGATAACCAACGTCATACCTACTGCAATAATTGCGTTTACGGAGGTCTGACGCAGAATGTTAAGAATGTTATCGACCGTAAAAAAGTTGGGGTTAAGGAACGATACAACAACAATCAGGAAGATAAGTGCAATGAGCGACTTTTGTTCAATCAGCCACTCTTTGCTGAACAGCTTCTTGCTGCCCGCTTCGTTTGGTTTGCTCATGGTATTAGTACTCATGCTGCTTCCTCATTTATTTCTTTGCCTACTGCACACGCCAACAACTTCTCCTGATCGGCGTCTTTGGCATCAAACTCACCACTAATGCGACCTTCATGCATCACGATGATGCGGTCGCTCATTCCCAACACTTCCGGCATTTCTGAAGAAACCAGAATGATACTCATGCCATCGGCTTTGAATTTGTTGATGAGCTGGTAAATTTCTTTCTTTGCACCGACATCGACACCACGGGTGGGCTCATCAAGGATCAGTACTTTAGGTTTAGTCATCAGACCTTTCGCTATCGCCACCTTCTGCTGGTTACCACCAGATAGATTGCCAATGATCTGATCGCGAGTTGGGGTCTTGATGTTGAAGAGTTTGATGAAGTCTTCGACAGCAACCACTTCATCGCTATGCTGAATTCGACCACCTTTGGTCAATTTATCCAGAGAGCAAAGCGACATGTTCTCTTTTACTGACAAGCCCAAGACTAAGCCGTCACCCTTACGGTCTTCAGAGATGTAAGCAATGCCGTTTGCAAGGCCATCTTGTGGGCTCACTGGGTTGATGGTTTTGTTATTCAGATTGATTACCCCACGCTCACTGGGTAAAGCGCCATAGATAACTTTCATCAACTCAGTGCGCCCAGCCCCCATCAAACCCGAGACACCGAGTATCTCACCACGCTGCAGTTTAAAACTGACATCGTGAACACCAGATCCCGTTAGTCCAATCACTTCAAGGCAAATGTCGCCATGTTGAACGTCAATGCGTGGGTATTGCTCATCTAGCTTACGACCAACCATCATTTCAATCAGTCCATCTTCGTTGGTAGACGCTACAGAGCACTCTCCAATGAACTTTCCGTCACGAAGCACTGTGATGTCATCGCAGATTTCAAAGATCTCTTTCAAACGGTGAGAGATATAAACAATGCCGCAACCTTGCTCACGCAGTTCGCGAATCACGCTAAACAAAGACTCGGTTTCGGTATCCGTCAGTGCATCGGTCGGTTCATCCATAATGATGACTTTCGACTCAAACGACAGTGCTTTAGCAATCTCAACCATCTGCTGTTCACCGAGACTGAGCTCACCCAACAATTGTTTAGAGCTGTGCTTAACATTGAGCCTTGCTAAAAGCTTGTCGGCTTCGGCGTACATCTTATCCCACTGAATACGCCCCATTGCGCCTGTAAATTCTCGGCCAAGGAAAATGTTTTCAGCGATGGTCAATTCAGGGATCAGGTTAAGCTCTTGGTGAATGATACTGATGCCAGCTTCCTGTGAATCACGTGGGCCATTAAACGCAGCTGGCTGACCTTGGTAATGAATACTGCCTGAATCTTTACTGTAGATCCCAGTAAGCACCTTCATCAAGGTGGATTTACCCGCGCCATTTTCACCCATCAAAGCCATAACTTTTCCGGAGTAAACGTTCAGGCTGGCTTTATCCAGTGCTTTCACACCGGGAAATGCCTTCTCAATTTCGCTCAGTTGTAGGATAGCTTGAGTCATAATTGGTCCTCAGTCTCAAACGGCTTAAAACACAACGCCCGCTTGAAAAATAACGTTCGCATAAGGTGTACATTCACCAGTTCGGACAACAGCACGGCTATGTTGCGTGCGTGTTTTGAATTCTTCATGTGATACATAAGTCACTGTGATTGCTTTTCCTGTCGTTTCCTCTTCAACACGCAGTTCCGAAATCAAAGCTTCATGGTGTGTTGGACTAACAGACGCAAACTCTTCTGCAATCACTACCCCTTCAATCTGTGATTCTGAAAGAATTACTCGAACCGTTTCTAGAAAACTCGGAACCCCATGGGTCAAGGCTAGGTCTAGACGCTGAACTTGCTCTGGGATTGGCAGGCCAGCATCACATATCGTGATTTCATCAGTATGGCCTAGTGATGCGACCAAGTAGGAAAGTTCAGAATTTATCAGGGTACTTTTTTTCATTTCATTGACCTATCGAATGCACGTTCAAACTGCAATAACCTTCACTTTTATTAACAAAAAACTCATCGAAACGTTTCGATGAAATCATAAGCTCTACCGGCATTTTTGCGAGAGTCTCATTCATAGAGTGTGAAACGGATCTTTAATTGATGTTTCTGACAGCACCAAACAGTGACCTAATTCACCGAATTTAACGTTTAGAAAGCATCTAAAATGCAACTTATCACTCGCAATTTACACACTTGGTTTATGATTTTAGGTATAGTGACGCAAACAAAATTACAGAGAAAAACCATGAAGAGACTAATTGTCATCCTTGCTACTGGTTTCGCTTTGAACGCCTGCAAAGCCGAAGTCGGCACACAAGATTGGTGTGACAATATGCAAGAAAAGCCCAAAAGTGAGTGGAATGCACAAGGGGCATTAGATTTTGCCAAGCACTGTGTGTTTCAGAATACAGTTGGCAGTGAAGCTTGGTGTCAGAGCATATCAGACAAACCAAAAGGCGACTGGACTGCAAATGAAGCCACCAGCTACGCCAAGCATTGTATCCTTTAGCAGAACTCACCGAGCTGTTTCTGAGTATTTGACCACTCAATAGCTCAATAGACAGGTTTATCAGAGGGTATCTGATTAATTGTAGGGAGAATACTTCTCCCTCAACTTCTGATACATTCCCTTTGCTATTAATGACAATAAAACCATCAAGTCTATCTATCGTTAGGCTCGGCAACTGGCTAGAAGGTAAAAAATGAACAATACATCCATGGTATACGCAGGTTTTTGGATCCGCTTAGCGGCATCAATCATCGACACGATACTACTGTTACTCCTCATTACACCACTTATGCACTGGGTTTATGGGGAACTCTATTGGAGCTCAGATGATTTCCTGCTGGGTGGTTGGGATCTGGTGCTCAATTGGGTTTGCCCTCTCATTGCGACTGTCGCATTTTGGGTCTACCGCTCCGCAACTCCGGGAAAAATGGCACTCAAGCTGGAGGTATTGGATGAAGAAACAGGCCACCGACTGACATTGTCTAAGTCACTCCTTCGTTATCTCGCTTACTACGTCAGTGCAATTCCACTCTGTCTCGGTTTTATTTGGATTGCTTTTAATGGAAAGAAACAAGGTTGGCATGACTTGATCGCCAAAACGGTTGTCGTGCGCAAAGTAACCGAACCTGTAAAACAAACACAATTTCTTGGCTAAACAGAAGGGGGAATCCCCCTTCTGTCATTGGCTACGCAGGACGACCTATAGAGTAATATTGAATTCCTCGACTCGAAAGGCGTTCTGGCTCATACAGGTTTCGGCCATCAAAGATCACTGCTTGCTTAAGCACCTGTTTAATGAAATCGAAGTCCGGCGCTTTAAAATTCTGCCATTCGGTGCAAATGATAAGCCCATCAGCCCCACTCAAAGCCGCTTCTTTGGTTCCCATCAAGCTCAAATCTGAGCGAGTGCCATAAATTCGTTGCGCCTCTTCCATTGCTTTGGGATCAAAAGCTTGAATCTTGGCGCCCGCTTCCCATAATGATTCCATCAAAACACGGCTAGGCGCTTCACGCATATCATTGGTACGCGGCTTAAACGCCAGCCCCCACAAGGCGAATGTCTTGTTGCGTAGATATTCTCTACCACCAAAATGGGCCTGCACTAAATCAAACAACTTGCGTTTCTGATAGAAATTCACATTCTCTACAGCTTTTAGAATCTCACTACTGTAACCAAAGCTTTCAGAGGTTTTGATCAACGCCTGAATATCTTTCGGGAAACATGAACCTCCATAACCACAACCAGGGTAAATAAAGTGATAGCCGATACGCTCATCACTCCCTATCCCTTTGCGAACATCCTCAATGTTGGCCCCCACACGCTCAGCAATGTTAGCCATTTCATTCATAAAACTTATTTTGGTCGCAAGGAGACTATTTGCCGCGTATTTCGTTAGTTCAGCCGACTTTACATCCATAAAAATCAGCTTCTCATGATTGCGATTGAAAGGGGCATATAACTCCCGCATCATATCCTTAAGGAGCAGATACCGAGGATGACGTTTATCCAAACCAATAATAATTCTGTCTGGACGCATACAATCCGTCACTGCACTGCCTTCCTTGAGAAACTCCGGATTAGACAGGACCGCAATGTCCAGCTTTTCTAAGCCGCGACGGCTCAGTTGCTGCTGGATTTCACACTCTACGGCCAGTGCAGTTCCAACGGGAACCGTGGACTTGTTGATGATAATTTTATCGGTGTTGATGTAACACCCTATCTGCGAGGCTACTGCTAACACATGGCTGAGATCCGCCGAGCCATCTTCATCTTGAGGGGTGCCGACGGCAATGAAAATAACATCAGCCAGAGCAAGCGCTTCTTCAGCGTCAGTCATGAAAGTGAGTCGGTCTGCCGATACATTTTCTTCAACTAACTTTTCTAACCCCGGTTCATATATTGGAATGACGCCTTTTCTAAGCTGTTCAACACGATCTTCATCCACATCAATACAGAAAACGTTATGACCGGCCTCACTCAAGACTGCGGCCTGAACTAAGCCAACATAACCGCTACCAAAAATTGCTACTTTCATCATCACACCAATGTTTATCACACTGATATTCAGTTTGTTGAGCAAACGTGACATGACGCTTAAGGTTTTGCGGCAGTATTTTTACAGTTGATGATAGTTCGTTGACTCACTGAGTAGCAGACAGAGGATCCAGAGAAAGGGCAATCCGAGTGCCTTTATTCACTTCACTTTGAACATTAATCGCACCCGCTAATTTTTGTGTACAAATGTTATAAACCATGTGTAAACCGAGTCCAGTTCCTCCTCTAGCTCTCAACGTAGTAAAGAAAGGTTGGAAGATTTTCTTTTGATTTTCGGGTGTGATCCCAACACCATTGTCTTCAATTACAATATTAATTTTGCCATTGATTTCTTTGGCATTAACGATGATAACCCGCTCATGACTTAGCCCTTCACCATTAAAGCCATGAAGTGCACTGTTGTTGAGTAGCTCTTCAATCACACACTGAAGTGATATCGGTGGCAAAAAGACCTGAAGTGACTCGTCACATTGTATATCGACGTCAATGGATTTATCCAAGAGTGTCTCATTCACATGGAGTACAGCATCGATAATCATCTGCTTTAAATCGACCAGTTTTGGTTCCTCTGTGGTCATTTTTTGGTTGATCTGTTTCAGCTTGCTGACCAAATCGACAGAACGTTCGACATTATTGACAACCATTTCAACACACTCATTCGCCACAGTCAGGAACCGATTCAAATCCTCCGTCGTGATGGTTTTTTGAACAAACTTCTTGGCCACTTCATCAAGTTGCTCACTGAGTACCGAAAGGCTTGTGACTGAAATACCCAACGGCGTATTGAGCTCGTGAGCGACACCGACAACCATTCCTGTCAAAGCAGACATTTTCTCCGCTTCCATCAGCTGGTCTTGAGTGCGCTTAAACTTCTCAATCAGCGTCTGAATGGAGTGTTCACTGGTTTCAATTTGCATCGCCTTATTTTCGATTTCATCTTCGACTTCATCTATTAAAGAGCGTAAGCTGACGATCATCGAATGAAGTGAATTAGCCATGACATCTTTATCGCTACTTGGAACCACGGCAACATCATCGAGATTTCCCTTTGCTACGTGGTGTAAAACTTCAATATTCGCTTCCAGTCTATCCATCAAACGATTAAAGGAAATGGCAACATCTCCAGCTTCCGTACCAAACTCAACAGGGACACGCTTAGAGTAATCACCATCTCGGCTAATATCTTCAATCACTCTTAAGGTCTCCAGCCAACTCATTTGAACCCCGTGTTCAGTGACATTCAAACCCACCTGTTCATCTTCAGGAGAGACTCTATCAAGATCGAAGCATTTCAATAGCCGGAAGCATAGATAGGAATTCGCACCAGCCCAAAGCAAAATCGCCAATAGACCAATAACTTGCACCGCCACATCCCACAATAGATCACCATTTTGAGTTAGGCTCAATGAGTACCCTGTATAAAGGACACCTAACATCCCACAGAAAAGATGGACAGGAATAGCACCAACGGGGTCGTCAATACGCAAGGCGACAAGTATTCTTTCTCCGTAATAAACGGTGAAGGATGCCAATATTCCGAGCAGAACCACCTCGACAGTACTTAAGATATTTGCGCCTGCTGTCACGATGACTAAGCCGCCTAAAACACTATTCAAAGTAACAAAAACAGGGATATGCCGAGACCGATGAACAAGCATAAGCGTCACAAATCCTGCAACGGCACCGCATAGCAGGGTGTTAAACAGTACCACTGGCACACGGGCGTCAAACTGGTAGAAACTTCCTCCATTGAACCCTAACCATGCAAATACCATAAGAAATACGCCTATTGTGACTAACGTATGGTTATAGGATGGGATTTCATTGACTTGTTGAGGGCTAATAAACCGGTCTTTACGAGGGCCAATGATCATAGTACCGACTAAACCAATCATTCCACCCACAACGTGAACAGTAGCACCGCCAGCAAAGTCCTGAAAACCTAATGTATAAAGCCAAGAGTTTGGATTCCACGTCCAATACGACACTACCGGATAAGTGAGAATACCTATAAACGCAGAAGCATAAATGTAGCCGCGAAAACTCATCCGCTCCGCAACACAACCAGAGACAATAGTGGCCGCTGTTGCAACAAACATCAGATTAAACATCACAACAGGTAAATCATCAGCCGCAAGTGGGAAAGTATCGAATGACAGTAGTGAGCGACCTTGAGCTAAATGAAAACCGACCAGCACATAAACCACAGACACGACTAGGAAGTCAGCCATGTTCTTCATTGCGACATTAACGGAGTTTTTCGCACGAACACAGCCTGTTTCTATCAGAGTAAAACCAGCTTGCATGAAAAAGGCGATACACGTGCAAACTAGCAACCACAGAAGAGACATAAAGTCTGTCCCAGCCATACTTACCTTTAGAGTTATATTCCCTACTTACCAGTAAGCGTAGCGTAGTCAATGACTTTCCACACTGATACCTAAGGGTTATAATTTTCAAAACGCACATTTAAGCCGTAACAGGTCTTTACCAAAAATTGACCAATAAAGTGTGGCAGCCTGTTTAAGATTTCACTAAACTATCGCTGTTGTGGGTGCATACCTCATCTCACTCTTCCCTATTTCGAAGCTCCACTCAGTTCATTTACCTTTGAAATAGGCTTTCTCATAAACTAGAAGCAATTAGTGTATTCATTTATGGACCAAGATAAGTTTACTCATATCTATCGTTTGCCGACCGCGACTCAAATTCGCATAGCCAAATGGCAGCAAACATTTAATGGCACTTCGGATTTGGTGCTACATCAGGCGATAGAAACACGGAATAAGCAATATCGTAAGCCTAATTTTTTTCCGACAGGCTGGAGTGTAAGTCTGTTCAACAAAGAAGACATTTCGATTACCAATCATGGCAAGTATATCCAGACAGCGATGAGAACCATGGTGGACAGGAAAGTTTCCTACAAACGTATTTATTTAACACGTATGCCTATCGAAGAAGCCGAGCCTGCATTACTCCAATTTAAGCTCGAGTGGATTTCTAAACATAACCACGTTGCACGCAAATACAACCAAATTAAGAAAAAGGAATTTCTACGCTACGCTCGTGAAGAGGAAGAAACATTATATCCGTCCATCCCTAAAGGCGGCTTCGATAAAGCACTTTGGAACCGATTGGTCAAATCAGAGCTTGGCCCGGAAAAGAAATTCGACAATCCGTATTTCGTAAAAAAAGCTAAAGTCTAAAATCTCAAAATGCAGCTAAATAGCTGCATTTTTGTTATTCATATTTTTCCATAATTTCTCGATACAAAGACTGACCAGACTCTCCCTTCGTACTTTTGAGCATATCCATACCCTTCTGCAACTTAGCAATGACTTCTTGCTTTACATCTACATTAAATGCGAAATAGACCTGCCCCTCTCTGACCACATACACCGACTCAAAGAGATCAGGATCCACATTTGCCTGCTTCGCCCACCATATGGCTGCACGATGCGCATATACGAAAAGATCAATCCGCTTTTTCATCAGTTGTTCTGCTAAGGTGGTGACATAATTGGCTTCTTGCATCGAATTTCTAGGTAGCCCCATGGCTAGCAATGTCTGCTCCCCAATATCATCCCTAATAACGCCAATGCGATAATTCGCCATATCCATTGGTTTATCAATGGTAATACCGGCGTCTTTACGAGCCATCACGACAATCTGTATCTCTGCTATTGGTCCAACCCAATGAAATAAAGGCTCTCGATGCTCGGAGCGAGTGGTAGAAAATAACACTGAATCATCCCGTGTTAGGACAGTTCGATAGGAACGAGCCCAAGGCTGTAAAGTCACTTGTGACAACTCAACTTCTTCGCCTACCATTTTGCTTGCTGCACGCAGAATTTCGACCGCATATCCTGTAATCTGATCATTTTTAATATAGTTTGCAGGAGGATAAGATTCGGTGAAATAAGAAAGCTCGCGTAGGTCATCTGTTGAGCCGGAGACAGAGACCGAAGAAAAGAATATTGACCACACAAAAATTAGTGACTGAAGAGAAATTATTCGCTTCATGACAAACTTCCCGCTAGTGAGTACTTTATAAATTTAGTCCACCAAATGGGAGTTCTAAAGAAAATAGAGCAATTAAAGTAAGCCGCTACGCTTCAACCCCCGACGAACGCCAGTACACATTTTGCCGAAACGACGAATTTCATCGAATTGAGGAATAATACCTCGGGCTATCGCAGACTCCCAATAACACAGTTCGGAGTCTAGCAACTCTAACAATTTTTTAGGGCAACCCACACAATTCCCCTTTGAGCCGCAAATAAATGTCTCTGGAGCGTAAATGGGTAGTTCCTGCTTCACTTGTTCTATGATAGCAAGCATAGCGCTCACTCTATCTGGCTTTTGATTCATAACTTGTCATGGTGGTCATTCTGAAACAGGCATTATAAAGTTCGAGAAAGGGCTGCCAATACCCACTAAGAATTACTGGTTGCCATATTTGAACGCGGCTTACTCGGGCATTGATGTTTGGGCACTTTAACAACGAGATAAACAGCGAGAGCTGCTAGCGCAAACCCTAACATGGCCAAGCGATCAAACGACTCATCAAAAATGAACCATGCTTGTATTGCCGTCATCGGTGGTACAAGGTAAAACACCGATGCAACCTTTGAAGATGCGCCATTTTCCACCATATAGAGCAACAGTAATATGGCGACGCAAGAGAGTACGACCACCAACCATCCTAGCGTTAGAACGAATTCAAGCGTCCAGTTAACCTGCATAGTTTCAAAGCTCATCGCATAAGGCAGAAATACACATCCCGCTGCTAAATACTGAATCAAAGCGCTACCCACCATATCGACACCTTGACAGAAACGCTTCTGATAAAGAGTGCCTAGCGTAATACCAACTAAAGAGAGAATACACAAGCCAATTGCCACCACCTTATGGGTTTCATCTTGCCATTGGGTTTTGCCTATCAGTACAAGGCTAATACCAACGAATCCCAAGGCTAAACCAAACCACTGCGAAAGCTTGAAGTACTCCCGCTGGAAGACGACCAGTAATACCGCAGTTAATATGGGTTGTATTCCTACTAACAATGAACTCAAACCAGCCGGCATACCGAGTTTTATTGCTATATAAGTGCCACCCAAATAAAAACCATGAATCAAAACACCGACCATACAGCTGTGCCAGAATAACTTTCCCTTCGGTATGGACCGTCGAAGCAAGGTAACCAGTAACCAAAAGAATCCAACATTTGCCAACATGCGTAGCGTCAATAATGTCGCCGGTTCTGCATACTGCAAGCCAAATCTTGCTCCAACAAAACCCGATGCCCAAAGCACGACAAATACAAACGGGATCAACTTCACCAACATGTGATTTCCTCTGGCTCTTATACTCTAATTAGCGCTACTTTAATAAGGGACAGAAAATACAAAAAGACACAGATTAGGCATTTTAAATGGGTACAGATTTTCAAACCGACAAGAAGTTCACGCAAGTGGAACAGCATATACGGCTGGCAATTAGCAAAGGTGTATATCAACCCGATGACAAGCTTCCCTCTATCCGACAGTTGGGTGCAGATCTCAATGTCAGCAAGAATACCGTGATTCGTGCTTATCAGGAGATGGAAGCCGCTGAACTCATTTATGCTGTACCAAAGTCTGGTTATCGTGTTAAAGCCGTGCGCTCAACGCAAACACAGCGACACCAACCGCAATCAGTCGACTTACTGTCCGTTTCCAGAGAGATACTTAGCTATCCGGAGGAAAAAGAACTTTTACCAACGGGCTCAGCTCATCCAAACATTAACGCGCCAGCGATCAAAACACTTTATGCCGAAATCGGTCGCCACAGCCGAATACAGAGCCATATGCCCAGCCACTATCAATTACCGCCGGGCAACAAGAAACTGATTAAACAACTGTCTAGAATCAGCCGCGACCTCGGAGTAGAAACCAGCTTGGATGACATTGCCATTACTCACGGTGCCCAGCAAGCTATCAGCCTTGCTCTACGAGCCTTGACTAAGCCCGGAGATATTGTAGCTGTAGAGTCTCCCTGCTATTTTGGCAACTTACTTTTAATGGAATCTCTTGGGTTGCAAGTCGTTGAAGTTCCTAGCAGTATCCGCCACGGAATGGATCCACAAGCGTTAGCCAATGCAATACAAGAATGGCCTATCGCAGTGATTCTTATCACACCCAACTTTGCTAACCCAACTGGCTCTCGGATCCCAGAAGAAAGACGATTAGAGCTACTCAAAGTTTCTCGGGATATTCCAATTATCGAGGACGATGTGTTTGGCGCACTTACCTTCGATGATGGAATCCCCCCTTTAAAGACACTCGATACTCAAGATCGTGTCATCTACGTAAATTCACTATCGAAAGTATTAGATTCTCGCTTGCGAATTGGCTGGATTCTTGCGGGTCAATATCACTCTGCAATTGAGAAGTATCTGATCTGCGATAACATGGGTAGCCTTAATTTGATGCAATCCGCGGTAGGAGAATTTCTCTCTAGTGGTAAATATCGTCAGCACATTAATAAAATGAAACGCATCTATCAACACAACACACGGCGTTTCAGCCAGCAGCTTACAGAGGCATTAAATCAATACTCTGAACTGAAAAACCACTATCATCTTTCCCAGCCTCAAGGTTCTTTTCTAGTTTGGTTGGCTTTACCAAAGTCGGTAAACAGTTTTGAACTTTATCAGCAATGTAAGAAGCACCGAATCAGCATCTTACCCGGCACGGTCTTTGCCACGGAAGGTCAGTTTAGCCATTGCGTTCGCTTAAGCTGCGCTAATTTTGAAGATAACTCAGGATGGCAGCGAGGTCTCGAACTTTTCGCAAAGCTGGTCTATCAACAGTTCACCCGTCACAGTGAAAAAGAAACAGCAATAAACCTCTGATCAAACATTTAAATTTAGTTATCTCTCTCGTATATTGAAACGACATACAAGCCTATCCATCACAAGGACAAACACTATGACTCCAATCACCGCAGAGGAAGTACTGTCATTTTGGTTTGAGGAATTAGAGCCAAAAGATTGGTTCATCAGTAGTGAAACTATAGACAATAAGATTCAACAACGCTTCGGCGATCTTATAAAGCGTGCAGCCCAATGCGAACTGTACAGCTGGCGAACCAATGCTTTAGGTCGCCTAGCTGAAGTGATAGTACTCGACCAATTTTCCCGTAATATTTACCGAGGGACTCCGAGTGCTTTCGCGCAAGATCCTCTTGCTCTTTCATTAGCACAAGAAGCTATCGCTTTAGGAAAAGACGCTGAATTAACGCCCCAGCAGCGCGCTTTTCTTTACATGCCTTTCATGCACAGTGAATCTGCCTTAATCCACGAACGTGCGGTGGAATTATTTCAAGCGCCAGGAATGGAAAACAACTACGAGTTCGAAATCAAGCATAAAGTCATCATTGACCGATTTGGCCGCTACCCACATCGAAATAAAATACTAGGTCGTGAAAGTACTGAAGAAGAAATTGAGTTTCTAACTCAGCCAGACTCTAGCTTTTGATCCTATTGGTTTTTCAACTTGCATTTTGCCCATCACAGCGCTTAATGATGGGCAGTAAAGCCCTTTTTTATAAAGCAAGTCATTAACAGGGCTCTATTTTCTGACCAGCTTAATTTGTGTTAGCGTATGAATAATTATTCTGATTGCTATGGAGTAGCCAAATATGATTGAAGTAAAAGGATTAGATCACGTCGTCCTACGAACAAACAAGATTAAAGATATGCTCCACTTCTACCAAGACATCTTTCATTGCCCTATTGAACGGGAACTTCCAGAACTGGGCCTAACACAGCTCCGAGCTGGTGACGCCCTCATCGATCTTGTTCGTGTTGATAGTGAGCTGGGTAAACTAGGAGGCAAGGCCCCCAGCCAGAATGGCCGTAATGTCGATCACTTCTGCCTACAAATTGCCCCGTTCGAAGAAGATGAACTGCTGAGCTACCTCGATCAATGTGGCCTAAATTACGAACCGTTTGCCGAGCGTTATGGGGCACAAGGCTTCAGTCGTTCAATCTATGTCTATGACCCAGAAAGCAATGTGGTCGAACTCAAGGCAAAACTAACGCCATAGCAGTATAGAATAACGGCTATGCTCCAACCACCAAACTAACTTTCAGTTTTGCCATTTTGCTAATCGCAAAGTGGCAAACTCGTCAAAAAATATAGAGCACACTTACTTCAGGAATAATCATGATCAGACATATTCTTCTCATTCAGTTTAAACCCGAAACTACACCACAACAGGTGGAAGATCTGAAGACGTCTTTCCTATCTATGACAACCAAAGTCGAAGGTGTCGATAGCGTAGAGTGGGGGCTCAACGACAGCCCAGAAGGAAAAAACAAGCATTACACACACTGTGTAATGATGACATTTTCTGATGAAGATGGTCGCAACCATTACTTGCCACATCCTGAACATGAGGCTTTGAAAGACATCTTCAGACCTATCCTAGAAGACATTGTTGTATTTGATTACACTGTATAGCGCAATGAACCTTCTGCAATCCATCCCTGAAGATTTATCTCAAGAAGTGTTTGAAGATCTGTTGTCTGGAAGTAGCTTTCGTCTGGAACGCATCGTCTCAAAGGGGCAAAGTTCCGAGCAAGGTTTTTGGTATGATCAAGACGAACATGAATGGGTCATCGTACTAACAGGCTATGCTCGTCTTCAGTATCAAACGGGTGAAGAAATAGAGTTGAAAGCCGGTGACCATCTCAAGATCCCGGCCCATACTAAGCATAGAGTCAGCTACACCACGCCAGATGAAGAAACGATCTGGCTTGCCATCTTTTATAAGGACTGAGCATGATCTCTTGTAACCAATACGATTACATCGAAATAGCTTGTCTCTACCATATTCCTGTTCGGTTGGTAATGGAGTCAGGCCAGATTGTTGAAGGCAAAGCGAAAACCACTAGCTACGATGAACACCGCAGAGAGTGTATCGTTATAGTATCCTCTACAGGCGATCGTCACGTACCTACTGAAAGTTTGGTATCCATGACAGCTCTTATAGAGAACCCACATTTCACAAAGGTAATATTCACTCAAGTCAGTTAGCTGACTCTACAACGCCAACCGGCTTGATGTTAAACTGCCCTTCTATTCAATTAGTGGTTAAAAGGTATTTCGATGAACCCAATTTTAGAGACGCTGAAAGAGAACAACATCAGCGACGAGCAAATCAACGAACTGTTTCAGACATTGACCCAAAACCCTCTAGCAGCAATGGCCACCCTCAGCCAACTTGGTCTGCCACAAGAGAAGCTACAACTTCTTATGGGCCAAGTGATGCAAAACCCTGCTCTCATCAAGGAAGCCGTTGAAGAGCTTGGGTTAGACTTCTCTAAAGTCGAAGAAGCAAAAGCAAAACTTCAGAACTAGACTAAGACTAAATACTCGGCTTCATGTTCTCGGTTTATGGGAATAAAGCCTAAATAAAAACAAAGGGCCTGCAATCGCGGGCCCTTTCACTTAAAAAGTTGTGTTTTTAATCTAATCTTAATGTCACGCCTGAGTAGCTAGAGTAGCCTCTTAGCATCACATGGTAAGTCGTACCCGGTGTTGCTGATAAGCTACACTGTTCGCTGTTACCGTAACGGTATGGGCGACAGTCATAGTTGCCAGTTGTAGGTTGACTACCTGCTTTAACATAAAGGTCCGCATCACCAGTACCACCAGAGATAGAAACAACAACACTTGACGCAGAATCTACCGTAAACGTGTAAAACGTTTCAGAAGAACTAGAGCCTGATAGGTTAGTCACTGGAGTGCCTTTTACCAGAACGTTTGGAGAAGGTGTACCACAAGATGCGTTTACGCCTACTGTAGTAAATGCCTCTTCAACATCAGACACGTTGTAACCCATATCGGCTGCTGCTTTTGCTACACCACATGCACCTGCGTCGAATGTGCTGTTCGCCGTCCAGTAAAGCTGGTTAGCCAATGTAAAGATCTCAAAACCTTTACGTACGTCCCAACCCGCTTTGTTCGCCAACAAGTAGAATGCTCGGTTATACACACCACTTGAATAGTGAACATTTAGGCCATCGTAGTACTGAGAAGCGTGGTCGATAGAACGACCGTCTTTGGATGGCAGATCGAAGTAACGTAGACCGCCTTCAGACTTAAAAATGTCCGCACCTACAATCCAGTCAACCGAGCCTTTCATGTAGAATTCCGCTGCTTCACCTGCGATATCAGAGAAAGCTTCGTTCATACCACCTGACATGTTGGAATACACTAACCCTGAGTTTTGCTCTGTAAAACCGTGGCTCACTTCGTGTGCACTTACGTTAATATCAACCAGCGGGTAGAATGTGTTCTTGCCATCACCAAATGTCATGGATGAACCATTCCAGAAAGCATTTTCGTAGTCAGTTCCATAATGAACACGCATGGTTAACTGGAAAGTTAACGGCGATGTATTCATCCAGTCTTGGTACATATCAAAAACAACTTTACCAAAGTAATGCGCATCATTGAGAGGCGAATACGCACCATTCACATATTTGTGGTCGTTGTAGTTGGTATCATCACTACATGGGTAACTAAATGCTGAGCTGCCTGACTTACCGCCATTCAAGTCCACCGTTTTTACCGCTGGGGTATTCATCGTACAGGTTGTACCTGTTTTATCGACAATAAAACCCGGATAGTCCGTACCGTAGTTGTATTGACCTGTCTTTTCGTTACCACCAGGGCCTGTACCTGTCGCTTGAGCGTGGTTTATGCCTTCCCAATGTTTCAGCACTTCGCCAGTTGTAGCATCAACCAAGTAGAATGGGCGTCTTGGTACCTTTGCCGCAACAAAAAAGTCTACCATGTAAACGACTTTTGCAGTTTGAGAGTCATCAAGCCACACCATCAGCTTCGATTGGGAGTTTTCGAACGGAGCATCAGAAGCCCCGAGAGAGTGCTTCTTAAATGCGTTTTTCGCTGCTGCGAGCGCTTGTTTCTCATCCAGAGTGGGGGCAACAGTTGCCAAGTCACCACTGATTCCCTGTGCCATGACGCCGTAAACTTCACTCTGGCTGCTTTTTGTCTGAGTGGCGACCACTGAGGTGTTGAACACCGGAAGACCCATGTGGGTTTGTTGATAACGAACCTTTACTTTACCATTCGGCAAAACAACTCGTTTCACTTCAGCGAAGCCGGTTTCCAATGGGACGACGCTGTTTGATTGAGCGTTTAACACTTGCTGTAGTAATGCATCATTTTCAACTTTAACCATCTCTGCGGCTGTTGCTGGTAGGCTAGCTCCTAATCCAGCAGCAATCAGATAAAGCATTTGACGTTGTTTCATTTTACTTTCCTGTTATTGGTATAAAATCCTTCTCCCCAACGGCTCAATAGGAAGTATCTCTGCGATAAATCGCACCAATAACATGAGTGATAGCCACACATTCAAGCAAGTTACATACAGAAAAATAATTCATTAGGTGGCAACAAAAATCCACACCAATTACTCATTAAAATTTTAATTAAAGAAAATTCGATCAGAAAGCGTTCATAAAAACAAACAGATAGCAACTAATGATAATTTTATGCAATCAAAAGAGGACATATTTTTATCATTAGTGACACGTGATGCTCAGTCACTTTTTTCCTTTTCATTTCATAAATTTACAGAACATCAGATATAATAAAGGCCCTACACGCTGTAGAGCCTTAATGACATAACAAATTGTAGTTAGATTAGCGACTTAGTGTGTAGCAGCACTCCAAATCATAGTCGTCACCATTCTTTGCCGTATACTCTTTTGCTTCAGTACATGCACGTGGTTTGCCTTTCTCATCCCCTTTCACCAAGCTGATCCAATGGCGCATCGCGGAAATTTCACTGCTTTCCTGAGGAAACATAGTGCAGGTCTCTAGTTGGATGTCATCAATTTCAACCAACTCGACACAGCCTGTGCCTTTTTGATTGCCGAATGTCAGTTCAACATGGCTTCCTGTACCATCTCTAAACAAGATAGATTCAGGGTCTTCTTTCTCACCAGTGTAAGCAACAAAGTGTTTAGAGTGCTTCAAACCACTGTGACTACCATCTTTGAAATAAGCCATTACATGGCGATAGTCGATAACATATGCAGTAACATCTTTATGTGATCCACTCTCAAGTGGAAATAAACGATCTAGCAGTTGTTTTGCTTTTACTTGCTTCTCGGTGGTTTGATTTGAATTCATCTTTTCTACCGCGAAGACTGCTTCAGCGATAAATGGCTTGTCTTGTTTTTGGATTTCTGTTTTATCGAAAGTAAGCATATTCATAGTGTTTCCCTCGCGGATATTTCACAACTTTTCTGTCCTAGAGCAAATATTTCAAACTTGCGTTTAACTGTTTGCAGATTTGTGACTTTGCTTACTTTCTATACTAGTGAAATTTTGACTACAATTTCACAACAAAAATTTTACAATGTGAATTTTACAAAATGATGCTGTCAAAAAGTCTAATTCGTCAGTCCCACTTTTTAGGGACCAAGATTCGAAACCTACGTAAACGCAACCATTTGACCATGGAAGATCTCTCGGCTCGCTGTATACGGGTTAATCCAGAATACGCCCCTTCTGTCTCCTATCTATCAATGATTGAGCGTGGGAAGCGTGTCCCTAGTATTGATATGTTGGAGGTCATCGCTGAAGTCTTCCAAAAAGATCCGACTTGGTTTCTGGATGATGAACCTGAGCAGGCCGACATCACACCTGATAAAGGTAATAGAGGTGGCATTAGTGGAATGGCACTTGAGCCAAGCTTCCTCTTCTCGAATGAGATTTTACAAATTGCTATTCCAGAAATGCTCTCTCAAACCGGTATTACTGGCCGCCAGTTTGCTCACTTATTGATCCGTGCCCATCAAGAAAGCAACCAAAACCACTTTCCTGATCTAGAACGTGCTGCGGAAGAAGTCGGATTGAAACGCCTTAATTTGTCTGCAGAAGATCTAATGGATATTGCTCGTAGTATGGGGCTAACGATACGCTGGGTGTCACGTCCACCGCAAGATATCGTCGATGAGCTTGGAGTCAGCGCAAAGCAGATCGTCACGTCTTTCTTTGAGCCACCCGGTTTTATCTATTTAAATGAGATTCTGAAACAATACCCGACTCGCTTGAAGTACGATTTGGCGGTCTACATCGGCCATTGTGTTCTGCATAGTAAAGAAGGACTAAAAAGTGTCTTGTCTGTTGGCCATGCCAATAGCTGGGAAGAACACAACCAAGCCGCACCAACCTCAGATCTCAACTCTCAGGATATTTTACAAGCATGGAGAGATTTTGAATCGAGCTTTTTTGCTGGTGCTCTGTTATGTCCTAAGGTGCCTTTCCGCCAGTTGCTCGACCGTAGCGGCTACGAGATTGATGTACACCTCAAAGCAGGGGTCTCCCCTTCTGTAGCAATGCGCCGAATGACGGTGGTGTCACCTTATCCACATTGGCATTACTTTGATGCCTATGGGCAGAACAAGCTGAAAGCGGTTTATCGCGGTAATGGCATCCCACTTCCTTGGGGAAACATGCGTAAGGTTAACGACCCTTGTCAGCACTGGGCGGTATTCAGAAGGCTTTCTGAGCCTCAAAACGGCAGCTCAGCGCAAATCTCTATTCTCAATGTTGGTGACGAGCCAAGAATCTACTGCTGTGAGTCAGTCAACATGACAGACCCTGCGGGCAACAATCGAGTTCTCTGCGCGGGTATCGATTTGAACCCAGCGATAGATGCTCAAGGTGGTGATTCACGTAGTATCGCCGAAGAACTGAAGTCTTTGTGTGTTGATAACGGGGGCAGTGCTTCGATTCCTCGCCATATCCAGAGAGAATTCACCACGATTGCCAAGATTCTTAATATTAACTGGATTGAGCGGGGTATTCAGACCGACGCTAGGGTGATCTGCTCCAGAGGCGCAGTGTGCCCTCGAAAACCAAGCTGCTATAACGGATGTCAGGAAAATGTACTGATGTGAGTCGTAAGGGCCTAAAAGAAAAAAAGCCAATCACAATAATCGTGATTGGCTATATATGAATGTGAACAAAAAATAAGGTTCACTAACAACGTCAGTTGGCTAGGTGACCCTCGGCTTAATAAGGGTCACTTTTATTAAAGCATGAAGCGTGCCAACTTTAATTATCAATAAAAACCATTGTTTTTGTTCACTTCTGCATCAGATGCATGAAAACCATACGCATAATCCATTTCTAAATTGCACTTGGTTGCAAAATGCAAATATCAAACAAATGCATTTTGCAAATCACAGACTTTCTCCTAATTCGATTTGATATCCCAAATCAATACTCGCTTTCCAGCTTTCAACACCTTTAAGGCGTTGAATTAATTGCTGTGCAGCAACTTGGCCGATCTCTTCACGTGGCGTAATCACTGTCGCTAGTTTTGGCGTCATTGCCTGACTGATATCATGACCATGAAATCCAGCAATCGCCATTTGTTCTGGGATCTTTATTCCACGTCTCTGGCATTCAAACAAAGCACCAATAGCTAAATCGTCATTAGTACAGAAGATACCGTCTACCTCAGGGTGCTTTTGTAAAAGCTCACCTAATAGTTTAGCGCCCAAGGTAAAAGACGAAGCTTCCTCCGTCTGGAGAGTAACTGGTACTTTTCCCTGCTCTTGAAGTGCCAACTGATAACCGTCCATCTTTAATCGAGTCCGTTCATCCATCCGCGCAGCAAAGTACGCAATGTTCTCTCTTCCCTGTGCCAACATGGCTTTTGTCATGTCTCGAGCCGCAAGCCTGTTGTCAAACCCAACAGCCTGCTCAATGCGAGGCGAGAATGAATCCATGATTTCTACCACAGGGATTGATGCGGTCTCCAGCATCTTGTGGGCCTTGTCGGTATGAACATTCTCTGAGAGGATAATGGCATCAACGTTATATGACAGCAGAGAAGCAATGCTCTTTTCTTCAAGCTCTTCACTGTAGCCGTAGTGTGCGATCATCGTTTGGTAACCTGCTGGTGTGGTCACCGATTCAATACCACGTATCACTTCAGCAAAAACCTGGTTAGTTAAGGAAGGAACCAGCACACCGATAGCATTCGACTTCGCATTGGACAGAATATCCGGTGCGCGGTTGGGAATATATCCCAACTCTTCCACCGCCTGATTAACCTTTTCTTGTATTGCTTGAGAGACAAGAGAAGGGTCGCGTAAACAACGACTGACAGTCATTTTTGTCACCCCAACTTTATCTGCAATATCTTGCAACGTAGGGCGTTTTTTCTTATTGGCCATTGATGATGTTTCTTTCTGCTTTTAATGTTACTGGTAACATTTTACTCATAAAACAAAACAAATTTATTGGTTCAGATAACAAAAAAGCGCTCGCTTTGCAGCGAACGCTCTGTTTTTACACCGTGAGTTGCGTTTTGTTTGGCTCACTCCAAGTTAAATGAAACTTTTCATCTTCTGGTTTATCCACTCTGGAATAGGTATGTGCTCCAAAGTAGTCTCGCTGAGCCTGAAGCAAATTCGCTGGTAAAACACCGCAACGGAGCGAGTCGAAATAGCTCAATGCAGAAGAGATAGCTGGCACTGGTACGCCATGAATAGCCGCATTAGACACACTGCTTCGCCAGCCACATGATCTCAGCGCGATTTGCTCTATAAAAACATCGGCGAATAGAAGGTGTTCCAACTCAGGTTCATTTTGGTAGGACTTGGTGATGTCCTGTAAAAAGATGGCCCGGATGATACACCCTGCTCGCCAAATTTTAGCAATATCACCAAAATCTAGATTCCAGCCTTCTTCAACAGAGGTTGTCTTCAGCAGGTCAAAACCCTGAGCGTATACCACGAGTTTGGCGCAGTATAATGCGTCGTGTAGTTCATCGAGCATAGCTTGCTTGTCGAAGCCACCCGCAGGTTTGGTGTGCGTTTTTAGTACTGCTGCCGCATTCACTCTTAGTTGTTTTTGTGCACTTTGTGCTCGGGCAAATACCGCTTGAGCAATGGTCGGTGCAGGTGCGCCCATTTGCAGGCTGTTCACCGCCGTCCACAGCCCAGTCCCCTTCTGACCCGCTTTATCAAGCACCACATCAACAAACGGTTTTCCTGTTACTGGATCTTCTGTCTGCAATATCTCTGCGCTGATTTCCATCAAGTAACTATTGAGGACACCCTTGTTCCAACTTGAAAATACTGCACTGATTTCTCTAGCCGACATCTCAAGAACATCGGACATGAAATGAAATGCTTCACAGATAAGCTGCATATCAGCGTATTCAATACCATTGTGAACCATTTTAACGTAGTGCCCAGCTCCCGCAGGCCCTAGGTATGCTGCACATGATTCACCTTGTTCAAATTGTCCGACTGGCAGACCTTTTTCATCCACTTTGGCGGCAATCGCTTCCCACATCGGACGCACATATTCCCAAGCTGCTGGGTCACCACTAGCCATAAGAGCCGGCCCTGTTCGAGCCCCGACTTCACCGCCAGAAACCGCAGTACTAAAGAAACGCAATTTGCCCTGGTAGTGAGTCTCTCGGCGCTCAGAGTCCGTCCAAAGGCTGTTGCCGGTATCAATCACAATATCTTCGCTATCGATACCAGCAATGAGTAAATCATCAATCACCTTATCAACAATCTCTCCGGCTGGAACAGACAAGGCAATCACACGTGGTCTTTCCAAAGTCTTCAGTAACTCAGAGAGATTAGACGCCGCAACAAATTGACCTTTGCTGGCAATGCATGAAACGAGATCCGCTTCGGATACAGCCCGTTGACGGTTAGCTTCATCAATATCAAACCCTGTGACATTAAAGCCATGGTCAAGTAGATTCAACGCGAGGCTTTTACCCATCACACCAAGGCCAATCATCGCAATGTTTGACTGGCTCATAACGCTCGCTCCTTCAGCGCTATAAGTGCTGATTCGACTACGGTATCGACATCCGACGTAATATCGATAAACAACGCTTCATCGTCGCTTGGTTCAACTAAGGCTTCAAACTGACTTTTGAGCATCGTTTCGCCATTAAAATAATGGTTAGCACGTTGCTTGTGTCGAGACCATATAGTATCGAAGTCACCTTTCAAATAGACGATAGCCAGTTGCTGATTGTTACGACGAAGAATATCTCTGTATGTTGGTTTGAGTGCAGAGCAGGCAATCACCGCCGCATCATTCTCAACGTAAATTCGGTTTAGCGTTTCGAGCCAGCCTAGGCGGTCGCAATCATCCAGTGGAATTCCTTGCGCCATTTTCTCCACATTGGCTTTTGGGTGGTAATCATCCCCATCATAGAAAGGCAGAGATAACTTATCGGCAATCTCTTTACCAATCAGGCTTTTACCACAACCCGAAACGCCCATTACTAATATTTTTTTCACTTTCATTGGGTAATACTATCCTTAGCCTTCCAACTATCAGAAGGCTGTGAATACCAATTTCAATACTTTACTAATTCAAAATGCTTTGCGGTTATTTCCACCACATAGCGAGATCTGGGAACATAATCACTAGGCTTAATACCAAGATCTGCAGGCCAATAAATGGTAATAATGAGCTGAAGATTTCCCCTAAACTGATGTCTTTTGGTGCGACGGACTTAAGATAGAATGCTGCCGGCCCAAACGGTGGTGATAAGAATGAAACCTGCATATTGAGGCAGAACACCACACCAAACCAAACTGGGTCATAACCCAAACTGGTAATAATCGGCACAAAAATCGGCATAGTCAGCAGTGCAACGCCAACCCAGTCAAGGAACATACCGAGAACCAGCAGAACTACCATCATGATCAACAATGTTGCGAGAGGGCTACCGCCACTCAGGCCAAGAATGACTTCTTCAACAAAATCGATACCGCCCATTAGGTTGTAGATTCCAACTAATGCGCTCGCACCAATACCAATCCACATTATCATGCCGCAAGTGCGCATGGTCGCGATCGCACTCTCTTTGAGCATGTTGATATTCATTTCACCACGAATGATTGCTGAAATCATAATACCCACTACGCCCAGAGCAGAAGCTTCGGTTACAGAGGCGACACCGGTGTAAATGCTCCCAAGGACAACCGCGACAGACAACAGCGGAAAAAACAGAGCCTTGAAGTAGCTAACTTGCCTTTCATCTTCTTCATCACCATCACTTGGAATAGGGGCTAATGAAGGATTGAGCTTACAGCGAACTAATACGTAAGCGATGTAACAACCAGCAAGAATGAATGCTGGTAAGAACGAAGCCTTGAACAAATCACCGATTGATACACTCGCCGTCATACCATAGATAATCAGAACAATACTTGGTGGCAGCATAGTGCCCAGTGCGCCGCCTGCACAGGTGGTACCAATCGCTAATTTTCGATCATAACCAAGACGTAGCATCTGCGGTAAAGCAAGAATACCAAGCAGGACCGTTTCTCCACCAATCACGCCTGACATTGAGGCTAGAAGAACCGCCACCAGCAAAGTTTGCACAGCCACACCACCGCGTACTTTACGGCCGACAGATTTCATCGCGTCAAACAAGTCTCTGGCAATGCCTGATCGATCAAGCAGCGCAGCCATGAGAACAAACATAGGCACAGCAAGGAACACATAACCTGAAGCAAAACTGTAAGTGCGACTCGCGATCAAAGGCAGTGCATCTGGTCCAAACCAGCAAAGAGTGAAGAAAATGGCGACAAAGCCTGTGACAAAGGCCAACTGCATACCTGTGAGCAGCAAGGCAATCATCATCACCAGCATGAGTACACTACCCCATGCGATGCCAATAGAAGATAAATCAAACATCGTTATTCTTCCTTAGCCCCATAACTTCCTGAATGAGGTGTAAGACAAACTGGATAACAAGAATACAAAGGACGACAAAAATCAGGCCCTTGAGTAAAGCTGGGTAAGGTGCATTCAGTACAGAACCCGATGTTTCAAGGCGAAGCTCACCCCACGGGGCATACCAAGATTCTTTCGCCATCGCAAAAGACGCGTAAGCCAGCATGCCAGCAAATGCCAGCCCCACGAGATGGTGAACAATATTGAGGTATTTACGTGTCTGTTCGGACACAGAATCGTAAATTAATACCACTCGCACATGCTTATTAGCAGCAAAGGCATAGATACCTCCAACAATAAACAGTGAACCACCAATGAAGGACGCCGTTTCGTGAACCCAAGTTGTTGGCGCGTTAAAGGCATAACGCATCAGAACTTCATAAAACGAAATAAATACAGTGAAGATGAATAACCAGCTGAGCAAATTACTGATTTTTATAATGGCTCTGTCGAGAAAGTTTCTCGGTTGCTCATCCTGCTGTTGAGGTGGATGTGTGACGTTGTCATTCATACCAATCAATTCCAAAAAGAAGGAGGGCTACGCCCTCCTGAGAGAAGCTAGAACACATGTTCAGCTTAAAGAAGGCCGTTTTCTTCTAGGAAACCAGTCACTGAGTCATACACTTTTTTCGCATTTGGTGAACGCTCAGCAAACACTTTCCATTGGGACTTAGCAATTTCACGGAATTTCTTACGCTCTTCGTCAGACCAATTATGGATAGTGATGGATGGGTTCGCTTGTGCTTCTTTCACTGCAGCCTGATCCGCCATTTTCAACTGAGTTGTCATGTCGTAAGAAAAATCACGGACTGAAGTTTGTAGAATAGTTTGCAAATCTTCAGGCATCTTGTCCCATTTCTTCTGAGATACAGAAATATCGATCAGTGGTAATGAGTGGAAACCCGGTTGAACAGGGTGCGTAGCAATGTCATTCATGCCCGCTTTTTGGTTGGTTGAAAATACCGTATAGTCCGCTGCATCAATAACACCTTTACTCAAACCAGTGAAGACTTCAGAGCCAGGTAGGTTTACAGGCGTTGCACCGGCAGCGGCGAACACTTGCTGAACCAAACCTTCTGGCGCACGTAATTTCAAACCTTTCAAGTCATCAACACCGTTAAGCGGCTTTTTAGAGATAAAAGATTCAACACCCGTTGTTGAAGCACCAACAAACTTCACACCATACGGTGCATAAAGCTCAGTCATCAGTTCATTACCGCCACCGTAGTTCATGTACTGCAGAAGCTGGGTCGTATCTGACCATGCACCGACCATGTTACCAATTAGGCCAAAAGCAGGATCCTTACCCGAGAAGTAACCCGTTGCTGTCACTTGCCCATCTAGAATACCCATTTTGATCGCGCCTAAAGTTTCAGTGTGTTTCACCACTGCCCCTACTGGTAGAAGGTCGATGTCAATTCGGCCATTCGACATTTTCTCTACGCGCTCTGCCCATTTTTGTTGAACTTTAAAGTTCAAATCACCAGATGGGTCAGAAGACTGAATCTTCAGTTTAAAGTCAGCGGCCAAGGCCGAAGTCGCAAAAAGTCCTGTCAAAGTGGCAGCAAGCAAAGGTTTTGTCATCGCTTTCATAGTAGGGGTGTCCTTAGATTGTTTCATTTATTCCAATACAGCTTTTAAGCTGTCGGTATGAAACCGGCTTATTATTTTATGTTACCGGTAACTCTGACGCCAATGTTACCGGTAACAAGAAAACGTTTTCCATGACAAAAGTCACAAGTTTCAATTTTGTTAATAGCAAGATGACTTAAGAGCAGAAGAAGTGTGATCTAAAACACATACGACGCTCCAACAGTTGAGGGACTGTTAGAGACAAACGTTTTGTTAAAAAAGGGTGTGCTATTTCTGGCGAAATACCCAGACAGGACCGATAAGAAGAAAAAGAAGATCTTCAAAGAATGAAGGCTTCTTACCCTCAATTTTATGTCCAATGAACTGCAACATCCACAATACGGCAAATAAGATCAGCGAAACGAGGAGCACGGGCGCCTGAAGAATTTCCAGAGACCAGATCAAAGAAATACACGCCAATGTAAAACCAAGCATCATAAGAAATACGCTCAGCGACAGCTTAAAGTAGAAAATCATGACAGGTAGCATCGCAACCCAAACCCAGTTTAGGGTAAAACCAAAAAACGAAATCGATGGAATTGACCAGATTAAGCCAACAATGGATAAGAAAATCCCCGGCACTGCTACTTTGTGGATTTTCTGGTTCACTGGATTTTGATGGCTCTCACCATAATCGCTTAGCCACTGGGTCAGATCTCGCATTCTTATCTCTCTAAATCATGCTCTTATAGTATTGTCTATAGCACGAATTCAGAGATTCTGCTGACCTATACTGAGAGATTCGTGATTACATTCCGCTACGCTGAGCTTGACGGCGTTTTTCCTCATACATTCTGGCATCAGCGACTTTCAACATATCATCTACATTTTTAAACTCAGGAACATACATCGCATAACCGACACTGACGTGGATATTAATAAGGTGTTGCTCATAGATAACAGGTGTATGGCAAATGGCTCTCTGTAGCTCAATATTGAGAACGTCTACATCACTAGCGACAGACATCCGAGGCAACATGATCAAAAATTCATCCCCTCCGATTCTGGCTACCACATCTGAAGATCTAAGCACGCTCTTAATCCTTTCTGCTACGGCAATCAACACCTTATCCCCTGCCACATGGCCATAGGTATCGTTAATCAGCTTAAATTTATCAAGGTCTACATTGAGGATGGCAAACGTCTCGCCTTTCTCAGAGTGAGACACAGCCTCAAAATGACTTTCAAGGGTGTACATGAAATACCTTCGATTAGGTAGAGATGTTAACTCATCATGCAAGGAACGCTGATCTGCAGCTTGGTAAAGGCGATAAATTGCGACAAAAGCAATCAAAAGAACTAGGACCATTGGGTAACCTAGCAGACGAACAACATGTACTCGGTACCATTCACTCTGTTGCAGCAAATCGTCCTTCGTCGAGGCTCCAATCGTCCAGCTACCATAGGGGAAGTGAACAGTTTCAGTCGCAAAAGCATTATTAAAAGTACTCTGCGAACCATAGAAAACTTCCCCATCCTGCCCAGAGCTATCCACTCCGCGCATCGCTATATTGTATTTGAAGGATAACTCTTCCACGCCGGCATCAATAAACAAAGTCTCGAGGGAAATAACAACGCTGCATACCCCCCAATAGTCACGGTTATAAAGCGGATCGGTAAAAATAGGAATACGCGCTATCAAAGCCCTCCCTCCCTGTACCAGATTGACGGGGCCAGCAATGAAGATTTCTTGAATTTCACGGGCTTTGTTTATTGTCCGCCATTGGCTTGGCACGGTCCGATAATCAAGTCCTAATGCTTTTTCGTTTCCTTCCAACGGGTAAATGTATTTAATAACATCATCTGGTGCTAAACCAATAATCGTGATGTGACTGGCCTTACGCATAATACTGGAAGCGAGTAAATCCCACCCTGAATACTCGAAGCTAGGGTGACCTGCAACCAATGCCGTAAGATCATTCACAGCAAAAATATCGTACACAATAGCTGACTCTAATTCTGAGCGAACAATAGACAGCTCCTCTTTTGCTTTATCGAGCAGGCTACCTCTTAGGAAGTTTTTTTGGCTACGGTCAGCCCACTCTATCAGTCCTGTTGCAAAACAAAGCAGTGTCAGTGCCATCAAAAAAACGAACCCACGACTGCTAAATCGATACTTCATTCCACCCCCAGATCAAGCTCTCTAACACATTGTTTGAACCATATTTCAATACTAATGAAAGTACTGCTTCTAGTCCTAACCTGTTAGAGGTATATAATTATTATTATGGCTATTGTTTTAGCACTTACATAAAAACTACATGAACTTGGGTAAGTTTTCATCGATTAAAGATAAAATTATTGATAAGAGAGTAGATTTTGGATTTGTTTAATGCTCTACCTTATGAACAAAGGTGGATAGAACTGCCCAATGGCCGTTTGTTGTGGATTAACGACTTTATGCCACCCAATGAAGCCAATAGTTTGATGTCCTGCCTTAAGCAGGTCACACCTTGGTCACAAGAAGAAATACAGCTGTTTGGACGTATGGTCAAACAACCCCGTTTGCAAGCTTGGTACGGCGATAAAGCTTACACTTACTCCGGCTTAACCATGCCAGCGATACCCATGACAGAAACACTAGACTCGATCAAATTACGATGTGAAGACGTTGCGAGTCAACCTTTTAACTCGGTATTACTCAATTTATACCGAGACGGCCAGGACTCGATGGGAGCACACCAGGATAATGAACCAGAGCTTGGAAGCAATCCGACCATCGCATCACTTAGTCTAGGAGCCACGCGTCGCTTCGTACTGAAACACATTCACACAGGACAAACTTACCGTTTAGAGTTGTCTCACGGCAGCCTATTAATCATGGCAGGTGAAATGCAACACTTCTGGAAACACAGCTTACCGAAAACCAATCAACAGATTGGAGAAAGAATAAACCTGACTTTCAGGATGATCTACTAGTCCTTGCTTTATGCGGCTTTTAAACTTTTATTTTTTAACCACTTAGGTAACACAACACAGGCAATGTTGGCTGCAATAATCAGAGTTAGCCCCAATACTTGGTACGAGTTATAACGCTCGTTATAAAACAGCACCTGCCAGGCCGCGGTAAACAACAGATTGGTAAAAATAAGTGGCGCAAGTTGTGAGCCTGACTCAGCCAGTTTGTACGCTTTTGATCGAAACACCTGCGTATTAATGATCAGCACTGATAAAGTACCAAGCGCCATCACAATAAGCCAAGGACTTACGTCCGATGCTTGATACATAGCATGATGATTCACTAAGCTGAATGCGACTAACGGTGTGATAACAACAGCGGCGAATAGGAAAGTCCACAAATTGATTTCAAATGCATTCAACCGACTTTGACTAATACGATAAAGGCTGAGTTGGGATCCAGCATTAAACACGCCCGCTGCAAGTCCCACTAAAAGCTCAGCTCTGAAGTTGAACCCGCTGACATCTCCCGCCAGTAGAACCACACCAACAAAGGTAGTCAGGAGCCCTAACAGGTTCACTGCTCCAATACTGATAGAAAATATAAGCTTTTCTAACAATGGGATAAACAACGGGCCCGTCCCAAATAGAACCACACTTTCCACCAAGGTCAGATGCTGGAGTGAGTAAACAAAACAAACTTGGCATGCCCCGATACACAAGGCTCTCAACCAAATTGGTCTCTGTTCATTGCGGTCTGGCCAACGCACATCTTTGCCACAAAACGCTAGAATTAATACCATTGCAGGCAGGATAAATCTAAGAAAACTGAGTAGATTAGCGTCAAAGTGCTCACTCAAAAACTTGGAAAATAATCCGGTTAATGACAAACTGAATGTAGAAGACAACATGAATAAAACTGGGTACAACTGACTAGGCATAACTCCTCCGTATTTAGCACTTAGTTTAGAAGCCGTCAGTACAAATTAAAAACGAGTAATATTGACACAATAAGTAAGAAAAACTTACAAATGAGAAAACTAGCGCCTCTTAAATCAATTTATTCATTTATCGCAATTGCCGAGACTGGCAGCATGACGGAAGCAGCAAAAGCGCTGAATGTGAGCCACTCAGCAGTAAGCCAAGCGATTAAATCTTTAGAGACTCAGATTGGACAAGCGCTGTTTATTCGTACTGGACGAACAGTTACACTCAACGCTGCCGGTCGCCGTTACTACAAACAAGTCGCGCCAGCAATAGAGCAAATTATAACCGCCACTCAACACCTAATTGATGAGCAGCAAAGTCAGCGGATAACACTTAACATGGTCAATTCATTAGCAATGCATTGGTGGATTCCGCGAGTGAACCGTTTTAATCAATACGCGCCTCAACTGGATATTCGTATCTCTAACTTAATTGGCCACTTTGTAATGGAAAATGAAGGTGTTGACGTTGCAATTATTCACGGCAAAACGGATGACTGGCAAGATTACTATTGCGAGTTACTGGCTCATGATGAGTTAGTGATGGTCGCCAGCCCTGAACTGGTCCGTACGGGCACAACGCCAGAGTCACTTCTCGCACACTACCCCGCAATTATCGCCGCAAATGATAGAAGAAAGTATGACTGGCAAGTATGGTGTGAGAGCCACCAACTACCAATACCAAGCTCCGTCAATAACTTAAGCTTTTCGGCTTCCATTCAGGCGGTTCAGGCAACAATCCGTCAGTTAGGGGTATTTGTGACCCACCGACAATTCATTCGTGACGATGTTCATCATGGTTCTCTAGTCGAAGTCGGAAACCCCGTACTCAACCCTCATCAAGACTTTTACTTCGCTTGTCAGCGAGAAAAGCTTAAAAATGAACACGTCCTTACATTGCGTAACTGGCTGAGAAATGAATTCAGTGCTTAGTATTTTCTATAGACTATTTTATTATAAGGAACAGACCTAGCATTTTATTTTTTCAATTTAATCATAGATTTAAAAACGACAAAATATTAACGCCTTGTGTATTTAAGCATCAAATACAATTAGTTACATAAGCGCCAAAATTTAGTGATTAATACTAGCCAGTCATATAATAAGAAATAGTATTCATATGATTATTTCTTCTCACTAAACTGCCTTGAATAATACCTTCATTCAAACTTCATTTTTTCTTCTAGACTTTAATTGCCGGATTGTGAATTTACAGGCAGGGAATTAAATGGCAGGATTTGTAGGACAACATTTAGAAGAAATGGCCGATATGCACTCAGCTCGTAAGTGTAAAGTCGTTCTTCTTTGTTCGATCGTCACTCTGGCTATTCTTGCCTATTATGGTTTCATGCACATCACGAATCAGAATTACCTGTTTGGTACACTCAATATTTTGTGTGTGGGTATCTTAATTGCCAATCTTTGGTATTTGAATTTCAACCAATCAGACAACCTTTCAGACTTAATACTCTCAGGTGTTTTACTCTTTCAGGCAACCCTATTATTGGTATATGGTGACAACGCATCTGATCGGCTGTTTTGGTTATATCCAATACTTGCTGCCGTGATTTTTGTATGTGACTTTCGTACTGGTCTAATACTAAGCTCTGCTTTTTATTTACTTACCTTTTCGACTTGCTTGTTTACCAATATCATTACGATTCCCCTACCGATTTCCATCGACCGCTTTCTCATCAGCCTATTTGCTCTCTATCTATTATGTAATACATCATCATACTTTTACGCAAAAGTCGTTAACTATATTCAGTCTCTCTATAAGGAAGGTATAGAGGATCTCGCTTATCGTGATCAGTTAACTGGCCTTGCTAACCGTTGGAGTTTTGAAAGTTGGGCGCTGGAGAAACTAGAAGAAGTGCGAGATAGTAACACTATTACTGCAATGGTCTTTCTCGACATAGACAATTTCAAAGCTATTAATGATACATACGGGCATGAAGTTGGTGACCGTGTTTTACAACACTTTTCCAAAAGGTTAAGAAATAATATTCGCTCCAAAGATAGGAAAACAAAGAAGCACGATTATTCAATCGCACGTTACGCTGGAGACGAGTTTGTTTTGCTCCTTTATGACGTACGCAGCATCAAAGATCTTAATGGTATTTTGAATCGTATTTGTCATCTATTTGAAGACAGTTACCAAAGCACGGAAAGAATCAACAAGCTCACTGTCAGCGCTGGGGTCGCTATTTTTCCTGAAGATGGGGATTCGTTACCCGAACTAACTCGCTGTGCAGACAAGGCGATGTACGCGGCAAAACACGGGGGCAAGAATCAGTATCGCTACTATCAACTTGACCATGCGGACATGGTTAAAAGCGTGGAAAACCCTGACCCAAATAAAGTAACGCCAATAAAAAAGTTTAACGGCTCATAAACATGAGCCACAGGCAGAACGCCATTACAACGAGCATCCACGCTGCATAACGGGTAGAGTTAGGTTTGTCTTTCCTGGGTACCACAACAGGTTTCATTGCCGTTTCTTTAGCCGCTCTCGCTGCGGTTCTAAGTGAACTGCGCTGAGAAACTTCATCTCGACGTTGCTGTGCTTTATTCGCTACTTTACCAAATCGGTGCAACTGATCTGCAGTAAGCTCCTGACTGGGATCGTAACGAGCATGTGGGTCTTTGTGTTTAGGTACTACAGCCATCATCGACCTCCTCTCGAACCGGTTCCGTCAGATTAAGTATAGCCAATGTCCTAAATGATAAATTTGTTTATTACTACGGGACATTTCGGGATTCCCGAACAATAGACCGACAAAAACCTCACGTTCCCTTGTATTCATGCCTAAATTAAAAATAATTTAAGCAAACTCTTTGCCAATTTATTACCTATCGAAGCAAGATCAAAAGAAAATCACCACGTGTATTATCACACGTGGAGTTGGGATTTATAGATACTCACATAAATAAGCCGTCGTTAGAGACACTCTTAAATCAAAAGAAGAACCTCCGCTAACATCAAATGATTCCCCACTAGAATAAGTCGTCCAAGCATCTTCTCCTACACGCTTAATCGTCAGGCTACCTTTCACCACTGTCATACGCTCTGGAGCTGCAGTGCCAAACGTATACTCACCAGGAGCCATAACACCGACACTCGATTGCTTACCTTCTTGCTCAAATCCTAGCGACTGAACATTGCCTTCAAAATACTTATTTATTTTGATCATGTATCCTCCATGAAAATTGCTTTATGTTTCTGTAACCTAGGGCTTGTTGTAACGGAATCATTCTCCCCAATCAAGCTCGAAATAGCTTCCCGTATTAGACGGCAAGTTTATAAAGTAATACAAAAGCCATAAGTCACCGTATAAACGTCCATGGGCAAGAAGGAACTTGATATCTAAAGATGAAGCTTAGATTCCAACCAAGAGATTATCTCGTATAGATGGCTAATCGAGCGCTGCACAAACAGGAAGGTAGAACTCTTATCAGTGTCTTAAGCACCTTGTAGATCTTATCATTCATTGTATTTTGCAGCATCACAAGACTGACAGGCTATACTTACTGGCAGTAAAATAGAATATAAGGCATTGGTAAAACCTTATATTAACGTAAATAAACCGTGTATTTTTTGGGCTTAAGATCAAACTTATCATTGATAGTAAACATCAATGTTTAAACTCTTACACCAGACTCAGCGAAATACAGGTAAACTTCTCAACCAGTTTACTGATCAGAGCAGTTGAATGTGGCGTTAAACAGAGCAGCAACCAATGCACCAAGATGGAAAAAGCGCTCTTATATGGAAAAAGAAGCTTTTCTAAAATTGTCTTTTGTTACGCTACTAGTCACTTTGGCGGTAGCTTTCTCGTCTCTTCTTTTCTTCAGCTATCAAGATTACGTCCACCCAAAACACGTTTATGGGCGATGGATAGAAATTGGTACACCTGAATATAATACCGAGGTTCTAACCTTTAATGAGAGAGGAGTTTATCGTAACGATCGATTGGTCACGACCAACTTTGATTTTGACGGTAAAGTTATCACAGTGACTACGGGGGGAGGCATTTCTATTTATCAGGTTGCTGGCACATTCAAGTCTCCACAACTTCGTCGTTTAGAACCCAACAGCCCAACTCAACGTTTCATCAAAGCGGGTTACGAAAATACTGTCGATATGAGTGGTAGTAGTGGTTCAGCGAAAAACCGTCGAGCAGCCCTATCAGAGCACTTCAGCAGTAAAAAATAACAATGCCAGTTCAATAACAAACCACATACACTCTTACAGTTGCCATCTCATAAATTGACGGTAGTTTCCCTACCTTCAAGCCTTTATACTGGACTCAGTAAAATTAACAATAAGAACTGTGTAATGAATGAGTTAGTTGCATATTTGCCTAAGAATCTTGTCGCCTTACTGCAAAGCTGGGATACCAATGTTTTATTTATTACCGCTGCCAGTTTTTTTGCTTGGGTAGCTTGGCGCATTATCTATAGCCGATTAGATATTCTTGTTGAGAAAACTCACTTCCATTGGGATGACTTAACTCTCCACGCTCTAAAAACCCCTATCAGTACTCTTATCTGGTGCTGGCCTGCGACCGTTTCACTCGGTTTCATTCTCGAAGACTACTTGGATTCCAAATTAAATTGGCTTAGCACGCTTAAGCTTCTTCTTGTGATTGCCATTTTCATCTGGATTATCATGCGGTTGATCAACAATGTTGAAGAATACGTACTAAAGCAGCATTCTCGTGATGAAACAACGGTTCAAGCGATCGCTAAAGTATCAAGGCTGTTCTTCATCATTATAGGTATGCTAACCATCATGCAAGCCTTTGGCCTGAGTCTATCTGGCTTGTTGACCTTTGGTGGTGTCGGTGGCCTGATTGTGGGTTTAGCCGCGAAAGATCTGCTCTCGAATTTCTTTGGTGGAATGATGATTTACTTCGATCGCCCATTCAAAGTCGGGGATTGGATTCGCTCTCCGGACCGTCAAATCGAAGGTACCGTAGAGCGTATTGGATGGCGAATGACCATCATTCGTACTTTCGATAAACGCCCTCTATACGTCCCAAACTCAGTGTTTAGTCATATCGTGGTAGAGAACCCATCGCGTATGCTCAACCGACGAATCAAAGAAACAATCGGTGTCCGCTACGACGATGGCGAGAAGGTTGCTCAAATCGTAAAAGACATCAAAACAATGCTCAAAAATCATCCTGACATTGATACCAAACAAACCTTAATCGTGAATTTCAACGCTTTTGGCCCCTCTTCATTACAAATGATGGTGTATACCTTTACTAAAACCGTAAACTGGATTCGCTATCATGAAGTTAAAGAAGATGTGTTACTTAAAATCATGTCTATTATTCACCGACATGACGCTGATATCGCCTACCCAACTCAAACACTGAAGTTTGATCCACCTATTTCAGGCGAAGATCTACAAGACAAAGCCTAATAAGAAGCCCACAATCTGTGGGCTTCTATTCATGTTTGCGTTGCAGGCTCCCTTTCCATAGGATCGTCAACGTGTTCCGCATACCAATAGAGCCAAATCATTAACATACATACGACAAAGCAGAAACCGAATAGCCAATTAGACCCTAGCCATTCGATCATGACTCCACCTAGCAGCGGCCCAATAGCGAAACCTAGTGTATACAAGGCAGTTGCTCCAAAGTAGGAACCACGCAAATGTGCTGGCGCCAGACGATCAATTTGAACGTTAATCGTTGGAAAAGTGATGACCTCTCCAAGACTAATAATAAAACTGGCGATAGCCCAACCTATAACTGCATCTTTTGGTGACAAAATGACAGCCAATTGTCCCATTGCGATCAGAATCATCCCGATACGAGTGCGAGTAAAAAGCGGAAACTTCTCCATAAGCTTGAGCAAAGGAAATTGAAATAGAACAATCGTTGCTGTATTGATAAATAACAGCATGGCGATCAAGGTTGCGGAATCCTCAATGCCACTTCTGACTATAACCTGAGGTACCGAAGACTCTAGCTGGGCGTACACAAACATTAGCATCAGGTTAGCTAACATCAATAGAACAAAAATTCTATCCTGACTGATCACTTTGAGCGTTTGACGAAAATGGGGTAACTGTGAACGATCGGGTTGTTGATATTTCCCTTTTCTCTCGATACCGAAGAGAATCCAGAAACTGTATGCTAGGTGAGTAAATCCTGTGATCATAAATAGGTTCTGTGGATTGGATAACGCCAGAGTAACACCAACAAGAGGGCCAATCGCGCCACCGATGTTAAGTAAGAAGTAACGAGTATTGAGCGCTAGCTCTCTGTCTTTTATATCATCCAGACAATCGCCTAACACTGCTTTGGCAGGTCCATCGATAAGAGGATGCATTAAACCAGTAAACAAAATCAGAACGTAGAAATGCCAAACTTCGCTCGCCAAAGCAATGCCGTTATAAGCAAAAAAGGCAACAATACATCCGGCTGACATTAACCATTTTCGACCAAACTTATCTGAAAGATAACCTGAATAAAGACCAGTAACTGAACCGATAAGAGCTGAAGCGGCAAGCATTGAACCGACTTCAATCGCAGATGTATCATAATCTTGATAGAGGAAAACAATCAAAAAAGGCCAAGCCATGAAATAGCTGGTTCTTGCAATGAGTACTCCAATCAAAACCGTCCAGACAGAAAAGTTGAAACGCTTCACTCTTTCCCATTGAAAAAGACTCTGTTCTACATCCATTGACTCACTCCCTTATTAACCAATCTATTGCATAGCCATCAAATTGAGTATATAAGTTTCCAACCAAAAATACAGAGTTATTTGTACATCTAGCAAAAAAGCCCACAATCTGTGGGCTTCTTATTAAATATCATTATTTTTTAGAAAGTTAGAATGTATGACTTTGCAAGCTTAAGTCAGATTTTGCCAAGATTTCATCATGATTTTCCCACCAGAATGATGTCTTAATCTCATTATTGAGTTCAATCGTTTCTCCAACCATAGGAGTGACTAAATCCGCTCCTATGTCATTCGCCTCAGCAATCAGATCTGTCATCGGCTCGTCCCATTTGTGAGCAAACAATTCAAAAGTAGACCAATGCACAGGGAAGAGCTTTTCCGCTTCTAGGTCCTTAAAGGCTTGCATCGTATGACGAGCCTGCATATGACCCCAATTTTCCACCGGGAAGCCCTTACCATCTTTCACGTTCGCGGCGACTTCTATAAATGCCATATTAAAAGGGCCTAACCTCTCACCTATCTCTTTAAAATGTGAATCATAAGCAGAGTCCCCACTGTAGAACATAGAGCCAGACTGGCCATGAATGGCCCAAGAAGCCCATAGCGTACTATTCGAATCCAGCCCCGTTCTACCAGAATTATGGTTAGCTGGCGTTGCCGTAAGTGTGACACCATTAATTGAAGTGGACTCCCACCAATCAAGCTCTTGAATCTTGTCTGGGTTAACTCCCCATTTTTCAAGGTGTCGGCCTACAGCCAGCGGAACCATAAACATTACGTCTTTATTGGCATAGTAGCGGACCGTCGATTCCTCTAAATGGTCATAATGATCATGAGAAATAACGATAGCGTCTGGAAGCGGTAAGTTATCGCGCTCAACAGGAGCTTTTACGTTTCGTGAAAATAGCGTCTTGGCAATCCAGGGGGATGCATATTCAAACACAGGGTCGATCAAAATTCGTGTTCTGTCGATATCAATAAATAAGCTTGAATGACCCAACCAGGTTACGCGTATCTCATCACTACGATGAGCCAATTTATCAGCATCGACAAGTGTATGTGGCAAGGGTGAATTTGGCTTCAAGGCTGCTCTTTCAAAGAAAAATTTCCACATAACCGAAGACAGACTTTCGGAGCTTGGGACGTTCGGCATTCGAGCGATAGCCTTACCGTTCTGAAATTGCTTTGAGTTGTCAATCCGTTCAGCTCTTAAACGCTCACTTTGTCGCAACTCAACATTGTTCTCCGCTTTAAGAAGCTGACTGAACCCCATAACACCTAGTGCTGAAACTATCGATGCTTTGATCATATTGCTCATTTTCATGACCTACTGGCTACCCAAGAAAGTAAACGATGGTGTATACTTTAGTTACTGCAGCATTAAAAGTAAACACCATCGTTTACTTTAAGTATTTTGAGATGAATGCATGATTAAACGAAGCGATATAAAACAAGAAGATATCATCAAATCCGCCATTGAAGTTTTTTCTCAAAAAGGCTTTGAGCAAGCGAGTATGGAAGGTATTTCTAAACACGCTGGAGTCTCCAAGCGCACGTTATATAAATATTATCCAAACAAGGATGCTCTGTTTGAGGTCATTGTAGATAAGCTAATGTGTCGCTTTAATGAACAATGTGAGCTGAAATTTGAACCTTCTGTGTCAGTGGCGGAGCAGCTTGTTGATATCACGCTCAAGCAGATGTGTTACATCAACACCGAAGACTTTCAAATGACTGCTCGCTTAGTGATGGCCGAGTGCATTCGCTGCTCTCATACTTCTCAATTACTGATGAAACAGTTTGCAGCCATAGAGGACTCGTACGGTTTAAATCAATGGGTGCAGCAAGGAATTAATGCCGGTGCTCTTGAGGTTGAGGACATCCCCATGGCTATCGAGCAATTCATAGGCAGTATTAAGGCCATCGTTTTCTGGCCACAATTATTGGGACACCAACCACCCGCAAGCTGCGAACAGCTGAAATCAACGGTTGAGTACGCAGCACAAACTTTTGTTGCCAGATACACCAAGAAATAACCCTAACTTAGGCAAGAGTATTAACCATTGTTCTTGCCTAGCTCCTCTCTTAGAACACTCATTAGGCATTACCGGCCCTAAAAACCAATACTGTATTTAATAAAAAGTAAATACCAATTACTCCCCATTCTTATAAATGAGAAAGTAAAGCCTCCGCTTTCGTCTTCAATTTAAGAATAAAGGAAAAATTTGAAATAAAATTCTCTCATTAAAATAACCCGTAAATTATTGAGTAAAAAGCCTAATATTGTTCTAAGTGATTATTTATTAGTAACTATCCTATCCATTTCCCTCTATACAAAAATAATACATCGCCAGTCTTAATAATGAGCCACCTTATATCATTGCAACATATATAAAGATGTTATAAAAATGCGCCTTGCTATTTTCACATCAATAAAACCTTACAGAGGTTACATGTATTTCAGGAGCCCCAATGAGTGAACGAGGCAGGATACGTATTACCAATTATCACGGTAAAGTCTTTTACCGTTTGATTGACTGCTTGGTAATACTCAGCGCGTTGTATATTGCAATAAAAGCCAACGATCACATTGTTACTTTAGGCTACATTTCTGCTGGGCTGTTAGGTGTCATCATCTACTCTTTCATCGCTGAAAGCCTAGATATATACAGCCATTGGCGCACAGCTAAGCTTCGCTCCCTTGCGCTTTACACCTCGTTTTGCTGGTTCTCGACCGTTGGTGGGCTCACTTTACTTAGCTATTTTTCGAAAACAGGCCCCGACTTTTCTCGCCTGATCATTGGTTATTGGATCGTACTGACCTTTGCCACTTTGCTTATTTGGCGAACGTTCGCTTTTATGGCTCTTTATTATCTTCATCAGAGAGGGGTTCATACCAAAAAAGCCGCTATTATTGGCTTGACGCCTCAAGGTTTAGAATTATCGAAAAACCTGAGTAATCACCCAGAGTTAGGCATTAAACTTACCGGTTTTTATGATGACAGAGAACCTAAAAGACTCTCTAGCGATTTGCCTATACTAGGGACAATAAAAGATGCGTTGGCATTAGCAAAGAACGGGGAAGTACAAAATATCTATATCGCTTTACCTATGCAGGCACAAAAGCGCATTTCCGATATCTTGGAAGCTTTTTCGGATAGTACCGTTAACACCTATGTCGTACCGGACTTCTTTACTTTTAACTTGCTCCACTCTCGCTGGTATACCATTGGTGACGTCAACGCTTTCAGCATATTTGATACCCCATTTAATGGTTTATCAACCTGGCTTAAACGCCTAGAAGACCTTGTCCTAAGCAGCCTGATCCTAGTGCTGATAAGCCCAGTGCTCACTGCCGTTGCGATAGGCGTCAAAATCTCATCTCCAGGACCTATCATATTCAAACAGCTTAGATATGGCTTAGATGGAAAGCCAATCAAGGTTTGGAAATTTCGCAGTATGAAGGTCATGGATAACGGAGAAAAAGTGGCTCAGGCGACGAAAAACGATCCACGTGTCACTAAGTTTGGGGCTTTTATTCGTCGTACATCACTGGATGAACTACCTCAGTTTATCAATGTCCTTCAAGGACGCATGTCTATCGTTGGTCCGCGTCCACATGCCGTGGCACACAATGAAGAATATCGTACGATCGTGAACCGATACATGCTACGTCATAAGGTTAAACCGGGCATCACTGGCTGGGCTCAGGTTAATGGTTGGCGCGGCGAAACGAATACTATCGACAAAATGGAGAAGCGAGTTCAGTTCGATCTCGACTACATCCACAGATGGTCACTATGGTTCGACATAAAGATCGTTTTCCTCACTGTTTTTAAAGGTTTTGTCGGCAAAAACGCCTACTAAGTCATGGACATGATTTTATTATGAATAGATTCAACAAACTCATCTCACCCACTAGCGGTTTTCTGACGATTGCGATGTCTTATTCCATCTGTGCTGCACCAACACCAGTGCCGATTGAAACAGAGTCAGGCATCGCTATTGTGCCTTATCTGAACCTATACAGTGGCCATAACAGCAACGTAGCGAAAGAAGAATTCAATGAAACCAGTTCTTGGTTTAGCGTGTACGAGCCCGGCGTTGGGTTCGAGCTTGAAAATGGCAAACATAAGCACGACCTAGGATACCGTATCCAACGCGGTGAATTCTTTAGCTCTCAGCGGGACAACTACACCGATCATTTTCTGGATCTCACCAGTTACTGGGAAGCAAATTCAAGAAACGCACTCGACCTGCGTTACAGCTTAGCAAAAACGCATGAAAATCGTGGTGATAACGACACAACGACTGACCTCGACTACAACAAGTATGTCTCGAATTCTTTCAATCTTGGTTATCGTTATGGCAGTACCGAAGCTAAGGGGCAAATAGAGACCAATGTCGGTTGGGGGGACTTGTCGTACAAGAATAACCGCAATGTAACTCGTTACCAGGATTGGGATGAAGGACGATTCAGTACCGCTTTCTTCTACAAGGCATTTCCAAAAACCTCTTTATTAGCACAGTACATTGTCAATGACAGAAGTTACAACGAAGTCGCTCCAGGCTCTAGTGAACGTGATAGCTTGCATCACTTCATTTATCTAGGCACATCTTGGGATGCAACAGGAAAACTTCGCGGGAGTGTGAAGGTAGGTTATCAAAATAAAGAGTTTGATGCCTCGCAACGAAAAGATTTCGATTCTTTCTCTTGGGATATTGATGTCGCTTACTTGTTAAGAAGCTACTCGGCACTAGAACTGAAAACCAACCGTAAGTCGACCTACCCTAATGGACTTGGCGGTGCAATTGATACCTCAGTTTACAATGCGAACTGGTCTCATAACTGGACGGAGATCATCTCAACAAACACTGAGCTTTCTTATATGTCAGAGGACTATACGGACAGCACGCGAGAAGACGATACGTCGAAAGCCAGCGTTTATCTTGATTATGATTTCCGTCGTTGGTTGACGTTCAAAGGCGGGGTGTCTTATGAATCACGTGATTCAAACCTAAACAACTTTAGCTATGACCAATCCGTCTATTACATAGCGCTAGAAGGTGTAATGTAAGCTCATGAAGTCTCTATTTTCAATTCTGCTGCTATGTCTTTCATTTCAAGCTATGGCTAGCGATGAGCTTTATCGTCTTGGCGTTGGTGATCTGATCAAAGTTCAGGTCTATGATGAACCTGAACTGTCACTTGAAACTCGAGTCAGTGACAGCGGTTCCATCGATTATCCTTTTCTAGGCAGCATCGCTCTCAAAGGCCGTACGCTCAGAGAAGTAAAACAATCGATCCATGATGGCCTACTCGATGGTTATTTAGTGAACCCTAACGTTTATGTCAGCGTTGTCGAGTACCGTCCTTACTTTATCAATGGTGAAGTCATCGCATCCGGTGGCTATCCATTTCATCCGGGGTTAACCGTCAACAAAGCGATCACTATTGCCGGAGGCTTCACCGAGCGTGCGTCAAAAACCAAAATTTTTGTCTCATCCAGTGATGAACCCAACTCTGAGCCGACTCGTGTTTCCCTACTTCACCGAATCCAACCTGGTGACATTATCACCGTTGAAGAAAGCTTCTTTTAATTGAATATTATGGAAAATACCCAGAATTCTCCGGTGAGCAAAGAAGAGCTCATTGATATCCGCCAATATTTCAAAGTGCTGCTTAACTACAAGTGGCGCATCATTGTTTTTTCACTATTGGTGACTGCTATTGCGGTATTGGTTGTATTGTCTTTACCATCAAAATACACCGCCCGAGCCACATTATTAATTGAGTCCAAACAGGCTAATATTATCTCAATCGAGGAGTTTTACGGCTTAGATACCAAAAGCCAAGAATACTACCTCACTCAAATCGAGATTCTAAAATCGGATCGCGTGTCTGAAGAGGTGATCCGTCGCTTGAATTTGGCTAACCATCCTGAGTTTGATCCTCGTGCACAAGAGGAATCTGACACTTCACTGAAAGACAAGTTAATTGAATGGTTTCCTGTATTACAAGCCTTTAGAAAATCCCTACCAGAGCAGGATCTTGAAAAGTCGGAGTACGCCAGAAACAAATTAGTCTTGTACAAATTCAAACGCGGTTTAGCGATCAATCCGATTCGAAAGACTCAGCTTGTACAGATCTCTTATACCAGCAGAGATCCAGAATTATCAGCACAAATTGCCAATGAAATTGGCCGTGTGTTTATGGATAGCAACATAGAAGCCAAAATCGAGGTCACTCAACAAGCTTCCAGCTGGCTTAATGAGCGTATTGGTGATTTACGTGAGAAGTTGCGCCAATCGGAATCTCAGCTCCAAGCCTTTTTGCAGGCTGAAGGGCTGGTTGATATCCAAGGGGTCGAGAGTCTGGCTTCGCAAGAACTCGCAGAGCTGACGTCCCAGCTCAACAAAGCTCGGGATCGCCGAGTCGCTTCGGAAACCTTATACCAAGTGGCCAGAAATTATAAATCTGATTCAAGCCAGCTATCAGCACTTGCCTCGGTCCCTGAAATCTCAAATCACCCGACGATTCGTGACGTCAAAGTGGCGGAAGTACAGGCAGAGCGAAAGGTCTCTGAGCTTTCAAAGCGCTACGGGCCTAAACACCCAAAACTCAAAGCCGCGATCGCCGAGCGAGAGTCCGTGAAGAAAAACCTTCGTTCAGAATTAAACCAGTTACTGAACGGCATCAATAATGAGCTTAAAGCTGCAAAGCAGGCTGAGCAAACCATTCGTCGAGAACTCGAAAATCGCAAAGTCGAGTTTCAGGCACTAACGGTTAAAAATGCCAAATATTCAGAGCTTAAACGTGAGGTACAGACCAACCGTGAGCTATTTGATTTATTCTTAAGTCGCCAAAAAGAAACCAGTGCATCAAGCGATTTCAACGCCAATATTGCACGCTTTACGGACTACGCTAGCCCTCCGTTAGCACCAAGTAAGCCAAATCGTAAAATGATCGTGATTCTGGCGTTTTTGGCCTCTCTGAGCTTTGGTTGTGTAATGGCATTTGTCGCGGATGCTGTAAATGATACTTTCACAGATATCAAGCAGGTATCCAAGCAACTGTCTCTGGAGATTCTGGGAATTGTGCCGTCACTAAAAAGCAAACGTCCACTGGATAGCAAAGCTTATTTTGATGAGCGTAATCGCCAGTTAACAGAAGCTATACGTACTGTTCGTACGGGTTATCTACTGGCAAACTCAAATAAGCCTAGCTCTGTAGTCATGGTAACCTCGTCGCAGCCTGATGAAGGGAAAACCACCTCAGCACTAAACCTTGCGCTATCTCTGGCTCAGATGGAAAAGACTTTATTAATCGACTGCGACTTGAGAAAACCCACCATCGCACGTCGATTTGGTTTGCCATCAGCGCAGCCTGGGGTGACAAACGTATTGACGAAAACCCACGCCATTGAAGATTGTATATATCGGGATGATGAGTCAGAGTTGGATATACTCGCTGCGGGCACATACACCAACAACCCGCTTGAGTTGATCTCTTCTACCAGCTTTTCTGACTTTATTGAGCAGTTAAAAACGAAGTACGATCGCATTATCATCGATACACCACCATGCCTCGCCGTCAGTGACGCATTTATGCTGTCTCGCTATGTCGACTCTGCTGTTATCGTTATCAACGCGTCTCAAACCCGAACCAAGACAGTACGTGATGTCGTCGGTAAGCTCGCTCAGCAAGGAACAAGAATCGATGGCGTTATCCTCAACAAACTTAATGTAAAGAAAGCTTCAGCCTATAGCGGTTATAAACAGTACCAATCATACTACGGGGTCGAGAACGCCTAATGAAAGGTAAGTTGGCCGCTTCTTTATCTAAGTTAGGATTAGCATTGTCCGCTATATTTGTCCTTTATCTCTCATATCACTTTGGCGTAGCGTCTCTCTACGCCAAAGCGGTATCGAACCAAATTGAACTATGGGATAAATCAGCCGATAAACCTAAACTCAGTGACATCGAGCAGGCTGAAATGCTCATTGAATCGAGCATTAAGCACCACTCTTCACATCCACACTATTTCGATTTACAAGGAAAAGTGTACGAGTGGAAAGCTTACATCAGCGATGATGCAGAGAAACAGGCTTATCTTGAACTCGCGAAAAGTGCTTATCTTATTAGTGCTGAGCTTCGACCCAATTGGCCCAATACTTGGGCCGATTTAGCGACTTTAGAGACTCAGCTTCTAGGAGCTAACCGAGAGCAGTATCTGCATCAAGCGGATATAAAAGGCCCCTACATACCTCAGGTAAACTTTAAAATCGCCACTTTAGCTTTGTCCAACTGGCAACAGTTCTCACCCAATGAGCGCAAGCTAGCGATGCCCCACATCTATAGGGCGATTAAGCATAAAGATGTCCGACAGAGATTTCGTGACTACCTGACACAAAACAAGAAATTCCGCTTCGCTTGTATCGTAATGAAGCAAATGCCGGATATCGACTACGCATCTTTAGCCTCATGTCGCTACCTAAACATATAAGTGTTTCAAAAATGAGTAAGCAAGAGAATCATTTTTAAGAAAAACATAATCTTAGTTCAATATTTGTCGATTAATCAGCGTAAAGCCATATACTGGCTGGATTGTCGCCTCACTGTGAGTAAGTAGGAATTAGCATAATGAACCACAAAATATGGATGTTGATAACCAGCATAGTGTTTTCAACACACAGCATGGCAGAAGAAGTCTCTAACGTTGCCTGTTCAGATATTGATGCCATTGAGGCTTCATTAAACGACACAACAGATGTCACCTCGACACTGATTAGCTTACTCTCGAGCTGTCCTGAACAATCAACTGATATTTTGGCAATGGCTTCACAAACACATACAAGTGAGAGCCTTGCGGTTCTGGATGCAGCCATTCAAACACTCGCTCCAGAACAAATGGCTAAAGCGACAGCAATTATTGTCAGCCATGCAGCGCCTGATGCCTACGAACAACTTATCCAGCAAGCTGTGCTGGCTGCTCCAGATTACGCGCAAGACATTGTGGATGCCGTTGCAGAGCTCAACCTTCTTGACCCAACCGACATTCTTGTCGCTGCTATTTCAGGTGGTGCCGACCCGGCGTTAATCAGTGAACCAACCGCAGCAGGTATTGCGACAGCTCCACCTTTGGCGGTGAATCCGGGTGCTACGACCGCACTTGGCACGGGCAACGGTAGTGGCGGCGGTACTGCCTCGCCTAATTAAGTTGAATTTGTATTGTTAAGGCAGGCCTTGAGCCTGCCTCTTTTTTTGTGCTTTTTATATGACACGTTTCCTTGAACGACTCATTTATCCTGCGTTTCTTCTGTTTGTATTTTGGCTACCAGTTCCTTTGGGAGGTAACCGTCCATGGGCATGGTCGATTAATGAATTTATCATCGCGGGAATGCTGCTTCTCTGTGTGATTTGTTATTCCAGCGATCATTGGCGACATAGCCTTAAACGAACTCAGTCGCTGTTAGTACCATTAACTATTTTTACGGTATGGGCTTTTGCTCAGCCTCTATTCCCTTTTGGGTCTTTTGAAGACACAGGGCTGGCACTCGTTTCTTCCGTTAAAACACTGCATTATTTACAGCTTTGCTTAGTCGCATCAGTGGTCATTACTAGCATGTCAAGACTCAAAACCCTGCTCATCGTCATGGTCAGCAGCGGGGTGTGCCAAGGTTTTTATGCGGGGGTCATTCAATTGCTCGACCTGCCTCTCTCACCCATGTTTGATTTACCAGTGGGTCATCGAGCCTCAGGGAGTTTTGTTTATCACAATCATCTGGCAAACTTCTTATTGATCAATCTTTGTATCGGCTTTGGCTTGCTAATCGCACAATTGCAAGATAGCCAAAAGCAAAGTATTCGCCTGTCTGCACAACGCTTTTTCGCCGTGTTCTTATCCGATAAGGCTTTTATTCGTTTGGGCTTGATCATTATGGTCATTGCTTTAGTTTTGACCCGGTCGCGAATGGGGAACGTCGCTTTTTTTGTCGCTTTAACAACGGGCAGCTTACTCCTATTACTGCTGTATAAAAATAAACCTAAAAGTATGTATGTTCTTATTGCCAGCCTGTTCATGATTGATACTGTGATCGTGAGTACATGGTTTGGTTTAGACAAGGTCAAGCAGCGTTTAGTCGAAACCAGCCTGAGTAATGAGTCGCGAGACGATGTGATTTATGCTGCCTTGGAGGCCATTCAGCAACAACCATGGCTTGGTTATGGTGGAGGAAGCTTTTACTCTTCATTTCAGGCATTTAATAATGGAAACATCCAATTATTTTATGACCATGCCCATAACGACTATGTACAGTTTGTTTTTGAATATGGACTAATTGGTAGCTCAATACTAGCTCTTATCGTTATTGCCTCTCTTCGTAAATCTATAGTGGCATTTAAACAACGTCGCAGCCGCCAAATGAAAGGGGCCGGGCTAGGGGCTTTTATGGCTATCTTGGGAATGTTAATCCATATGAGTGTCGACTTTCCATTGCAAGCACCTGCTACTACTCTCTATTTCTTACTTTGTCTACTCATCGCTCACTGGGCTGTTACCATCCCTGCCGTAAAGCGTAAACGCCCAAATGATTAGCGAGTAAGCGAACACTCCTTCTCAATGAAGGAGTGTTCCTTTTTTAATTACAGGTGTTTTTCAACCACTTCTTCTAACTTTTGGTATGGTACGTACCCTGGGATAACATCTTGTCCGACGATCAATGCAGGTGTTCCTCGCAAGCCAAAACCATTGAACAAAGCGTAATTGTTCTCTAACTGTTGTTCGACGTCTTCAGGATTATTTAAGTATTGCTCCGTGCCTGTTTTCTTGGCAATTTTAGCCAGAGAAACCGCATCATGAACTCCGGGTTTTGCAACCAACAATTCATGCACCTGCGGGTATTTCTCCCGTGCGTTATGCCATACATTTAAGGCATAGCCTGCTGAATTGACGTTAGACATCCCTTCCTTTAGAGGGACGTATAAGTTAATGATTTTAACCTGAGGATAATCCTCAATTAACTTCTCCAATTCAGTATCAAGTTTTTTGCAGTAAGGGCAGCTGTAATCCGTCACATTGATTAATGTCAGCTCAGCGTCTTCTGCCCCCATAGAAGTGTGTTTCGGGTCATTAATATACGCTTTGCTGCTCGACAAAAGTTGATCAAACTGCTGCTGTTGTTTGACATACAAACCCAAACTATCATGAAGCCCATCGACAATACTCGGGTTGGCGTTAAGCATTTCGACAATCTCACTGATCTTCTCATCCTGCGTTTGTGCTTGGACTAAGGGGGCGATAGCAAAAGTGCTCATCGCTAAGATAATTGCTAATTTTTTCATCACTTTTTATTCCTATTGATTTAGCCAAAGCCTGGCCAGCATTCCTGGTGGTGTAGTGATTCCTGTTGTAATACTTTCCACCTTGCCCTCTTTGACTATAAAAATGCTTGGGGTCACAGAGATATTCCAACGATTGAATATCTCCCCTTTTTGATCATTAATATTGCTAAATTGATAATCTTTTGCCTGCATGAACTGCTTAACACGCTCTGAAGGACCTGACGAACCGGCAACACCGACCACTGGATAATACTGGCTGAGCCAATCAACCGTAGGGCTGACAAACTTACATGCAGGACACCATGTTGCCCAGAAATAAACCACTACAGGTTCTTCATAGCTCATCGCAATAACGTCGACGAATTGATCATCCATAGTCCTCCCCATAATCGGTGGCGCAGACTCCGTAGGCAGACTCTGACTACGAAACCAATCCATAGCAGAGGTAATGGCAATACCCAATACCACCAGAATCAGAACCTCTTTAAGCCAGTAACGTACAGAACGTTTCACTAGCGGTTTCCCCCTGCAGTTGCAATCGCTTCCATAACTGCGTCACTTGATAAAATGACGGGTAGAGGGATACCCTGAGGTGCTTCAGGACCATAGACGATATTAAAAGGAACACCAAAGCGACCATTCGCTCTTAGGTAATCAGTGACTGAACCATCTGGGTGTGTCCAGTCTCCCTCAATCAGAGTCATCGAAGGATGCTTCAGTGCAGGGTAAACTGGATCCTGAAGGATGACTCCAATCTCATTTGCTTTACAGGTGACACACCAATCTGCCGTGACATTCACAAATACGGTTTGCCCCTGTTCCACAGCTTGATGAATGCGTTCGTCAGACAGAGGCTGCCAAACAAGATCATTGGGTAATGGTGTCGCCCAATGTTCGGTCGTCAAGCTGGCTAGTACAAATCCACCTGCCAGCAAGAGTACGGCTGCAGAGCCAGAAATTGCCATCGCTTTATCGCCATAAACCTTCTTAACGCGGGCCAGAATCAGCACTACTGAAGGCAACGCTATTAAGACGATCCAGAACGAAGGAATATGGTTGTTTAACAGTGATAGTAACCACACACTGGTCATTAGCATCATGATGCCAAACAAAAGTTTGAGCTGGTTCATCCATGCGCCAGGCTTAGGCAGTAAGTTGGCGATTCCAGGGAAAAGTGCAACACCAATCCATGGCAGCGCCATACCCAACGCTAATGCCGTAAAGATAGCCAATAACTCCAACGAGCTGGCGGCTAAAGCAAACGCAACCGCGGTGCCTAAAAACGGAGCCGAGCACGGAGTTGCCAACAGAGTGGCAAACATACCTTGGGTAAAGTGTCCGGTGTAGGAGTTATCCCCTTTTGATGCCGCCCAAGTGTTGGCTTGTGATGAAAGACGAATTTCGAACAGACCCAGCATATTGGCACCGAACAGACCAGTAACCAGCACCATAATGGCAAGAAACCATCCACTTTGAAATTGGATTCCCCAACCGACGGCATTGCCCGTCAGCTTGAGCACCAAAAGAAATGCCGCGAGTAACCAGAACGAAGTAAGAATACCTGCCGAAGACGCCAAGAATTGCCAACGAATCTGGCGTCGCTCTACCCCCTGAACCGCAACGATACTGCTCAGCTTCATCCCCAGAACAGGTAATACACAGGGCATTACATTCAGGATTAGGCCACCAAATAAGGCAAAGCCGATCATCGGCAACAGAGATATATCTTCCTTAACGATGGCACCATTAACGACAACAACATCTTGCTCAGCAAGGAAATTTTTGTCCTTAACTGTGACAAACACGCTCTGGTCATCAAACTCAATCTCCCCGAGCCAACTCGACACTTCAAACGTAGCAATGACCGTGTTTTCATCAACATTAACATTGGTTAACTTGTAGCTATACTCTTTAGCCTCATCGGTATGCCCATCCACAATTAGCTCAGGTTCTTGCCAGCCCAGCGCCTTAGTCATCTTTACCTGAAGAACATTCGCGCTCGTATCCCAAGTCGCTGTTGCATTCGATAATAAAGGAGAAGACTTAGGTACCTGACTGATCGCCTGAGCATGTTTATAGAGCGCTTCTTGATTAATCATTAAGTCACTTGGCATAAACGTGAGCGAGAATGGATAATCGGTAAGCACGCAGATCGTCGTACAAGATGACATCGTTAAATTAGCATCGATCGACACCGGCTGAGAGAAATCTTCAACCTGCAACGTCATCGGTATGGTCACCTTTTCCTTATAACCGAGAGTGTTGATACCCAATAGACTGAACTGATCGGGGTAAGGCCAATGCCATTTCACATTGGCTAAATTCGTTGATTCACCCCAGTCAATGGAAGGTGCTATCCCCCCTTCACCAGGGCTACGCCAATAGGTTTTCCAGTCATCATCAAGCTCGACCTCAAGTAACCCCTCGACTGTTTTTGCCGATTCGTCAATTTGACCCGTAAGAACGAAGCGGGTTTTGAGTGGCGGGTGCTCTTCCTTACTCATCCAGCCTGTATCGACTGGTGTTGACGCATAAGCCATAGACAGCACCGCACTCAGCGCAAGCAACAAAGATATTATGCTGACAGCGGTGCCTTTAAATAAACTTCTCATGTGTATTTCCAAAATAGTCACCATTTTATTCAATGGTTGATGTAACAGACGTATTGAATCCTCTGACAAAAGTCAGAAATCAGTGACTAAATTTATTCTCTAAAAACACACAAGGTGAGGTGAACCCTAGACTTGGGAATAATGGGTTCAGTAAAGGAAGGAGTCTCTGGCCGTCCCTGAGTCAGCCAAGCAACGATAATCACAAAGAGCAAAAACATCGGTACCATCATGTTATCAAGGTTAACCTTGGCACTACTGAGCAGTTTTTCTGTCAGATCGCATTGTTTTTGAATCTCGTCACTATTATCGCTGAACTGGATAGTGTCGGTAACCACAGACTGCTTAAACGAGCACATACTGATGATACTGGTGTTCTGCATAAAGCAGATAGCAAAAACCCACCCAACTAAAAGTAGGGTAATTCTCGCCATTGCAGCAGATTTCAAACGCTTGATCATCAACTCTTTTAAATCCGAGTGTTAAACCGCCCCATTATCGGTGTGCGGTCAAAGTGAGTGTTAGTGTAGTGTCAGAACTTTACGAGACAACTTTCTTTTGTAAAAAAATCTTATCAACACCAGCGGTAGGAAAGCCGTCATAACGTCCAACCTCTTTAAATCCTAGCTTAAGATAAAAATCTGGCGCCTGAAACGAGTAAGTATCCAGATAAATATCCGTGACACCGTAAGCTTTGGCTTCTTGCTCTACACGCGCCATCAGCTTTGAACCAGTTCCAGCAGAGCGTTTGGCTTCATCAACCCACAAAAATTCAACAAATAAAGTATTCGTGAATATCTCTCCCGTTAAGCCACCAGCAAAATTGCCACTTTCATCTTCTGCAATACAAGCCAATGAGACAATATCTTCATCTGGAAAATGCTTAAGATTAAATGACTTCAGACCATTGTAGATGGCATCTTTAATATTTTTCGGCGGGTTTAGCATAAAACTAATGTGCATAGAATTCCTTTCCTAACAATAAGTAAGGCCAGCTAAAGCCGGCCTTACCTTACAAATCTGCGATAAACGAGCTTAGCATCCAAATTGCTAAAATGACAAAGATCATTCCCATAAATTTATGCTGATAAGTCCTGAACTTTGCATTTTCCAGCAAGGGTTTGCCCAAGGTACCGACCAACGCCACGAGCAGAAAATTGAAAAGCAACCCCAGCACATTGAGCAATAATCCCAAGACTAACATTTGCTCACCAGATGATGCTTCAATCTTAGCCGAAACAAACTGTGGCAAGAACATAACAAAAAAGACTAACGCTTTCGGGTTGAGTAAATTACTGACCAGCGCTCTTTGATAAAAAGCCCCTGCCATTTTAGTTGATGACTCTAGTTCAGGGTTTCCACTGTCATTGGCTCGCAAGCAATCCCAACCCATTTTTAGCAAATAGCTTCCACCTAAAAGATGGAGTGCTTTGAGCGCTAAAGGGCTCATTGCTACCAAAGCAGAAACACCCGCTGCTGCGAGAAGGGTCAGGATCACGCCTGATGTAGCATTCCCCAAACTGGCAAACACGCCGACCCTGCGGCCATAACTCATACTTGAGCTAGCGATCAAAAGCATATCTGGGCCAGGCAGTAACAAAAGTGCCACTACCGCGGTTAAATAAACAGGAAGCACTGAAATATCAATCATAGTTATTATATTAGCCAGAAAAGAAAAGGCGGAATTTTATAGCAACCTAAAATCAATAACCAGATTTTTAATTCATAAAATACCCAAAAAATCGACACATAAATTCACAATAAATCCTTCATACATCCTTAGTCAGACAGCAATTTTGTACAAAAATAAATGAAACTTATAAGCTAGACTGGTGAGGGATTAATAACAGGGTGTCTTTATGGCTGAGAAGAACAAAAAGGAATCGGCACGTTTTCAACTTGCCTCTGAGCTTGGCGGGCTTGAATTACTAGACGCAAAATACACGAATCAAAACTTTTCTCGTCATAGTCATGAAGGCTATACCGTGGGTGTCATAGAAAGAGGAGCGCAAAAGTTCTATCGAACTGGAGGCAATCATATAGCTCCACAAGACAGCATTATTTTGGTCAATGCAGATGAAGTTCATAACGGTCAGACAGCCACTGAAGGAGGGTGGGAATACAAAGCCATGTACCCTCTTCCTGAACAATTCACACAATTAGCAAGCGGCTTAGCTTCAAATTTGTCTACTCCCTACTTCCCTGATCCCGTCGTCTACGACCCAGAGATGGCGCAGCAGCTTAGGCTTGTATTTGATGTTTTGGAGAAATCAGATAATAAACTTCTCCGAGAAACCTTAGTTTATGGCACTCTCATTAAGTTGATGGCTCGACACAGTAAAAACCGTCATTCCAGTGATTTGATCACATCGAGCTCTGCCAGCCTCAGCTTAGTGAAAGAATTTCTTGATGATTTTCCCCAAGCCGATGTATCTCTCGAAGACTTAGCAACACTCGCCGAGTTAAGCCCGTTTTATTTGATTCGAAGTTTTCAAAAGCTGTATGGTTTGCCTCCACATTCGTACCAAATTCAGTCAAGGCTGAGATACGCAAAACGTCTTCTCAGGCAGGGGATGACAATTTCCGATGTCGCTCAGGAATCCGGGTTCCACGATCAAAGCCACTTCCATCGCCACTTCAAACGAGCGATGGGCGTCACACCAAAGCAGTACTCCAGCAGCATTTAACTGAGCAATTTTATACAAGGCACACGCTTCGACGTATGCCTTAATAAATAGCAAGTCTAACAACTAATCTGATTTTTATGAGTAGCACAACATTGAACCCTTCTTACTCGCCAAGCAAACCACGCTTATTCATACAAGGAACCTTGGCCATGATGCCATTGAGCATTGCCGTTATTCCTTGGGGACTACTGGCCGGCTCTTTTGCGATAGATGCAGGACTGAGTGTGGCAGAAAGCCAAGCGCTGTCAGCGATTCTTTTTGCCGGCTCCGCTCAACTCGTCGCTACTGGCATGTTAAAAGCTGGGGCTGGGCTCACCACTATGCTTTTAGCCACATTTTTTATCACCTCACGCCACTTTTTATATAGCGTCTCTATGCGCAGCAAAGTCAGTCCATTACCACTCAATTGGCGCTTAGCGCTTGGTTTTTTATTAACAGATGAACTGTTCGCTATATGCGGTCAACAATCTGAGAAACAATTTGATCCTTGGTATGCACTTGGGGCGGGGCTGAGCTTTTATGTCTGCTGGAACCTAGCGACATTGGCCGGTATTGTAGCTGGAAGCCAAATACCCGCAATGAATGAGCTTGGTCTGGAATTTGCGGTCGCCGCAACCTTCATCGCAATCGTGACACCAAACATTAAGAGTTCGCCAACACTCATCGCCGTTCTGGTTTCCCTGGTTGTCTCTGTTCTGTGTCACTATTTGATGATCGATTCAGGTCTTATGATCGCAAGCGTTTGTGGCATGGTAGCAGGCTATAGCTGCGAGACGTTAAGAGGGGAAAATTAATGGTTATGCTGTCCATTTTCGCAATGACAATGCTGGTTTTTCTCAGCCGTTATTTGTTTCTTGAACCTAAATTACCCCTTAGATTAAATCCTAAAGCACATCGCTTACTCAGCTATTCAAGCCCGGCTGTCTTAACCGCCATTTGGGCACCGATCGTATTCATGCCCGAAAAGCAACTCTGGCTAGCACCAGACAACCCTTATCTAATCTCAGCTATGTTAGCGGCAATATTGGCATGGAAGACAAAAAAATGTGCTGCTGACAACCTTAGTAAGCATGGTTGTGTTTGTCGTTCTACAATGTATTTAACCCAACATCGAGGCCAGCAATACAATTAAGCAGCTCAATGTCATCATTCAGGTGACGAGCCCCCCTGCGACTGACTGAAACCTTTTGGTAGCGAGTGACAGCATTCCATAATGATAACCTCTGAATGCATTTTCCTTCAGAGGCTATCCCTCCCAATGGCTTAACGGTAGAGAACTATTGCGCTACCCACTCAATTTCTATTAAAGTCTTGCCGTTAGCGATCAAACGGCCAAGAAATACATCACCCAAGTGAACTTCTCCCACCCCTTGTGGTGTCCCCGTCATGATAATGTCACCGTCACAAAGCGTCGTGTAAGTTTTCAGCTCTTCAAGAATCGTTTGAGGAGGATAGAGCATCTGTGTTACCGCCCCTTTTTGAACACGGACACAATTAATGAATAACTCAAGCTCAAGTGATTCAATCGCAATACCATTTAATGGAATAAATCGGGCTGAACACCGCAGAACCATCAAATGCTTTAGCACGCTCCCAAGGTAAGCCTTTGTCTTTGAGTTTGGATTGCAACCCACGCTTAGTTAAATCTAACCCTAAACCGACCGCACTGTATTGACCATTGCGTACAATAAAGCAGATCTCCCCTTCGTAATGCAGAGTTTCACCATGATGAGCCATCAACTGAGAAGAGATAGAGGAGGAAGGTTTATTAAATATCACCATTTCATCAGGAATCGCATTATTCAGCTCTTTGATGTGTTCAAGATAATTTCGTCCCACACAGAGGATCTTGGTCGGGTGGATAGTTTTCTCGCCAATTTTAACCGAATGCATGCTTCTTCCTTGATGATTAACGCTGACGGTCATGTTAATTCAACCGATTGATGAATTGACCAATTGCGTATCGAAACTAAGATCCAATACCCAATATTGATGCACTCAAAGCCTATATAACAGAAAAACGCCTACCCAATACAGGATAGGCGCTAACACAAGTATGTGTTGAGGCAGTAGATGTTATTATTTTATAGGAAGTAACGAGCACCAATGGTCCAATTGTCTTCCTCTTTCACGTTGATATCATTGCCTAGATCAAACTGATAACCCACAAACCCCATAAACTTAGGTGTGAAGGTATACTCCGCCTGCAATGCAGACTCACTGTACTGCGTTTTACTGGTTTTATCGTTAATCTCTGCTTCATAGTTAGCACTTAAATTCCAGCCGTTACCGAATGCATAAGCCAATAAAACTTCATATTGATCGCTTTCAGCCATGGTTCCGCTACTCACTACATCATCGTTCATGTTTTCATTCATTGCATAAACAACGGCCGAGTATAGTCCATCTCCGTATGAGCCTGAGCTAAATGCAAACACATGCGAATGCGCATCTACATTTGCAACGTCACCGCCATTGTATGAATAGCCTAGGTTGAAACCATACACGCCCATTGATAGTGCAATTTGTCCACGAGCATCATACAGCGTGCTAGACGTCGAGTCAGTGTGCTCTCCTTGCCAAGCGAGACCTAAGTTTAAGCTTCCCATGTCACCAAGCTCGATCGCCTTGCGGTAACTGACCATGTCCTCGCCCCGAGCCGTACCTAGATTGTTGTGATCGTCATATAGGTATTCGTTGGCAAACGCGATAGGTAAATCCGCAACACCTGCTACGTCATAGTATGGAGACCACTGTGTCCCTACAACAAATCGGCCAAACTGATCATGAGTTGCTCCTATGTAACCCAGACGGGTAGTAAAGGAAGTATCACCACCATCCAAGTAATCGAGTGCCCATTCACCTTTTGCATCGACTGTCACACCATTACCCAGATCTTGCGTACCCGAGATGTTGATTCGAGGAGAGACATCATGCACTTCAACCTCATCTGCAGAGTCATACTCACCAATACCTACATCAACGTAGCCACCGATAGAGATTGTTGAACCTTCGCTATTGTAAATTTCTGCCGCGAAAGCGTTAGTACCACATGCTGTTGCCGCAATGACAGCGGCTAATAATTTAATTTTCATAACTTAACGTCCGTTTAGGGTTGTAACCTCTGTCCGTGTATGGCCTGAAGGGCCAAAGCATCACGAACATTTAAAACGTAGTACGAAATATTCAAAAATTAAGTGCAATTGATTGCTTATGATGGGGTTTTATTAGCAAATACTCAAATAATAAAAATATGAACAACTTTTAACCATATGAAAAACCTACCTTTTTTAAGAGGGGCAATAATTTTTCACTTTGAACGATCGACTTCACATTTTTTAAAATTTAATCGGAACTTTTTTGAAAAAAGTAAAAAGACCTCTATCAATAGAGGCCTTTTTAAGCTAAATCCAGTCAAATTAACAGGATAACGACTAGACGAAATGTAACGACAAGAAGCAAGCTTTGTTATCCATTAATAGACTATCTGAAAATGGTATTCGCCCAACGTGCAAGTCCCGCTGTCACAGAGCCAAAATAGTTGCCACTAACCAAAGGTATCTCGGGTAATACTGATCTTACTGCTCCTGCTAGAATAGGTGAGCGAGCAGAACCTCCTGTCATATAAATCACATCGGGTTTTGTACTGCTTTGTTTAATAGCTTCAACCACCAACGCTTTAATTTTTTCGGTCGGATTCAAGATCGCTTGCTCTATTTGTTCGCGCGTCACAGAAAGAGAAACGACTTCAGAAAGTAGATCTAAATTTGCGTCATACGTTTCAGCATCAGCCAGTGCTATCTTGGTTCGCTCTGCTTCACGAATCACTGAATAGCCAAGCGTCTCTTGATGCACTTGTACTAGTCGAGCCAGCTTTTCAGGCTCTCGTGCTTCCTTCCACATTTGTCGTAGTAGCTTGAGGTTGTCATGCGCGTAAAATTTTCGCTGTGCCTGAACATCATTAATTGCAATGGGGTTCCAAAACTGAGTAGTGGGTATATCCAAACCAGACTGACTAGTAGACCCCATCCCAAACGCCTGCATAAAGCATTTAAAGGCAGTGAAAATATCTAGGTCATTGCCGCCTATTCTTTGACCTGAATGCGCAATCAATGACTGGGTACGATCTTGTTTACCACACCAAGTTGGTCCCATTTGAACAAATGAACAGTCTGTCGTTCCGCCACCAATATCTACAACCAGTACATTTTTGTCGGTTGTTAGACTCGCTTCGTAATCCAAGCCAGCCGCCAAAGGCTCAAACTGGAACTCAATATCTCTGAAGCCTGCTCGTGAAGCAGCACGACGCAAAATGCCTTCCGCTTGAACATTCGATTCATTACCCCCTCGGCCAAGAAAGTTAATCGGACGCCCAATAACGGTTTGTGAAACCTCTTTTTGTAGTGCGTACTCAGTCTGCGTCTTAATATTGGCCATCATGGCACAAACCAAATCCTCAAAGAAAGCCAACTGCATATCGCGTAAGCCAGTGACACCAAGAAAAGATTTTGGTGATTTGACATAATAGACATCTTTCGGGTCTTCCAAATAAAGCTCTAATGCTTGCTGTCCAAATCGCACATCATCAAAACGTACCTCCAGTCCTTCTTCACGGTTTAGCTTAATCGCCCGACGCAAAACACTTTCGCTGATATCACTTCCAGGTGAAATATCCAAGCAGCGAAACAAATACTCCGATACCACTTCTGCCGTTGGTGCGCACAGTGTTGACGAAATATAGTAGTTATCTCCAACAAGAGGGATTTGTCTGACCTCGTCATTGACTAACTCTGCCACCGAACAGTTCGCCGTTCCGTAATCGAATCCAATCGCCATTAATCACCTCTCTATGCTTCTGCCAAAATAGGGCCGCACAGTAAAGCCTACCCGCATAAACAGGTCAACCCGGTTTGGTTAAATCTTTTTAACTTGTTCTGTTTGTTTTAAAGTGACGCTAAGTTATTCACGTTCTTAGAGGGAAATTGGCTGTGAACCTACGTCAGATAGAAGTGTTTTATGCCGTCATGCAGACTGGTACGGTTTCAGGCGCAGCGAAGCAGCTTCATGTTTCACAACCCAATGTAACCCGAGTACTGGCGCATACTGAGCAACAACTTGGTTTCACCTTATTTGAGCGGATTAAAGGTCGACTAATACCAACTCAAGAAGCACACTTTCTGATTGCAGAAGCCGAAAAAATATATCAGCAGCTCGGACAGTTTCGACGCTTAACCAGTAAGCTCAAACACGGTCAACATCATCTTCGTATTGGTGCTCCGCCCATCCTAGCATCGGGGTTTCTTTCTCCAATGATCGCCCAAGTGTGTAAGTATACCGATTATACCTTAGAGGTGTGTACAGCAAACAGAGATGAGCTCATTGAAGGTTTGGTCAAAAATGAATGGGATCTCGCAGTATGTTTTGGAGAAGAGACAGCGTCCCCCATCGTCCAAAGCACACTATATAATACCGAAATGAAAGCATTACTTCCCACAGGAACATGCGAAAACACTTCGGTCACACTCGCGGATTTACTTGAAAGCTCGTTGCCATTAGTCACCCTCGACACAAGAGACCCACTTGGAATTCAACTACATCAAAGTATCCTTGCCACTTTCCCCAGCTTTCATTCCACAATCAGTGTGAGAAGCTATAACGTTGCCGCAGAAATGGTAGTACATGGCGCTGCAAACGCCGTTGTCGATCCTTGGACGGCTCAGCATTATCAATTCAACCCTCAGGTTCATTGCGCCTCACTTACCCCTGCTATACCAGTGACGGTATCGTTACTCTATTGCCAGCACTCGCCACTGTCAGTGTCTGCCAAATGGTTCGCAGAGCAACTTAAGAAAGATACGATTTAAACGTATAACTTGATGTTATACCCTACAAACGAATAAGTATTCGGCTCTAAACACTGGTTTTAATAGAGTGAGAGAATCTCTAACCCGATAACCAGGATGCTTATGTCTATCACTCAACCCTACCTACTCTTCCTAGGCGATGTCACTGACCCTATTGCCGCCAAAACTGCACGAGGTATTGCACTCTGGAGACCGGAACAGTGTGTCGGTGAGCTCCGCCTGACAGATGACACTGTCACTCTCAACCTACCTAATCTATCTCTACAAGAAGCCAAAAACCAAGGAGCAAAAACTCTGGTAATTGGTACTGCCAACGCTGGTGGTTACATACCCAACAACTGGCTAACTTGCCTAATCCAAGCGGCAGAACTTGGTTTTGACATTGCCTCAGGCATGCATCAGAAGCTAAAAGAGATCCCACCGCTTGCTGAGTTGGAAAAGCAAGGAATAACTCGCCTTCACGATGTCCGTCATTACGATCAAAGCCTTGAAGTGGGCAAAGGCATTCCACGTCAAGGTAAGCGATTATTAACGGTAGGTACTGACTGTTCCGTGGGTAAGATGTTCACAGCACTCGCATTAGAAAAAGCATTAAAAGACATTGAGGTCTCAGCACAGTTCAAGGCAACTGGACAAACCGGTATCCTCATTGACGGCCAAGGTATCTCAATTGACGCTGTTGTTGCGGATTTCATTTCAGGCGCCGTAGAAAAAATCAGTCCGGAATTTGTCGATCATGATTGGGACATCATCGAAGGCCAAGGCTCCTTGTTCAACCCTTCTTTTGCTGGTGTCAGCCTTGGTTTACTTCACGGTGCACAAGCTGATGCACTTGTGCTGTGCCATGAAATAGGCCGCCCGCACATTCGCCATTTACCTCATTGCCAACTACCCAGTATTGAAACCACGATCCAGGCGAACCTAAACGCTGCACGACTGACCAACCCTCAGGCACTGCTTGCGGGGATCAGCCTCAATACATCAGCAGTAAGTGAAGAAGAAGCAAAAACACTATGTGCAGACTGGCAGGACAGATATCAAGTGCCTGTCACCGATCCGGTACGCTTTGGTATAGCAACCATTGCCGCCAATATTAAAACTCTGAGAGGGTAACATGGACATTACCGCTTGGAGTGAATCGATCCCTCTCGCAAAACCGTTTGCTATTTCACGTGGTGTCAGAACCCACTGTGACATCGTCAGAGTCAAGATTTGCTATCGTTCACATGTCGCATTAGGTGAGTGCACGCCTTACCCAAGGTATGGCGAAAGTGTTGAATCAGTGTTAGAACAAATTCAACAGGAGATCCCTAGACTCAATACGCTTCCACCTAAAGAAGCAAAAACTAAACTGCAAGGCATGTCTGCAGGTGCAGCGAGGAATGCGCTCGACTGCGCACTATGGGATTTGATGGCAAAAGAGGACGGATTACACTTTCCATCTCCATACTTTGATATTCGCTCTAAAATGGAAACAGCGATGACAGTTTCGATCGACACACCAGAGAAGATGGCCCGGCAAGCCAAAGAATACGTCTCTCAGGGCGCGACTCTACTGAAAGTCAAACTGGATAACAGGCAAATTCTGCCAAGGGTCACAGCCGTCAGGCAAGCCGCCCCCAAAAGTAAAATTATTCTTGATGCCAATGAAGCATGGCAAAATGAATCCCTAACGACTCTATTTCAGGCACTCCACACGCTCAACATCACCATGATTGAACAACCCGTGCCTAAAGGCTACGACCATATGCTCAAAGGGATACCTCACCCTATTCCTTTGTGCGCTGATGAGAGTTGCCACACTAGTGACGATCTTACAAAACTAGAAGGCTGCTATGAGATGATTAACATTAAGCTTGATAAATCAGGAGGCCTGACTGAAGCGATAGCTCTGGATCAGCAAGCCAGAGCCAAGGGGTTCCACATCATGGTGGGCTGCATGCTGGGCACTTCTTTAGCAATGAAAGCCGCTCTGCCTATTGCCACACGTGCGGACATCGTTGACTTAGATGGCCCTGTTTTATTAGGTACTGATATTCTTGATAGCTTGAAATACCAATCTGGCACTTTAGGTCTAGACAAATAAATCAAATAATTTATTTTTTAGAAATTATAAGCTCGCATTAAATATTATTTGTTTTTTGCGAGGTTATTGCCCACTTATTGATCAATCAATAACCCAAAGTAACTAGGCAAAACTAATATTAAAGTACTAGAAAAACAATTATAAAAATTCATACGATACATTATTCAAATATAACCCTAAATTGACAAAACATTATTCTCAAGTTTATAAAATCCCTGTCGATAACAGTGAAAAAGTCATTACTTATTTAATAGATATACCTAAAAACTTAGAATCTAAAAATTCCTTAGTAATATATCTAATACTATAAGGTTAAAATGGCTCTGCTTTGATAGTGGAGGTACTCACTGCATGACCAGCCCATTACCTAGAAGGCTAAGAGACATAAGAAAGAAAAGAGGGATCACTCAAGAAGAGCTGGGACAAAAACTAGGAATGGAGTCAGGAAGCGCTAGCGCTAGAATTAGTCAATACGAAACTGGTAAACATGCTCCTGATTACACGACTGTAAAACGCATATCTGCGGTATTAGATATAACCGTCGCTTACTTCTACTGTGATGACGATACACTAGCAAATATCATAATAGAAGCATCCAGCCACAGTGAAACAACAAAGCTTGATATTCTTAAAATACTAGAAGGGATTCAAAAACAATAAGTTAGCATCTTTGCGGTTTTGGATAGACACAACAATGATTTCTGAACTCGACCTCGCCATACAACTGATAAAAATCATAATTCTTCTCTACATTTCCTACCTTTTATTGCGCCATCAAGTGAGCAATAAAATATTATATGGATGTGTATTAGCTATGGTCTCGATGATCATTGAGCTATACATCAACTATTATCAGTTATCGTGGCCAACGATTACTTTTGAGCATCAAGATGTCATCTTACTGATTTCATCGATAACGCTGCTTATAGCTCATGCATTGATGCTATCTGGAGTATCTTCGTTATATTTTAAACTCAAAGAAGAATCTGAGAAAGATCACCTTACTCAACTTCATAATCGAAAGTTCATGCCTAAGATACCGGAAAAAAACTACGATGTGATCTATTTGGATATTGATAACTTCAAGACGATTAACGACACATTAGGGCACGATTATGGAGATGCTCTACTGGTACTCTTCGCACGATATTTGTCACACTGTGTTTTGAAGAATGAATATTTAGTTCGTTACGGAGGTGATGAGTTTATTGCTTATGTCCGGCCAGGTCGCAGTAGTGATTTTATTGAGCGTTTACTAGATTATGTGGCAAACTCCGAGATTGAATTCAGCTATGGCGTTTCCGGCAGCAAGAATGGTGAATTATTTTCGGCAATTACACGAGCAGATAAAAATATGTACCTGATGAAAAGGCGCAGGTCGTCGTCAAAAGGGCGCCGACCTGCTCAAGCGAATGAATCATGAATGCATTTCGCTATCTCCTGAGCGATTTTTGCTGTTAGCAAAGTAATATATCTCATTGCCTTACAACACTTTACTTAATGCGCTTTTTAAACTTTTATTAATAGAATACGAGAAAGGATTCTCAAGGTAGCTTATGGTGATACGGATTAGGCATAAGATAAAATTGGTTTCTACAGCATTGATTTTGCTGTTCACCGTCAGTTGCCTTCCCCAGCAACCCAATATCAAACTTGGTGTTGTTTTACCCCTAACAGGAAGCTTTTCCATATACGGTCAACAAGCATTAAAAGGCGCCCAACTGGCAGTAGACCAAATCAATGCACAAGGTGGGGTACTCAATCGCCAGCTGGAGCTTGTTATCCGTGATAATCAAACCGATCCAGCGAAAACCGTGAAATACAGCCGTGAGCTTGTGCAGCAAAATCAAGTATTTGCCTTGTTTGGCCCTGTAAGCAGTGCAGCCCGTTACGCGATGGCAGAAGTTGCAGAAACTTTTTATACGCCCCTTTTTTATGGGATCGATTACGAAGGCCGTCATTACAGCCGATATTTGATTTGCTACAGCACAATACCTGAGCACTACATTGAACCCATTGTCCCTTATTTGATAGAGAATATCGGTAAAAACTTCTATATCTTTGGCTATGACTACATTTGGCCGCACAGGATGGCTAAGAGTATTGTAAAGTCAGTCAGTACACATCAGGGAAACGTCACCGATATTGAATTTACCCCATTTGGTATAAAAGACTTCACTCCCGTATTCGAACGTATAAAAGAATCTGGCGCTGAAACATTGATGCTCATCCTGCCAGGGGCTGACGGTTTTACGTTCTTATCACAGATGAAATCTTTTGACTTTGGCCGCGATGTTCAGGTTGTTGCTTTCGCTGCTGATGAAACCTATCTATCCAATCTCGATAACGATTCACTGGAAGGCATACTGACGGCTCTGCACTTTTTCAGTAGCAACGACGATCCCATTCTGCAAAAATTCGTCAATGACTACAAAGCTCATCATGGCACCGAATCTGTTGTGACCTACTCTAGTAAAGCTCATTATGACCTCATTTACTTGCTACAAGCCGCGATTGAACAAGCTGGGGTTGTTGATAAAGAAGCCGTCATCAATCAGCTACCGGGATTAACCCTATACGAAAAAGATCTAGCAATTAAACTCAGAGATGACCATCATTTTGAGCTACCAATGTACTTAGGCCAATTTGCGGCCGGACAGCTTAACGTCATCGAGCGACTAGGGATCATTAAACCTGAGGATCAAAGATCTGTAGGCAATGAATAAACTCAGCGTAAAGATTTTCATCATACTTTTGCCTCTAGCAATTTCATTGCTGATCTTCAGTTACGCCTATTATAACGCGAGAGAAAAGCTCACCATTGACCATATTTATCAATCTGTACAGCTTTCTGCTTCGTTAGGAGCGAATGAAATTAGCCATTATGTTGAGGGTCGTTTCACTGAGTTTGATCGACTCAGTAATGAAATAAGTACCTGTAAAGAAGGGGAAACGTCTCTATCTTTATCCGCTTCAGACGCTCTAAGTTTCACCAGTGGTTTTTCCGCGCTCGCGATTTCCGATTTATCAGGTCAAGTGACACACTTTAGTCTGTCATCAAATAAAAGTAATCGCTACGTACTGCGTAAAAATATCAAAGGACTGATTCTCCTTCCCGAACATGTCCTAGCCTTGCTACACACTTCTTACCAAGAATGGCAAACCTCCTACCCTGAAAACCTCAAGCTGGAAAAAGAAACACTCGAACAATTACTCGCCCTAAACAAACGTGGCGAAATCAACTCTCAGGCAAGCCGAAATTTGAGTAACTTATTGGTAAAGATTCGCGAAGGACGGAGCCTTCCTCGCCAAGTCATCAGCTTAGCCAGTGCAGAAACCATTTCAAAGCTTGGTCTAATCTTTGATACTGCAAGTTACTTCTACTCTCGCCCCCTTATTGACTGTAATCAACAAATCATCGGCTTCTATACCGCCGTGTTGGATCGCACTATTGTTGAAGACCATCTGTACCAAATAAAAAATACTCTTACCCAAAGTGGACTTGAACATGTGGATGTTCTTATGGTTCGCAACCAAGGTCTTCGTTCATTATCCTCTGTCAACCACTTACCACTGGACTCTCTTGCCACAACGGGGCTGAATCCAACCAATAAGCCACAGATGAGAAATGACCTTGGAGGAATTCTCATCAATCAACCAATTGTTCTCCATACTCAGAACCACCTCATCTCGGTTAATAACCATCTCCCAACGGTTCCCAACAGCCAAAAGGGTGTCAGTTTGATAGTATTTGTATCGATGGACGAGTTGAAATCGAGAAATCTATTGTTACTACGTGAAGTGTTACTTTACTTAATGATTGCACTGTTTTTATTCGTTTCTTTGACACTTTTTCTCTCCAGTTATATCGCATCACCTATTGTTGACCTGCGCCGCCGTATTTCCATACTATCGAGAACAGGAAAAGCAAATACTGACTTTTCAGTCCGTGATGATGAGATTGGCCAACTTTTTAGTGCCTTTTCCGACATGGCTTACAGCATCAAGACTAAAGAGTCTCAACTGGTTAAACTGGTACGTGAAGACCCTCTGACTGGCATTCTTAATCGACGTGCATTAGTCGACCACGCTGAAGATATCAGCCGCCATAATGCGCCTTCTTGTATTTGTATGATGGATCTTGACCACTTCAAGCAAATTAATGACAACTACGGCCATGCTATTGGAGACTCGGTACTGAAAACCTTCTGCACTTTGGTTACGAGCGAAATTCGAGAATCGGATATCTTTGGCCGACTCGGTGGCGAAGAGTTCGCATTAATCTTACCGGAGACCCAGCTTGAAGAAGCAGTGAACCTAGCGGAAAGAATTCGAAGTCGAGTAGAAATACAGCTTGTCGCCAGCTTACGCTCGGTAGTAAGTAGCCAGGTAACAGTAAGTATTGGGGTTGTCGAGTGGCTGGATGATGACTTTGACAGAGCACTCTCGAGAGCTGATAAACACTTATACATGGCTAAAAAGGAAGGGCGAAATCAAGTTAAGTTTCAAGAAACGATAAGCCCACACTAATACTATGTGGGCTTTTGTAGAATCACAATAAATCTGCCCCTAACATGACTTACTCATCAAGCGACATCCCTACCTGGCCGAGTTTAGTCTTAAACTCTTCAATACTGTCCGCCTGATAAGTGGGCGAGCCGTTAAAATATCGTGGTTTTTCAGGCAGCATGGCATTTTTCAACGCGTTCTCCTGATCAAGATCATCATGGTAAACGGTAACGCGATGTGGAATGTCCTGTTTAAATGTCGCCATTTTCTATTCTCCTTTTCGTCTTACGTATACACGAGTTTAAGCGTAGAAAAGAAAATCAATCTGTCAAAGCTGGTAAAACGCTCATCAACCACCACCAACGACCAAGGCCCACGAATAGAAAACAACACACATATCAAATAGCGATACATCACGAAATTACCGATACTAAATCTATCAATTAAAAGACCTTATAATTTATGTAACTAATTGAAAATGTTGATTTTGAGATCTAGAACATTAGCTCTAGCTATGAATTACATCTTTCTCATTTTTATTATTTGATATGCATTCATTTTTATAAAAAATGTATTTTTTAACATTTTAATAACTTAATCTTTTATGAAGAATGGAATGGATTGTTTAACAAGGAGTCACACATGCAAGTAAGCATAACAACAAAAAAATCCATTCTCGCAACTGTTATCAGTACCACCATGTTATCAGGGTGTTTCTGGGATGACCCACGTGAGGTGGCAAAATACGTCAGTGAAAATATCGACAGAGATGAAGTCGTTAGCCACTTAGTCACACTTGAAGGCTTAGCTTCTACGACTACCGATGGCAACTCTATTACTCGTGCAGCAGGCACACAAGGCTATGCTAACTCGGTTGAGTTTATTGTTGAAACCATGAGAAAGCATGGTTACATAGTTACAACGCAAGAGTTTGACTTCCGTGCTTGGGAAGAGCTGGCTGGCACGAAAGCCAATATCGATGGTAAAGATCTTATTAGCGTACGTGAGGCCGATGACGGTGTTGAACCCGATTTTGCCGTCATGTCTTACTCAGGTAGCTCAAATGGGCCAGTGAGCGGTGAGATTGCCTTCGTGACACCAGACTTCCGTTTCGATGCCCCTGATTACGACAGCACTGATGGCTGTGAAGCCTCTGATTTCACAGGCAAAGATGTGGCTGGGAAAATAGCGGTGATACAACGTGGTGGCTGCTCATTTGACGCAAAAGTGGTTAACGCCGAAAATGCAGGAGCAAAAGCGGTCATTGTTTTCAACCAAGGTAATGATGAAGGCAGAAAATCTGTCGTTAACGGCACGCTCGGTAGTGATACTAAAGCGACTATCGCCGCTTTGGGTGCGCGTTTCGATCTTGGTCAAGAGTGGTACAGCAAAGCGCAATCTGAAACGGTATTGGCAAACCTGACGGTCAACGTGCAAGATGAAGACGTAGTAACACAAAACATTCTTGCGGAAACCCCTCGTGGTAACGCTGATCAAGTCGTCATGCTCGGTGCACACCTTGACTCTGTTCCAGAAGGCCCAGGGATCAATGATAACGGCACGGGCACAGCGGGTTTGCTTGAATACGCGGTCACACTGTCTGAGCTTAAAGTACCTGTTAAAAACAAAGTTCGCTTCGCATGGTGGGCGGCTGAAGAAGCAGGTCTAGTAGGTTCTGAGTACTACACCAATGACTTATTCCAACCAATCTACAATGATGCACAGGCTCAAATTCTTGAAGAATTAGGTTTAGAGGATCCTAGCCAGCTGACTGAGGAGCAGATTGAGCTGGTTGAAGCCCGTTACACTGAACTCAACAAAGTGAAGCTGTACCTCAACTTCGATATGATCGGCTCACCGAACTACATCTATGGTGTGATGGATGGTGACTTATCTGATACCAAAGATAGTCCAGATAACGCTTACACTGGCGATTTCAAACCGCCATATGGCACCTCTGATATTGAGTCTATCTTCCAAGAGTTCTTTACTGAAAAAGAAGAAGCAACCATTCCTCAAGCTCTGTCAAAACGTTCAGACTACGCTGGATTTGCAGATTGGGGCGTAGCATTTGGCGGTCTGTTCACGGGTGCTGAGAAAGTAAAAACAGCTGAAGAAGTTGAGAAATTTGGTGGCGACATCGATGTGGCTTACGATAAGTGTTACCACCAGAGTTGTGATGACGTGAACAACGTCAGCCAAACAGCACTGTTTACCAACACTCAATCACTTGCGTACGTAACGACTTACTACGCAATGAGCAAGCAATTGTTCCCAGAGCAACCAGAAGAGCCGGAAGTGCAAGCGCTACGTGCCTTCTCTACAGCTGAGACGCCAAAAGAGAAACTACGCATTGGCGAAAGACTCAAAGCAGCAGACAGCGTCTCCGACCACGATCACTTCCACGGTGATTTTGATCAAGACCTGAAATAATCACCTTTCGTAATACAAGCGCCGTGCCTCGCACGGCGTTTTTCGTTCTATCTCACGTTTTCATCACTGAGCTTCTTTCTACGCCCCACACTCTCGCCAAAAGGAGGAGTCAAACCCCACCAACTTCCACTAGCCTTAAATCAACCTCAATAAGAATGGCTAGATTGTTGAATGAAGAAGTACAGTATTTATCAGGTCTTTACCCGCCTATTTGGCAATACGAATACCACCAATCAGCCATGGGGCAACATAGATACCAATGGGGTTGGCAAGTTCAGTCACTTTACTGAAAAGGCTTTAAATGAAATTCGTGATTTGGGCATCACACACATCTGGTTTACTGGCGTACCACACCATGCCCTAGTCAATGATTACACGCATATAGGAATCGACAATGACCACCCTTCGGTTATCAAAGGCCGCGCAGGCTCTCCTTACGCGGTAAAGGACTATTACTCGGTCAACCCAGATCTAGCTGATGACCCCAGTCGACGAAATCAGGAATTCGACGATTTAATCAGTCGCACCCACAATGCTGGCCTCAAAGTGATCATCGACATCGTACCTAATCATGTAGCTCGGGTTTATAAAGGATTAAACAACCCTTCGGGTGTGGAAGATTTTGGAGCTCACGATGACACCAATGTCTGTTATCACAAAGACAACAACTTCTACTATATTCCAGATGCTCCTTTTGAACTGCCAAGCGAATTATCGCCTGAAAAGATCCTTGGAGGAGAAGCACATCCTCACTTGGAGACGCCCTATCAGGAGTTTCCGGCGAAATGGACAGGCAATGGCTCAAGGAAAGCTCAACCGTCCATTGATGATTGGTACGAGACCGTAAAAATCAATTATGGTGTTCGCCCTGACGGCAGCAAAGACTTTCCTATCTTGCCAGAAGAGTACCGCTTTAAGCCTCATTCGGAGCACCATCAATTCTGGCAGGATAAATCCGTTCCGGATGCGTGGAAAAAGTTTCGGGATATCGCACTTTACTGGCTTAAAAAAGGCGTCGATGGCTTTCGCTACGATATGGCCGAAATGGTGCCTGTCGAGTTCTGGAGCTATTTCAACTCTTCGATAAAAATGGCTAACCAAGATGCCTTTCTGATGGCTGAGGTCTATCAGCCGGAACTTTATCGCAACTATATCCAGCTCGGAAAAATGGATTATCTCTACGACAAGGTTGATCTCTATGACCAGTTGAAATCAATTATACAAGGTCACGGTTCTACGCGAGAGATTGGCCGCATTGAGTATCAGCTACGCGATATTGAGCACCATATGCTGCACTTTCTCGACAACCATGATGAACAGAGATTTGCCTCGCCTGAATTTGCGGGATGTGCTCAAAAAGGCAAACCCACCATGTTGGTGTCTACTTGCCTATCAAGCTCTCCTAGCATGATCTATTTTGGTCAGGAAGTCGGTGAGCCTGGAGCGGAATTCGGTGGATTTGGCACACCTAGCCGCACGTCGATATTCGACTATGTGGGCGTCCCTCACCATCAGCGTTGGATGAACCATGGTGCTTTTGACTGCGGCCAACTGAGTGAGGATGAAAAAGCGCTGAGAGCCTTCTACCAAAAGCTGCTTAACCTGACGTTAAAAAGCCCTGCACTATTGGGAGACTACCACGACCTTTACGCCGCAAACTTTGACAACTTCGGTGAAATGCAAGATCAGTTGTTCGCTTTTGCCAGATCCAGTGAAGAACAAAAGCTGATTGTTGTTGCCAATTTCAGCGCGCGACAAGGTAAACAAGTCGAACTGATTCTCCCTTACTCACTCATTACTGACTGGCAGCTGCTTCCCGGACAATATCGTTGGATAGATAGGATGGGTAACTCGGAGTACACCCTGAATGTGACTCAAACATCAGCTTCCATTTCTATGCTGCTTTCACCACTGGCAAGCCTGCTTCTAGAGCTTACATCACACACTTTAGAATAAGGCGATCGCTGTTCCTCTGCTCTCACCTGTATTAAGACTTAATGCGCAATACTCTAGGCTATTAAACGATGAATCTGCTCAATAGTATCTTGAGCAGATTCATAATCAACGGGCAGCTCGACCACACCATTGGCCGTCTCTACAAACAAGGATGGGAAACTATTCCCGCCGATAGAGCGAGCGAAACCCAGCTCCTCCATAAGTTGTTGGTTCAGAGCTTCAGACTGAAAATCTTGCAAGAACTGCGCTTCATCAAGACCAATCTCCCCTGCTATCGCAATCAAAACTTCACTGTCACTCGGGTTTCGTGCTTGAAGGTAATAAGCGTGCTGAATGGCGCATAGCATCTCTTTCTCCGCTCCCTGCTTACGTGCCGCTAACACTGCTCGACAAGAAGGATAAGTTGAGCGCTTAGGGGTATTTTTTGTCCAGAAGTCATAGTTGAACTCAGTGCCCAGATAGTTTTCGATCTTTTTCCAATATGAGGCAATTTGTTCACGCATGGCGATGGGCATAGGCTCCATGGAGTCTGGCGCCAATCCACCCACCACATACTGCACCGTCACCTCATCAGCTAACGCACTCTGGATCTTTTCCCAAGTGGGTTTATAACCCCAACACCAAGAACACATAGGGTCGTAAACGTAGTAGAGTTTGGCTGCTTGCATGAGTTCATCCTTATAATACTGAGTAGCGAATCAGGGTCTACATCACCAATTCGTCTATTTCTCTTAGCCCCATAGAGGTAATTGTACCCTCTGCTTGATCAAGATCATTTTAACAAAGTGATTACATCATTTATGTTGACATAATGTTACGGAGATTAACAAGAGGGATGCCCATGGAACTGAAAAAAGACCCAAGATGTTACACTGACGTTTGTGTAGGTGGTAAATGGTTTCACCATGATCACTGTACCAGTAAAGCGTATATGCTCAAGGGCGGCGCAGACGTGAGTGTAGAATTTAGCAAAATACCTGAAACAGAAGACGAACTAATTGAACTGTTGATTCAGAGTGTTTAAGCAGCAAGCGCTTAGCAACCCTCATTGCTAAGCGCTTGCTTTTATCTGTCTATTTGTTGATTGCGAGGTAAGTACCAGCCGCAATCATTACACCACCAGCCCCTTGATTCAGCTTGCGCTGAGCACTTGGAGTTTTCAGCACTTTAACCAGTCGCCCAGCACCAATCGCTATCATCATTAACCCTGTCATCAGAGCAACAATGCTTAATACCGCAGCCAGTGCAATATCCTGACTATTAAGAACGGTTAAGTCCATAAACGTTGGCAGGAATGAAATATAGAATAGGATCACTTTAGGGTTTGAAGCCGAGATCAGAAAGCCCTGTACAAATCCGGCGATATGAGACGGTGCTTTTGGTGTTTGATCTTGGTGAATCGCTTCACTGGCCTGAGGCAGTGCTTTGATCATCTTATAGCCGAGATAGATGAGGTAAGCCGCACCGACATAGCGAATCACGACAAACAGTGTCGCCCAGTTTTCTGCTATTGCAGCCAACCCCAAGCAGGCTAAAAGGAGATAGATAACATCGCTGGCAACCATTCCAGCAGAGAGCGAAATACAGTGTTTTGCGCCTGAAACCATCGCACGAGCAACAATGGCAAATACGCCCGGCCCAGGTGTGATGCTAAAGATCAACATAGCGATAAAAAAGGTGATCGCACTTTCAACGGTCATGGTTCTACCTCAATCAATTTTCATCACAGAAAAATAACATTATTGACTCAAAACACAATGCCTAAATAGACAACACAGTGACTAAGCCTCTAGCCACTCTCTCCTGACATGATTACCACATACTGGTAAATTTGCTTTGCATCGCTCTGCTGATGGGAATGCTGTCGTCACCAATTACTGCTACCATTTTTCCGGTAAAATCCTTCTTCACTTTGTCTATCATCGAGACATTAACCACACTCGAGCGGTGCACTTGCCAAAACAACTCCGGATCAAGTTGAGCCAGTAGTTCCTTTAGTGACGTTCGCAGCACATACTCGACTTTGTTGCCCTGCTCTCGCTTGTACAGAGAAACGTATTTGTCTTCCGCTTTGAAGTAGAGAACCTCTGATAAAGCAATGAGATGGATCTCTTCACCTTTGCTTGCTCTAATCCAACTTAAATATTTCGGCTGAGCAGGCGCGTTGATCTGCTGAATCTGATTCAGCAAAGTGCCAAGTTCCGTCGCGGGTTCAGCTCTATGTAACCTCGCTTTCAGTTTTTCAACGCATTGAGTAAGACGAGCATCAGAAACAGGTTTAAGCAGATAATCCACCGCATTAGTTTCAAAAGCTTGGACAGCGTATTCGTCATACGCCGTCACAAACACAATATGAGGCTGGCAATCACGCTTAGAGAGCTTCTTCGCCAGTGACATACCATCCAGCCCGGGCATTTTTATATCCAGAAATACCACTTGAGGTCGATGTTGCTCGATCATTTCAAGGGCTTGCTCACCATTTGCAGCCTGCCCGACAATATCGAGCTCTGGCCAATACTCAGCAAGCGCCTGATTAAGATGACGACGCAGCAACGGCTCATCGTCGGCAATGACGGCGGTAAGAAGATCAGTTTGCATCCATGTTTTCCTCAAGTTTCTCCAATGAGCGACGTTGTACAGACAACTGAGCAATCACACCACCCGATGCATTCTCTTTCAGCTTCAGTGACGCATGTTGACCAAACAAAGTGGTGAGCCGATGACGAATATTGTCCAGCCCAATACCTTGCCCAGCATGACTAGGCGTATCGCTAAAACCAATCCCATTATCGATAACAGAAATGGTCACACTATCCTGATTTTCAGCAACCTCTACTGTTATTTTTCCACCGACAGAGCTGGGTTCAATGCCATGTTGTACTGCGTTCTCCACTAGCGGTTGAACCAACAGAGGCGGTATATTGAGGTCACCCAAACAATGGGCAGATATTTCATAATTCAAGCGCTCTCCGAGCCGTATTTTTTGAATGGCAAGGTAAGCATCCACCAACTCTAGTTCGCCTTTCAAGGTCGTACTGTTCTGGCGATTTTGCTGCAACGTCCCGCGTAATAGCTCGGTCAGTTTCTCCAGCATCAGCTTGGCACCTTTAGTGTCGTCATCAATCAGCACCATAATGTTCGCCAATGTGTTGAACAAGAAATGAGGTTCAATCTGGCTTTGCAGCTGTTTCAGTTGGCTTAGTAGCAGTGCCTTCTCTTGCTCCGTTTGAATACGACGAGCACGTTCGAGCTCCTTTTGAGCCTGTAATTTTTGCTCATGCATATAAAAGTAAAGCAAACACGCCATGGAGAAGATAAACCCAAGGATAATCACTGGCTTCATCTGACTAAAGTCTGCAAACTTATCGTACCTACTCAGCCAGTAGTATGCGTTTAGTGTGCCAAATACCATTGAGCTACCAATGGCCATTATGCTGAGTTGACGCCGAGTCCAACGCTCACTCGACCACTGTAACAAATGCGAGCTCAAAACCGCACTGTACCCGTAACCAAAGCTAATCAGAATATGTTCCCAAAATGGGCTCGGCCAAATCGTTTGTGTCACAAACGCAATAATCAGGCAAAACACCGAGGTGAAGACAAGACTTTTTAAGAAATCAACCGTACGAGTAGTAACGTCAGTCATCAAAATTTTCCTTTTAGATTTATAAAAATCATACGCTTATCAGCTAAATTTGCATATACAGATTCATGGCTTCCCGTCATAAAACGGGCAGCAAGTTCAACGTCGACCGAAGTCTGTCCCGAGTCATAAGCACTGTAGTTAATCCACTGTGTTGCAATGACACCGCCGTCTTGTGGCGATAATAAGAGATCAAAAGTAGGCTCTACATTCTCCAGCCATAAGGTATTTTTACTCCATTGCCACTGACTCCAGCTAGTAGGATTCAAACTCCAATGAAACATGATGTTATGCTGCACCAGATTGATATGGTTGAGCCCCTGAGCGTACGAATGTGAAAGACCAGCGGTGCTGGAACTTTCTGATAAAGCAGCCGCTCTTTCCAGTCCCTGACGCCAATCCTCTTTGCTCCATGCCCGATTGTCATACCAATATTCGACAATGATTTGATTGCCGGCTTGGCTAGCCCAATTAAGCCCAACCAAACCTTGAAAGCCACTACTTTTGTTAGCCAGAATCACTGGTGAGTAGAGGCCTTGCTGCTCAAACCCTAGGTAGTCTCTCTGGTACACAAAAGAAGCGTGGTACGCCCATGACGTATCATAAACAGACACCATGGATCCGCCAATTAAGCCTTGTCTTACATCGTCATAGTAAGCAATGCCCTGCCATTCCGTCTCGTCTGTCAGCCAGTAACGACGCAGACCAATGCCCTGTTGCTCAGTTCTTTGTTCGAGCTCGCTAGACTCTTGCTTTGTCCAGCTGGAATCGCTGTAAAGCAAACTCCACTCTCCCGAAAGGTCAAAATATGATGCCATTGCGACACCTGCGCCCTCCTCTACCTGAATTCCCACTGGGTTGCGCCGATAAGGTTTGAACAAGTCTAAGGGGCGATATCCATACCCTACTCCCCAATCAAGGCGGACTTTACCCAGCGTCATATCAACCGGCAGTACGCCTGTCTCCCAGACGCCTTGCCAAAATAGCTCCTGAACAATCAACTCACTATCAGCAGAGTCGGATGAGTTGCTCGACGCCAGTTGACTACTCTTTGCTGCTAACAGGCCGCTCCAATTTTGCCACTCGGCTTGCACACGAAGCAACGCGTCTAGCTGCTCAGTGTGCGACGCCGTATGTGGTTCAAACCAGACGGAATCTCTGTGCTGATTCTGGCTACCACTGACCGTCCAGTCCCAGTTGAAACTTGGCTGAGCAAGGCCACTGCCTGGAACCATTGCTGCCAACGCGAAAATCAAACGACAATTCACGTTACAGCTCCGACAGTGCGTTACGTGTCAAAAATGCCGGAATATAGTACTTATCTTCAAGTTGATGAGCCGTCACTTGCTGATATTCAATGACCGTTTTCTTCGCTGGCTGAATCTTGTCAATCAAGGTCATGCTCACGACTCTTGACTGGCCATCGCGCTCACCCTGCTCAAACAATGCCTGCTTAGCCAGCTTGCCAGATTTTAAGTACAAGTCGGCTTTGATCGGGAAATCGCTCTCCGATTCCAACCATAATTCGATGCGATCGTAACTCGCACCTTGAGTTACAGACTGCAGAGAAAGCTGGTTTGCCAGCACTGGCCGCTCATTGATGGTCAAGGTTTCCTGAGCCGTCAGCGTTGCTCGGTAATCCTGACTCCAAGTGAGAGTAGATACATCGCCAATGGAGGCTTCACCGAGTAGCTTTTGCATTGGTGTTATACGGATCGGGCGACGACTTTTAGGCATCACTAGCCAATAGTTGTCTCCCAACATCAACATCTTTTGCCCCGCTTCAACCGGTGACTTAAACACAACCAAAGACTCTCGTTCGGGGCGCGTATAAACATTGTATTGGCGTGTTTTATCCAGCTCTCCGTTTTTATACAAGGTAACGAGAGAAACCACTTTGGCGGACGCCGTATCAAGGCGATAGGCATCTGCATTTTTGACCATGGTGGCCGTGTCATTAGCGAACGCACCAATACTCAACAGACTCAATCCGATGACGATAGAAAGTGATTTAAACATAGGTCAATGCCTCCGTTATCGGCTTATTGACACCCTTTCGGGCGGATAGAAACGCAGCGAGAATGCAAATCGCCATGACACCCAATGCGCTATAACTCAGCAGCTCGGGTGAAAAATAGATATTGAGTGGATAACCGTCGGTTCGACCCGGTGGTGGTGGCATTTGCACATCCACCACCATCAGGACAATACTGGTGAAGGCAGTCAAAAGCCCGCCCAAGAGTGTGCCGATGCCAGCTAACAGTGCTGCTTCGCGCACAAACCCCGCCACGATTTCCGCAGGATATGTGCCTAATGCGGACAAGGTTCCGATTTCTCGCGTTCTTTCCGTCACCGACATTGTCATGGTGTTAAACAGAGCAACGAACACCACCAGCGACATCACCGCCCCCATAATGCCGAAGATTCGATCATATAAGTCTTTCACTTTGGTGTAGAAAAAGGCTCTTTGCTGCCACGGCGTGACTTCCAGTGCTTGACTATGTGGTAAAGAAGCGAGTCGTTCTTCCACCCAACTCTGAAGCTTCAATGTGTTCTGTGTTTCGTAGAGGAAGACCGACAAGGTACTCACTTTATCGCTCACCAGCAGTTCCTGTACCGATTCAATATGCAGGTATAGCTGACGCTTATCTAAGTCCGGTACACCCGTTGAATAGATACCATGAACTTTAAAGTCGAGTGCATTCAACGCGCCGTCACTCGTCGTCGCAAGCACGGTGATCCAGTCACCAATTGATACGTTGAGGTTACGGGCCAAATCGACGCCCAGCATCACCTCAGGCTCCGAGGGTTGATACCGCGAAGAGCGAATATCAGACAAGGTTTTACCCTGACGCACGTCGAGAAACGGCCCCTTCATATCGAACTCACGTTCATTCACGCCAGTACCGACAAAAATGGTCGATTTATTGCCATTTGAGACCAGCCCTGTGAACTCAATCCTAGGCTGAATGCCTCGTATATCCGGATTCGATATCAGTTGCTTGTAGATCGCAGCGCTGTCTTCCAGACCATTCGTCAATGGCATGTCTTCATCTTTCTCGAAAAATCCGGGAATGCTGATTGTCAGATGGCCCGTATCCCGCGCTGTTGATTCTTGGAGTGATTCATAGGTGTAAAGCCCAAACCCACCCGCTGACGTCAAAGCAAAAACGGCAATCGTGATGATAAGAGCGGACAACACACTGCGACGACGATTTCGCAGCAAATTCAGATACGCTATGCGCACTGATTGAGGAACTAACTGGCCCATTTCATCGCCTCCTCGCTTATTCTGCCATCCACCAACGAGAGTGTGCGGTCACACTGATTCGCCATTCGCTGATCATGCGTAGCCACAATGAAGGTCGTTCCCAACTCATGACCAAGGGTTTTCATCAGCTCAATCACACGCTGTGCGGTATGGCTATCCAGACTGGCGGTTGGCTCATCGGCAATAACCAGCTTGGGTTGATGCACCAGCGCCCGTGCAATGGCGACGCGCTGTTGTTGACCACCCGAGAGATGATCAGGTCGATGGTGAGCAAACTCTTCCAACCCCACTTTGCCAAGCATTTCCATGGCGAGCCGTTGCTGCTGTTTGGCAGAGTATCCGTTCAACATTAGTGGGTACGCCACGTTTTCCCATGCACTCATTACGGGAACCAAGTTAAAGCGCTGGAATACAAAGCCCATGCTGGTCCGCCTCAATTGCGCCGATTGTTGTGGCTCTTTCGGGTATGCCGAACCATCGAACGTAACCAAACCTTCATACTCATTATCAAGCAAACCAAGAATATTCAGTAGCGTGCTTTTGCCAGAGCCTGACGGGCCACAAAGCGCGACCATTTCACCATTACTGATTTCGCCAGTGACGTTGCTGAGTGCCTCCACTCGCTGCTGACCGAGTTGGTACTGCTTGGCTAGATTTTGAAACTGCAACATGCTCTCTCCTTAGGCGTTATTGGCCAGCGCTATCGCTTGTAACGTCATCGGATGTTGGCCATTAAGCGCTGACATTTCCTGTGCCCATTTTTGTGCCTGTAAGCTGTCTTCTGCGCGAATAGCGGCCTGAATGGCGTAGATGTAAACCCAGGCAATCGCATCAAAGGATTGAGACGTAAATGCTTGTTCAGAGAGAAGCCCCGAATACAGTTCATAACCACGTTCGAAATGATTGAACATGTCGGGCAATGATGTATAGGTCGCCGCCGCAACGGCTCTTGCCAATAGTGACTCTGGCAGCCCCTGACGAATCTCTTGCAGCGGAACAGGGGTTGTATCATCCGATAGCATATCCAACCCTTTGGCAATCGTACCCAGCCCTTGCTCGACGTATTTCATCTTGTTCCAAGGAAGAAAAGCATCGCGTCCCATCAAGGTTTGTGTGCTACCGAGATAGACTAATGTCAGAGCATCACCACCTTGTCTTTCGATCTGACCTTGCAGTTGCTCATAGACGGATTCAACCTGATCTTCATCGCCTTGAGCGGCTTGATTATATTGCTCTATTAACTTGTCACTTGGCGCTGCGACCGCTTGAGCGCTAACCAGTAAACACAGACCTAATTGATACGTCAGTTTCATTTTGTCGTTCCTTCTTCTTAGCTGATGTTCAAAGGTTAATCAGCGATGAGCAAGGCTGCTTGGGTATGCGACGAACGGTGGTTGGAAGACGTGAATGGTAAAAATAGAGCGTGAATGGTGAGATTTTGTTCAGCCTCTGCGGCTTATCTGGAAATCAACGGCTATGATCGTTAAAGTAGCGCCATGATTAGTTATCGCATTGAAATTCAATGTGACGAGAGAGAAGAAATTATGTTTAGCGATGATCGCATCATTGATAATCTGGAAGAGCTTGAAGCTTTTCTCCTCGCTGTAGAAAGCGGCAGTTTTGGTTTGGAAGGCATTGCGGGTATCGCACTTGCGACAAACAACGCTGATGGTCGCCACTTTGTGGCAGTGCTGGATGATAATCACCAACTGCTGCTAGCTCGCTGGGTAACCGACGAAATCTTCCAAACAGGTCAGGATTTAGTCCGCAACGGACCGAAGAAAAGCCATTAAAATAGCCCGCAATTGCGGGCTATTTTAATTCAGGTGTTTAAGCAGTTAGCTCAGGCCACCAAAGCACAGGTATTTCACATCCATATACTCATCAATACCTTGCTTGGCACCTTCGCGGCCAATACCGGATTGTTTAACGCCACCAAAAGGCGCGACTTCTGATGAGATAATCCCATCATTAATCCCAACCATTCCGTATTCAAGCGCTTCAGCCACCTTCCAGATACGACGAATGTTATCACTGTAGAAATAAGCGGCCAGACCATAGATAGTGTCATTGGCCATCTCAATCAACTCTTCGTCGCTCTCGAACGCCAATACCGGTGCCACAGGGCCAAAAATCTCTTTGGAGACAATATCCATTTCTTGAGTCACGTTTTTCAGGATAACCGGCGCGATAAACTGACCAGATTGAGGCACTATAGGTGAAACAGGCTGCGCCCCTTGTTCAATCGCCCCTTGAATTAAACTCTCAATACCCTCTTTGGCGACTTGGCTAATGACAGGCCCAATATTGACGCCTTCTTCCAAGCCGTTACCAAGTTTGAGCTGTTTTACCGCTTCATCAAATTTAGCCACAAATTCATCGTATACATTGCGATGAACGTAGAAACGATTGGCACATACGCACGTCTGGCCTGCATTACGGAATTTAGATGCCACGGCTCCATCAACCGCAGCGTCTATGTCCGCGTCATCAAATACGATGAACGGAGCGTTACCACCCAACTCCATTGAAGTGCGTTTAATATCGTAGGCACTCTGCTGCATTAAGAGGCTACCGACACGGGTTGAACCCGTGAAAGAAAGCTTACGAATCAATGGGTGTGACGTGAATAACTCCCCAACGTCAGATGCTCTTTCCCCAAGTACGACTTGCAGCAAGTCTCGGGGAATACCCGATTGATAAGCAAGCTCTGCAACCGCAAATGCAGACAGAGGAGTCAGTTCAGCGGGCTTGACGATAAAGCTACACCCAGCGGCAAGAGCTGGCGCAGCTTTACGAGTAATCATTGCTATGGGGAAGTTCCACGGCGTAATCGCACTTGCGACACCCACTGGCTGCTTAATAGTCACCATACGCTTGTCCGGCGTTGGCGCTGGGATGGTTTCACCATAAGTGCGTTTTGCTTCTTCAGCGAACCACTCAACAAAGCTCGCGCCATAGAGCACTTCACCTTTCGCTTCCGCTAGTGGCTTACCTTGTTCTAGTGTCATTAAACGACTGAGGTCATCTTGGTTTTCAACCAGTAATCGAAACCAACGCTGCAGGATGGCCGCTCGCTGTTTACCAGTCAGCTTGGCCCACTCTTTCTGAGCGTTATGAGCCCGAACAATTCCTTGTTCGATTTCCTCCTGAGTGAAAACCGGTGCATAACCCAGCAGCTCTTGCGTCGCGGGGTTGTAAACCGCAACACTTCTGTCCTGATCCGACACCATGAAAGACACTAAACTCTGATTACCTATTTGCTGCATTGTGATTACCTTGTTCTTCGCCTATTGCTGAACCCTGCACGCTATTCCTAAAAAGCCTGATTGGAGAAGCGAGAGTATTGTAACGTATCCGCCACCTCCTGAGCTTTAGATTGAGAGCTCATTAAATGTAACAGCTTTAACGCAGCTTGATAGCTAACCAAACTGCCATTGGATGTAAGTACATTACCATCCACAACATAATTTTTATCGCTCAGTACCTTAACTTCTGGATAGTCACTTTGAAAATCACCCTCACCTCCTGCCCATGTCGTCGCTTGCTTGCCATTTAACACACCAGCTTCAGCTAACAAATACGCCCCTGAGCAATTGCTTGCCATCCACTCTGCGTTTTTGGCGGTAGAGGAAATATAGTTAATCAAAGCCTTATTGTTGATCAATGGATCCATATCGTAGCTCGACGTGAGTATTAATACATCAAGCTTAGGGGACTCTCCAATCCAAGTGTCCACCCCCAGCTTTAATCCTTCTTCTGTTGTCACTGTAGTCGTATTCGTAACGGAAACCGTCACTACATCATAGTCACTGAACCAGGTTAATCGGTCAGCAACCCCAAATACTTCCAGTGGTCCTGTCACATCTGATGTGAGAACGCCATCATAGACCAAGATACCAATCTTCTTGTCTGCTGCCGATGCGGTTGGCCCCAATACAATTAAGGCGAGAATCAGTGTACATAGCGCCGCGATGCGGACTTTAAGTTTTCCAATCATTATTGTTTACTCCACTGTTGAAACAAAATAGTTATCACTATCTTATCGGGTATCTTTAATGATTGAAGTGGCATGCTTACATATCTATAGTGAATAATATTCACGAATAAATAATGGAGTTGGCATGGATAAACTACGCTCGTTACGGTTTTTCATTGCAACGTTAGACACAGGAAGCTTCGCGGCAGCAGCGACAAAGTACGGCAGCGACCCATCGACCGTCAGTAAAGCCGTGCATAGGTTGGAGTCCGAACTTGGCGTACAGTTATTTCTCCGCTCAACCCGGCGACTTAAGTTAACACTTGCTGGCCAGCAGTATGAACAAACCGCAAGACGAGTTATTGAAGAACTCAGCACTTGTGAAAAAGATTTAAAACATGCAAACAGTTCACCATCAGGTACATTAAAACTTAACCTGCCTGTCTCTTATGGGCGCCGTTATATCCAGCCTTTGCTCAAAGAGTTTCGTCGTCAATACCCAAGTATTGACTTAGACATCTGCTACGATGACTCTTACGTTGATATGATTGATCAAAGCGTCGATATATCAATTAGGTCAGGTGTTGTGCAAGATCGGCAGCTGATCGCTCGACAACTGAGTCCTATCGATTACTTGATTTGTGCGAGCAAAGAATACCTTGAGCAATACGGTGCACCCAGAGGACCGGAGGAATTTCACCAACACACTTGGATACGCTTTCGCTTTAGACAAACCGGAAAATTACTCGGGCTGAGACTTGCTACCACTGAACATACTCACCGAATCGAAACAGCCAGGAGCATTGTCGTTAATGATGGTGAATCAATGGCAGAGCTTTGTGCTCAAGGGTTAGGGCTCACCCAAATTCCTCATTTTATCGCCCGAGACTGGCTTAAAAGTGAAGAGTTAGTTCCTATTTTTCCCAGCTTTCGCCCACAAAACGAAGGAGTTTACCTTCTCTACCATCAACGTGAATATATGCCTTTACGAGTAAAGCTCTTCGTGGACTTTGTCGTTGATGCAATACAGTCTCAAGCAGAAACGCCACGACACACTTGGGTAAGTCACCTAGAGATTAAACTCCCCACATAGCGCAATACCTTCGCTTTCATGATTTAAAACACTATCAAGACCTGCAATTATCAGCGCCAGATTTGTATAAAACCAATAAATAAAAAATCATCTGTTCACACTGGATGATTGCTATCTCTGAACATTATTACGGCAAATTGTCCTGATAAGCGTTTATTATTTTTCAGCTCTTTATCTCACGGCTATACAAGTCCGATATATGTGGTGGAACAACGTAAGAGATAGTTTTAATTGCATGGCTTGATACCGTGTTCTTACCTGACGCCTTAGACTGATACATTGCTTTGTCGGCTATTTTTATCATATGTCGCAAGATATTTTGTATGCTTTCTTTATCGGATTGGCATAAAGCCAACTCTTGATAGTTGATAGAAGACACGCCAATACTCACGGTTAGTGCATAGGGTTCAACAAACTGTTTTTGTATGGTAGATCGAATTCTTTCCGCACCTTGCTTTGCTTGATCCAGATCGGCATCCAGCATAAGTACCATAAACTCATCCCCACCTAGCCGAGCACATGCATCCGTTGTTCTCTGTGCCCTTTTAATTGAATCCGCAATGATAATAAGAAATTCATCGCCAACAAGGTGCCCATATTTGTCATTGATCGCCTTGAAGTTATCGACGTCTATGACAGAAATACTAAGTGGTAACTTTTTGCGCTTGCATAAGGCTAATAATTCTTCAAATTTCTTTTCCAGCCCATTACGATTTAGGAGCTTAGTCATGTGATCTTGTAAATTCATTTTTTCAAGCTGTGCATTCGCTTTTTTGAGCTGCTCATTCGCTTCTTTGAGTTGCTCTTCAGCTAGCTTGATTTGAGTGACATCGGTGTGAGCTCCAAGCATTCTGATGACTTTACCTGTCTCATCACGTATTCCAACACCACGACATCGAACCCAAATGGTTGAGCCATCTTTATGTTGATACCGTACAACTTGATCGTAAGAGTGTTCAGGGTTTTCACAATGCTTTTGAAAATTGACGATGGCCGTTTCTAGATCTTCAGAATTAATAATGTCTTGCCATTCAGAGGCCAGATGCTCCATTTCTTGAGGGTCATAGCCAAGTAACTCCCAGAAGCCAGGGCTCATCCATTCATTATTGCCATCGACCGTATCCCAATACCAAATACCATCTAGGGCATACTGATATATGAACTCAAAGATGGAGTCATCTTTGGATACAAGATTGTATAATTCTGACTTCAGGTAGTTTGTCTCTTCCATAAGATATCCTGACGAGTCTCAACCATAATTTTGTCGTTGTTACAAGTATAGACAACCCACAGAAAATAAATAACCCCGACGCATTATTACAACCAGACCTATTCATATAGATAAATCAAAGCGCTAAATAGCTAGCCTCTTTATCTTGCTATTTTCTAACTTTGACAAAAAGAGTCAGCCTAGCGGTCTGACTCTTTAGTTCACTTTTGGACACTTTCGAGCCAGTGCGACGAATTAAATCGCACTAGCGAACAGGCTTAGTTGAGGTGCGGATAATGTAGTTGTATTCAGTCAGATTCCAATACCTAGACCTTTCTCGAGGATAGCCAGAAAGAAAACCATTATCCAACTCCAAAACCCCAAAGCATTCCACCACATAAAAGCCTTAAACTTTTTAGAGTTCGTTGTTTCACGTGGCCAAATGTTTTTGGCCACTACAAGTCTTTTTAATATTCACCTACTTGGATCGGCACTTCATCAAAAATCGTAGCTAACCTTGCTGCGTACTCATCGAGCTCCGATTCGCGCTCTTGCTGGGCCATGCGTGCCGGACCAAAGACTTTTTGCGGAGCCAAGACAGAGAAGCCTGTAAACTCTAATATTCCACGATGAATAGGACGCAATATAGCATCAAGGTCGCCGTTCCAGCCCCCTTTTACATATAAGTCTTCAGGACCGCCCATGGTGACACTGAGCATCGCTTTTTTACCCTTAAACACGCCGTCCCCATAGAAGCGTCCACCGCCATATACTTTGCCCATAGCAAACACGCGGTCTACCCAGCCCTTCAACACCGCTGGCAGACCGAACCACCATAAAGGAAACTGAAAGATAACTAAGTCGCTCCACTCAAGCTTCTCAAGCTCAACTTCAATGTCGGCAGAAAAACCACCAACCTCAGTGGCATACATCTCCTCAAGCTGTTGTTTGAAAAACGCTCCATCATGTTGACTAGCAAAGTTATGACGGCCCGATACTGGATTGAACGCCATTTCATGTAAATCAGAGGTTTTCACATAATGACCCTCCGCTTCGAGGCTTTCTACCGCGCGTCGAAACATCGCACCATTAAAACTTTGTGGCTCTGGGTGCCAATAAACAACAAGTACATTCATTATTTTCTCTCCAATAAATCGATAATCTCTTGGTAGTGATATTCCTTGGCAAGGTCTAACGGAGTTTGACCATCAAAGGCTCTTATTTCAGTATCAGCACCCACCTCTATCAATGCCTTTGCTGCTTCAACATGGCCGTGCCACACCGCATCATGTAATGGGGTGTATCCGTTGTTCGGCCCTTGTGCATTTAAGGTTTCGCAAAATCCCGGATAGTCAGAAAGCAAGCGAATAACGTCTGCCCTGCCGTTGTATGCCGCTTTGTGAAGTGGAATGGCTTTCATGTAGTGATCAGGAATAGTTTGATCACCACCTTGCTCCATCAAGATCTTCAGTGAGTGTGTTAGGCCATCTCGTGCTGCTACCATCACTGCCGTATGTTCATCATTACCAGAAGCGGTGACAGGTGATGGGGTATTGAGAGAAGACCATTCAGACAATGCCTTTAATTGAGCGGCTTTTTGCTCATCATTATTCCCCGAATCAGTGACAACCTGATAGGCCGCAAGTGAAGATTCAAGATCTTCACGTTGATTGAAATACCGAGTAAACAGCAGCTGAAGATCATTTGCTTGTGTTTGCCCAAATACGTCCTTTTTACTCGCTCCGAAATCAACCAAATCCAGTGCTTTTAGACCAAATGTTGATACGAGCTCAATATTAATAAGCGGCTGTTCAAGAAGCGCCTTCACCACTGATGGCTTACGATGCCATACCGCAACCATCAATGGGGTAACGCCATGCTTAGGTGTTTGAAGATTGATAAATGCACCGGCCTCAATCAAACCTAACACCCACTTTTCATCGTGCTTCTGGGCAGCAATGTGTAGTGGAGCATTGCCCATCGAAGGATCGAGTTGGTTCACATCACTATCTTGTTCAATAAGCTGAATAAATCGCTCATAGTCATTAGAAATAATCGCTTGATGAAGGGTGGGTAATGTCATGTTGATCTCACTATCACTCGGTTGATATTTTGAGCTTAGTATTGACCAGAATATTGTTAACTTGTAGGTTTTACTTATTTACTTTTAAGATAACCATTAGTTAATGAAATCACTTCCAACTCAGTTACCGATATTTATTCAAGTCGCGAAAAGTGGTAGTTTTGCAGCCGCAGCGAGGGAGTTAGGGATCTCCGCACCCGCGGTCAGTAAAGCCATCACAAAGCTAGAACAAGAGTGGCAAGTTAAACTGTTCTTTCGCTCCTCTCACTCTCTTAGCTTGACGCAAACGGGCCAGCAGCTGGCAGAGAGTCTCACTCCGTCAATGGAATCGATACAAACCACTATTGAACAACTGGCCGAGCATTCCAGTGCAGCCGCTGGCACCATAAAAATTAACTTACCCTCCAGTTCAATCGGGCAGGAGCACATACTGCCGCTGGTCATCGAGTTTATGGCTAAGTATCCGCAAATCAATTGTGATTTACATTTTGATGATCGTAACGTGGACTTGGTTGAACACGGGTTTGATTTGGGGATTGGTGTCGCCATAAATCAAGACTCTCGACTTATCGCAAGACCGCTACTGACACAAGACATCGGTATCTATGCAGCCCCAAGCTATTTAGCGCAATATGGCGAACCAAAGGCACTAGAGGATCTTGCCAATCACCACTGCATTCCTGTGCGTTCGCTCACCAGTGGACGTTTTCATTACTGGCGTATAAACGATGCTGAGCATGCCAAACTCTACGAGCCTAATGGCAGACTTGTGGTCAATAACTTCGCTGCGGCCAAACAAGCAACATTAGCGGGGGCTGGGATCTCTATGCTTGGTAGCTGGTTATTTCGAGACGAATTGGTCTCAGGCGAGGTAAAGCCCATTATGAAACAATATTGGGGCGCACCGACCACAATTTGGGTTTATTACTCATCCAGAGAGTATTTGCCGACACGTGTGAGATTGTTGATTGATTATCTAGTCGAGAACATCTATAGAATGGCTTAGATGGCAGTAGTTGCTTATTTTGCAACCACTGAAGGTCCTAGGTAGTTATTTAATAAGTAATGTGCATTTTTCCAGATCTATACCGCCTGAAACGTTTTGGGGCAGAAATGAATCAAACCCAATATTCGGACTTTTCAAATGAAGACAATGAGTCTTTTAGGAGTAAGAAAGAGGCTTTAGTTGCAACTGCTAAATTAGGTAGATTATTACTTCGGCTGATGACCACTCTGCCTCGCAAACTTTTGCATTGCTTCGGCAAACGTTGTTGTTTTACCTTTCGCTTGAACCTGCATTACTTGATAGCCCATCTTTTCCAACGCTTGGCGCTCAGCTAACACAGCCTTATCATCTTGATGGCTACCTTGGGCAGGCTGATGAATGTAGCACCCTTCTAGTGGACCATCTTCGACCAGCTGGTGATGCCTCAATGCATCAATATCAAAATTCATAGTCAGTCTTTTTCATTACAATGGAGAGATTTTTTGGTCGATTACATTCGCTTTAAGGGCTTTACCACACTGTCTAACCCTTCGATTTTCAACGCCAGACAAAGTTGCAATAGCTGCCCAAGTTCACCACTCGGCCAGCCTTTTTTATCAAACCAAAGCAAATACTCTTCAGGGAGGTCGATTAGAGCACGCCCAGCATATTTGCCAAATGGCATCTGGACGCGGGCTAATTTTATAAGGTTTTCTTTTTCTAGCATGATGGTAGGGCTGCTCAGAACTCATTCTTAGCTTAGGGTATCATTGAAACTGCTTGTCGTACAAAGCGCGATCACCATTAACTAACATTATGCTTAATTCACCGTGTGAGCGTATTCGACCACTATTTGATTACCTTCGATGTAAGCATTCTGAATTTCGCCATCAACACTCATGCGACTTTGAAGGTAGACCACCTTAGGTCCGTTTTCATTAGCTTCCTTGAGGGAAGGAAAAATCTGTTTCGCATCTAGGTGAAGCAATCGACAAAAATGGCTAATAAACGACATAGTCAAAGGCTCTTCTCCGCGCAACAACTGCGAAAAGTTCAATTGGCTGATCCCTAACTTTTTAGCAAACTCCATTTGTGTGAGACGCATTTTAGATTTCTGAGACATCCACGTGTTGTACAGCGCCTCTCTATCCTTCTCAGTAAATTCCATTGGTGAATCCTTGTATTGCTTAATGAGGGGGATTCTGTGCACTTTCTTTCTCGGAGATGTCAGCAAGGCGTTAACGTTAGTTAAAAGTTTGGTTGGCTCGACACGCACCGCTCTTGAAAGCATAGCGACTTTGATGGTCAGTCATTGACTTAGACATAACTAACAAGGCAATGATTAACTCCAGTAATAAATCAACAGTAAAACCAGTTGTAGGTTTATTAATGGATATTCTTCCATGAATCTATTCGGGACTACCCTTCCAAAATAATAACAACCAGTTGCCAATATTAAATTTTTTTCGTTAGATCTTCACTTAATTAGCAATATAAAATAATGGCATTATCATATGTTATTTTTATATTTTAGTGGGCAAATAATAATTGATTCTATCTGGTGTAAATATTGAGGGAAGATATGAACATAAGCGATTTTAGCTATGATAGAGCTTCCAAGGTATTTCATTGGCTGATGGCTATCATCATCTTATACACAACAATAGCAGGCTATGGGATGCACTTCACGACTGTAGGCTCACCGACATTTAATTTCTTATCGACATTAAATATGTCTCTCGCCACTATTGCCGTTCCAGTGTTTTTAGCCCGATGGGTTTGGAAATATTTTAGACCAAGCTTTAATGATGAACTAAACACCTCAAGCTTTCAGAAAAATATGGCTAAGCTGATACATTCATTAATGTATTTCACAATGTTTGGAGTATTTACATCAGGCTTTCTTATGTTAGAGCACCCTTATTATTTTTTCTGGGTTATTGAAATTAACCACTTCATTACCGAACCCGAGGTAAGCTCATTTTTCTTTAAAGTACACCGATTCTCCTGCCTTATTCTTGCCTCATTAGTCACGCTTCATATCCTTGCCGTGATTCATCACCATGTCATTAGAAAAAACAAGATTCTCAAATTGATGATCTAAAGCGAACTAAAAAGCGGATGCTGCACACATCCGCTTCTCAATCAGAACCAGCTTGAGATCAAACGTTTAAACCAATCGAGTACTTTTTTAAACAAGCTTCCCTCGTCCACATCCGTTTGGGCGACAAGGTCCACCGTAGCGACTTCCTCTCCTTCAACGCCGTAGATTATCTTACCGACTTTTTCTCCAGAACGAATAGGAGCCACCAACTCACGGTCAAACTCTACTTCCGCCGTAAGTTTGCCTGCACTACCTTTTGGCAAGGTCATATAGACGTCTTGCTCCACACCTACACTCAACTTATCTTGTTCACCCATCCAGACTTTTGCTTCCGTAACGATATCACCCGCTTTCGTCGGTGATACTGTCTCGAAGAATCGAAAGCCATAGCTTAACAATTGCTTGCTTTCTGATTCACGACTTTTAGTGCTACTTGCACCCATCACAACAGCAATCAAACGCATATCCCCGTTAGTCGCTGAAGTAGCCAAACTGTAACCAGCCCCACTGGTATAGCCGGTTTTCATACCATCAACATTCATACTGCGATCTCGCAGTAAACCATTTCGATTGTATTGGGTAATACCATTGTATGTGTATGAGGTTTCGCTGTAGAGAGGGTAGATATCCGGTAAATCACGAATAATCGCTTGGCCTAATCTAGCGATATCCAACGGTGTCGAGTATAGGCCGTTACTGTCCAAACCGTGTGGATTGGTGTAAGCAGTATTCTCTAGGCCAAGCTTTTCAGCCCACGAATTCATCAGGTTGACAAAGGCATCTTCACTTCCAGCGACGTACTCTGCAATCGCCACGCTGGCATCATTACCCGATTGCACGATCAGACCTCGATACAAATCTATGAGCGGAACAGTGGTACCCACTTCGATGAACATCTTTGATGAATCAGGGAAGTTTTTCGCCCAAGCATTTTTACTGATCACAACTTGATCATCTAGCGTGATATTACCTGCTTTAACTTCCTGCCCAGCTACATAAGCGGTCATGAGTTTGGTTAAGCTGGCCGGATTTAACTTAATATTCGCATTTTTTTCGACCAATACTTGCCCGGTGTTATAGTCAATAAGAACATACCCTTTTGCCCCTAGTGTAGGGGGATCAGGAATAATGCTTGGTGCAGCAAGTGCACTCAATGACACAGCAATTGAGGAGAAAAGGGCTGCTTTGAGGAGAAACGTTTTTTTCATGGGACGTTACCAACTTAAGTCACAATTAGAGTTTTTATATTGTTCCGAATATAAACAAACCGCAATGATATTTATTTGCTTTGTAATCAATCGTTACTCTTATTAGAAAGTTTTACTAAATTATGAGAGTTTGACTCCATATACCGGAAAGTTAATACAAAAAAGCCAGTGTTCACAACACTGGCTTTATCAATTTGGGCAAGATTAACGATTATGCTTGTGCTTCCTGCACCTTCTTCGGATTAGGTGTAATGCTGTCTCGATAGCTGAACCACAAGTAAGTCACTACTAAAGAGAAGAACAGGTACGACAATGCAAATACTAGTGGTGAGGTTATTAACTCTTCCGACATGCTCCAGCTCACACCGACCACGGTAATAGTTAATTTAGAAAGCATGCCACAAATAAGTAGCAACAGCGCTAGCTGAGGGAAACGCGTCGTTCTGAATGCAAACCAGTAACAACTACCTACCGCTAGAGCAGAGATAGACAGACCTAACATGAAAGAGTGAAGGTGATCAGCGGATAGTACACCTGCTGATATTGACGCCATTATTATCAGAAATAGTTTCATCATTGCCTCGCTTTTTAAACTTGGAAAAAGCTTCCTTTCATTTTTGCAAACTCATTTTGTGCATATTTTCGCCTATCCAATACGAATTACAACCCCTAAAATGATACATTTTTTGTACAGCTGATGGCTCTGTAACATATGTAAAATAGTGGTTAAAAAAACAATAAGTAAGGTTCCTTGCTACTCAAGCCCAAAGCACACAATTCAAGCCAAAAGAGAAACAAAGAGTTACATTTAAGTAACAACGTTTACATCTATACTCATTGGTAATTTTGTGATCAGATGCATTTTTAGCCATCGATTGAGTCGTAAAATGGGCTTCTGAAACCTAAGTTTTCACTTTTAAAATTCACTATCTTTTGAAATATCAAAAAGAGTGTGACTCTAGCCACTGTTCGGTAGATTTAGACTCGAATAGACCATAGGGCTTTGTTACCTTTGCGCGCATTCAATATTTCGTACTACATACCATGCCTTCAGAGTACAGAATCAAAAAGATCGTTGAGATCGGCGACACCCTACATCGCAGTGGCTGCGCGCCATATAAATTAGAAAAATATACCCAATTTTATGCCCGTAAACATAGCGTGGATGTCATGATTCAGGCCACACCGACAACGGTCAATTATCAATTCCCTGACGATAACAATGCGGTGGTCATGAAACGGCACCAGCCGGCGTCCATTAACCTTAGTTTGCTGGCAAATACTATTATTCGGATTAATCAGCCAAGTAAAGAGCCTGTCCCGGAGCCCGTAGGTTACCCTAAATGGGTGACTGCTTTGGCGAATATGGGTATTCCTCCTGCGTACCTTATGCTGGTTGGCAGTACATTAGAGGCCGTGTATATATCCATTTTTCTTGGCTTCCTAGCGTGGTTGGCACAACAAGTTTGTAAAGCAAGGCGCTCTATAGCTGTTGAGTTTGTTGCTGCGTTGGTCACAGGCATCTTGGTGGCGTTTTTTGCCAGTACAAGTTCCGATCTTCCAGTCTGGGCTCTATGTATCGCCGCCATCGTTCTCTTCGTGCCTGGCTTGTCGATTGCTAACTCACTTGAATGTCTCGCTTTCAATGATTTAGTCTCCGGCACCAGTTTACTGGGGCAAAGCTCACTCACTCTTATCAAGCTCTTTGTCGGTATTATCATGGGCTTGAATATAGGTGAGTCCATTTGGGGGCAAGCAGATGTCACTGCTTATATTAATGAGATACCCACTTGGCTCCATATTTCAGGTTTGTTTCTGATTTCAGTCTCTCTTGGCATCATTTTTAACGCCAGACCAACAGACATTTTATTGGGTTTACCCGTGGCGGTGTTGGGGATGTGGGGGCCATTCTATCTAGGGTTTGAAAGTGGGTGGGTCGTCGGCACATGGATAACCACCGTTTTGATTACCTTATATGGTACATGGGTAGCAAAGAAAATGGACTTAACCGGATCCATCTACATTGTGCAAGGGATTATTATTCTCGTACCAGGAAGTCGAGTCCTTGTCAGTGCGGGGCAATCCGTGTTTGAACAATCTATTTTGCCTATTCCAAGTATTGGCCTTTCTGCACTGTTCATGTTTTCAGCTATTGTCGCGGGGCAGGTCACCGCTTACTCAATTTACTCTCCAAAAATCGAACGTTAACTCTTAAAGAGCCCTATTCAAAAATGACTTTTAAGCCGCTTTTGAATAGGGCTCTTTACCCTTATGTTTCGTCTTACGTGAGAAGCTCCCTTTTCCTTTTTTCGCTTGTTCAACTCGTGTTTTAAAAAGTGGACTAGTAACGACTGCTTTTAGTGCATTGTCTTTTATTTCACCTCGTCCGACCTCTAAATGCGCCTGAAGCGACTCATTCGGCAAATTATTTTTTCTGGATCTCTTGCCCATAACTTTGTCCTATCGATGTTTTATAAATAACTAGATACTGATGACAACCCACTCACCAAACCTGAATTTAGCAGGATAAATCACCATACAAAAGAATGTTACACTATCTACAGCCTAATCAGTAATATTTTCGAAACTCTACCTAGCGCAAATTTTGGATGAAAAGACCTTGGTAACTGAAAAGTATCATATGAATTTTATTGACTTAGTTCCACTTAGCTTTAGACTGGATGGCAGCTAGAAAACGGTTCTTGTTTTTATTTCGCCGTTTCGTTGGATTTCTTGTATCTCTTCCGTAACGTCGTGCGCAATAGCAATCTCCTTTTCCACGCTATCGTTGCCGTCATGGCTTTTACAAAGATTTATCAAGGATACATATTATGTCTAATACTGTTACTGGTACAGTTAAATGGTTCAACGAAACTAAAGGTTTTGGTTTCATCCAACAAGAAAACGGCCCTGACGTTTTCGCTCACTTCTCTGCAATCACTGGTGACGGCTTCCGTACTCTAGTTGAAGGTCAGAAAGTTGAGTTCACTGTATCTCAAGGCCAAAAAGGTCCTCAAGCTGAGAACATCAAACTAGTTTAATTTTAAACTGGAAAAGATTTACAATAGCCAGCATCACGCTGGCTATTTTTTTATGTGTAGCAAATAACTATGGCACTCAAACCCACCATTTATAAGTTTCGTATCTCTCTCTCGGACACCAACCGAGATGTGTACGACTCCCCACAACTCACTATTGCGCAACATCCCTCTGAAACGATTCCAAGGATGGTTGCTCGTATATTGGCTTATTGTATTAAATATCAGCCTGAGTTGGCTTTTACTAAAGGTCTGTCATCGATTGAAGAGCCTGATCTCTGGATAAAGGATCTAGATGATTCTATTTTGCACTGGATTGAAATCGGTGAGCCTTCGCTGGATCGTATTAAGAAAGCGACACGCTTAGCCAAACGAGTGGATATATTCACATTCACAAGTAAGTCCGATGTCTGGTGGGAGCAAACAAAGAATAAATCCCATCAGTACGACGCTCATATTTATCGCCTCAGCTCAGAGGGTATTGAGTCTTTATCAGAAGTGGTTGAACGTGGTATGGATTTATCAATCATGATTACTGGCAATAGCCTCTTCATTGACTGTGATAAAGGCTCATTTGAAGTTCAGATTGAGACACTGCAATCCAATGACTGATCTTCATCAGGCATTTGCGTCGATAGGTGCCGATGCCATTAACGCAGTAGCCGAAAACCCAGCCCTGTGGCAACAGTTTTTGCAACAACACACTACCTTATTCGAGAAAGTGAAGCAGCATAAACCAGACAGTGCAGACGAATCCCATTTACTCGGTATTATGACCAAAGCACATATTGAATGTCTGTCACGTGTTGAGGTCAATCGCGAAGCCGTCAAGGTCATGTGGCAAGCACTGCACGAAAACCTCGGTACAGACAACGCTAAACGCTTTGAATATCAAGATTACCAGATGCTGACTCTGGTTACTCATGTATGGCTCTACGTCCAAGGTTACCTCAAAATGGACTTCAGCCTTGCTAATGACCATGCTGAAACAACAGCACAATTACAAGGTGACTTATCTGGTTTGGATGTAGACACGATTCGAACTCAGTTTCTTGCCAGTTATTACCTCGGTTCAGAAAATTCTCCGATATCAAAGCCTCACCATCCGATTTGGGACTGGTTTAAAAAAATCTTCAGCTAATACCTCAAAGGGCTTCCTTTTCAGGAAGCCCTTTTTGACCTTTATAGATAGGCGTGAGGACCGAAGACCTCATAATGAATACGATCTCGCGACACGCCCAATTCCTCTAATTGTTTAACCATGACTTCCATGAATGCGACGGGACCACACAGGTAAAAGTCGCCGCGGCTGAGTGGTAATTCGGTTTCCACTGCAGACAAGCTCATCTGACCTGAGAAATGCGCTTGGCCATCCAGGTACCAGGTATATTGCTGCCAGCTATTCTCTCTAACCAACTGCTCTGTCTCTTGCTTAAACGTATGCTGGTCAGCACTGTGACATGCATAGAGGTAAGACACGTCTTTTTTGCCCATATCTGCCAATGTTTGCAACATCGCCTGAATTGGCGTTGCGCCAACACCCGCCGAGATAAGGACAACTGGTGCCTCTTTTTCCTGATAATAAAAATCACCTGCTGGCGCATACAAATGAAGCGTATCGCCTTCACTCACTTCTGCGTGCAAGAAATTAGACACTAGACCATGATGCTCTCCCACTTCACGCTTCACAGAAATGCGGTAGTTTTTGCCGTTAGCTTTTTGCGACAAAGAATACTGGCGAATCTCGTTGTGCTCACCAGAGGAAGGCTTCACTTCTACCCCCACATACTGACCTGGGTAGTAATCTAGAACATCACTACCATCCACTGGATCAAGCACAAAACTGGTCACAAATTCTGATTCTGGCTGCTTCTTCTTTACAACAAACTCTCGTGCGTTTTCCCAACCGCCCACCGCTTGTTTACGCTGAAGGTACAGCTCCCCTTCACGATCAATAAATACTTTTGCTAAAAATAGGTAGGCCGCTGTCCAAGCTTCTTCCACTTCTTTAGTAAAAGCCTCTGACGCCAATTCTCGTAATGTTTCAATCAAGTGGTGCCCTACAATTTGATAATGCTTCGCTTGAATATTAAAGCTAGTATGCTTGTGCGCTATACGTTCAACTGCGGAAGTCAGTGCATCAAGGTTTTCGATATTCTTCGCGTAAGCCGCTATGGCTTCAAATAGCGCAACACTTTGGCGACCGGTTTTCTGATGCGTCATATTGAAAATATCTTTAAGCTCAGGGTTGTGCGAAAACATGCGTTGGTAAAAATGCTGTGTCAAAGCCGGGCCCGCACCTTCAAGCAAAGGAATAGTACTTTTTACGACTTCGATATGTTGATTGTTGAGCATTTTCATTTTCTCCTCATATGGGTATTATCTTTTTACCCTTCCAAGAGCACAATTGATGCCAAGTTGGAACATGGCCTAATCAATTGGATTATCAAGCATTATTCGTTATTAAAAAGTCATAGTGACACTGTTGAACCATGTCTAAATGACTCTATAATAAAATAATCACATAATGATACTGGTTACTTTTACTTCATTCTATTCTCAGCCAACGTAAACTACGTATTCAGGAGCCTAGCTGTACCATGCAAGATATTTCAGTATCCACTCTGATTGATATGACAATCGGCCTAGCAACAGGTCACAATGAACATGACCGTTTCAATAAATTGCTTGATGCTATCCGAAAAGCTATCCAGTGTGACAGCGTTGCATTGCTCTCCTTACAAGGAGACACCTTGGTGCCCCTCGCGATTCAAGGGCTAACAAGGGATACATTGGGACGCCGCTTTAGAGTCGATGAACACCCTAGGTTTGAGGCCATTTGCGCTTCAAAATCCGCTGTACGCTTCGATGCGGATTGTGAACTTCCTGACCCATTCGATAACTTACTTCTTGATTGCGATGGTGATTTACCCATGCACGCCTGTATGGGCTTACCCTTACTGTATGCTGACAAGTTACTTGGCATTTTGACTCTCGATAGTTTGACCCCCAATGTTTTTGACCAGATCCCTACTCGCAGTTTAGACGCTCTCTCTGCAATCGTGGCCTCAACTCTCAAAGTTGCGATGACTGTCAGTCAGTTTGAGCAGCAGGCCAAACAGACTCAACAACGATTTGAAGAACTCAATGAAGATGCATGGGAGCGTGAAGGGGGAGAGATTATTGGCGCAAGCGATAAGATGGCTACGTTAAAGTCCGATATAGAGGTCGTTGCTCCATCCAACTTCAACATTCTGATCAATGGCGAAACAGGGGTAGGCAAAGAGTTAGTCGCGCGCAGCATTCACCATTTGTCTCATCGTCGTAAACAGCCTCTAGTCTACGTCAACTGTGCAGCCATCCCTGAGAACTTAGTTGAAAGTGAATTGTTTGGGCACGTAAAAGGCGCATTCACTGGGGCTGATAAATCACGGCTGGGCAAATTTGCGCTTGCAGATGGTGGTACCCTGTTTCTCGACGAGATAGGTGAACTACCACTTGCCGCACAAAGCAAAATCCTTCGGGCTTTACAGAACAACGAAATCCAGCCGGTTGGTCAGGACAAGGTCGAGACAATCGATGTGCGTGTGCTCGCAGCGACTAACCGTAATTTGAAGGAAGAAGTCAGCCAAGGTCGTTTCCGTTCCGATCTCTACCACCGCCTCAGTGTTTACCCAATCAACGTACCGCCGCTTCGTCAGCGAGAAGGGGATATTGTCCTGTTAGCCGGTTATTTCCTAGAGCAAGCTCGTCGCAAGCTAGGTATCGTCCAAATCAAGCTAGGGAAAGAAGCTCAGCTGTTACTGTCGCGCTACAACTGGCCGGGTAACGTAAGAGAGCTAGAACATGTAATCAACCGCGCCGCTCTAAAAGCTCGAGCGAGAGGTAACAACCGTAAGCTGATCACCGTTTCTATTGATGATATAGGCGAACTCCATTCTCTCCCTGTCGAAGACTCCGTGGTAATCCCTAGCTCAACAGGGAGCATGCCTACCATCGACTGGACTAAAGGGCTGCGCGAGTCAACAGAAGAATATCAGCGACAGCTCATCACTCTTGCCCTGACTGAAGCAGAGTACAACTGGGCAAAAGCCGCACGACAACTAAAAACCGACCGAGCAAACTTAATTAGACTGGCAAAACGACTGGGTATAACAGTCACTAAGCAGCACAAGATAAGTACTAATTAATCGGTAACTTGGGTACAATGCCAGCGCTCATTATTAGCAATACAAAAGTGGGGCAACACCCACACTAAAGTCGTACTATTTATCTGTATTTTAAAGGAATATTATGAAGTTTATCCGTTGGTTCCTTGGCCGTATTATCCTCTTGCTTAACTTTGTATTTTCACCAAAAGGGGTGAAGCGTTCACAAGAAGAGCAACAAGCGGTCAATGAAAAAGCACAATCGCTTGCCTTGTACCAGTTTGAGGCATGCCCATTTTGCGTGAAAGTTCGCAGAGCCATGAAGCGTCAATCTGTCAATATTGAACTGCGTGATGCGAAAGCAAACCCAGCCCACCGTTCAGAGTTGGAAGCTGGTGGTGGCAAAGTGAAAGTACCTTGCTTAAGAATTGAAAAAGAAGGCAAAGTGGAATGGATGTACGAGTCTTCTGATATTGTTGCCTACTTGGAACAAGAATTTGCTTAAACCACAATCAGGAAAGTGCCATGGATGTCATTCCTCTGGACATTGCCAAAATTAAAGCGATTGTCTTTGATCTGGACAACACCTTGGTCAGCTCAAACCTAGACTTTCAGTGGTTAAGAGCTCAAGTCGGCTGCCCAAGGGACGTCGACTTGCTCACTTTTATCGACAAGCTGGATTGCTCTCATTCGGCGCTTAGAGCGAAACAGCTGGTACTGCAGCACGAATTGGATGATGCCGAACAATCAACTCCCATGCCTGGATGCCTCGCACTACTGGACTTTATTGCATTCAATCATCTCCATACTGCGATTATTACTCGCAATTGCCAACAGGCTTCCCAACGTAAAGTTGACCACAATCAGCTCAATATTTCTCGTATCATCAGCCGTGAACACTTCCCACCTAAACCGGCGCCAGATTCATTGCTTGCACTCGCCAGAGAGTGGCAATTGCCCCCAGAGCAAATCCTTTATGTGGGTGACTATATGTATGACTTGCAAGCGGCAAGCAATGCGCGTATGCCATCTTGTCTCGTCACTCACGGTAAGCCAACCACATTCAATCAACACGCTTCATTGAGCGTCGATCATCTGAATGATCTCCTCGATTTGTTCTCAGACAAATATCCACAGACGGTTGAAACCATTTCGTCAGCCACCAAAAAGTAACCAATGGTTAAAAGTTGATCGATATGCCACAATAAAACTTTCAGTCTACGATCTGCGAACTGGATAATGTCAAAAAATAAAGTTTTAGTGCTCTATGCGCACCCCTCTCAACGACGTTCCGAAGTTAACCAACCGCTGTTTCAAGCCAGCCAAAAAATTGTAGGGGTAACCGCTGTAGACCTGTATTACGAATACCCCACTTACAACATCAACATTGATCGTGAGCAGCAACGCTTAATCGATCACGATGTTATTGTGTTCCAATTCCCACTGTACTGGTATTCAACGCCTTCCATCTTAAAGGAGTGGCAAGACTTAGTACTGGAGTACGGGTTTGCTTACGGCCATGACGGTACAGCCTTACATGGCAAGAAATTCCTATGTGCACTGACGGCTGGTGGTCAGGAAGAGGCATATCAATCCGAAGGCTACAACCACTTTACCATTCGAGAGCTACTTCATCCTCTAGAGCAAATGGCAGCTCTCACAGGAATGGATTACCTAGCGCCATTTGCTTTATTTGGCTCACGTACTGCGAAAGAAGATGGGCGTATTAAGTCCCACGTGGAGGCTTGGCAACATTTACTGGGCGCCTTAGTCGATGACAGAGTTGATTATCACAAGGCCGCGGAGGTAGAGAAACTTTGCCACTGCCTTGATGAAATTATTGTTGGAGGCGTTCAATGACCAGCTATTTCCTACAAGCATTCATCTACCTTATTGCGGCCGTGATCGCCGTTCCTATCGCTAAGCGGCTGGGCCTTGGTTCAGTGCTCGGTTACTTGATTGCAGGCGTAGTCATTGGCCCGATAATAGGTTTGGTTGGCGAAGAGACCACCACTATTCAACACTTCGCTGAGTTTGGCGTGGTTATGATGCTATTTTTGGTTGGCCTAGAGCTGGAGCCTAAAATGCTCTGGTCAATGAGAAACCGACTATTGGGCTTAGGCGGCTTGCAAGTAGGCGGCACTGCTGCTGTGATTACGGCAATCGTCCTCGTCTTTGAGCAACCATGGACAATTGCCCTCGCGATTGGTTTGATTTTCGCTCTTTCCTCAACCGCTATCGTCCTACAAACCTTTAACGAGAAAGGGCTGAACAAAACCGAAGGCGGGCAAAATGCCTTCTCGGTATTGCTTTTCCAAGATATTGCCGTTATTCCTATGCTGGCTTTTATCCCGTTACTGACCCTCCCTGAGTTGGTCGAACAAGCACAGCATACCGTAGGCACTGCGGCAAAGCATCATGACGAATTGAGCTTGGTTGCTGGATGGGCATACGCCTTCGTGATTGTCGGTTCAGTGATCGGTTTGGTCGTCGGTGGACACTATTTAAGTCGGCCATTATTTCGTTTTGTCGCAAGCTCAGGGCTTAGAGAGATTTTCACTGCGACGGCTTTGATGTTAGTGGTTGGTATTGCAGCATTAATGAGTTTAGTCGGGCTTTCTCCTGCTCTTGGGACTTTCCTTGCAGGTGTCGTTCTGGCAAACAGTGAGTTTCGACACGAGCTGGAGTCTAATATCGATCCTTTTAAGGGTCTGCTGTTAGGTCTGTTCTTCATTACTGTTGGCGCAGGCATCAATTTTGGCATACTGTTCAACGACTTCTTTTTTATCATCAGCTTAACTTTGGGGGTTATGCTACTAAAAGCGGCCACCCTGTATTTGTTAGCACTTATCTTTAGAATCAGAAACAGCAACCGCTGGCTATTTACACTCAGTCTTGCACAGGCTGGTGAATTCGGTTTCGTGTTACTCAGTTTCACAGTGCAAAATCACGTCATTCCACAGGATGTTGCGCAAACTTTGTCTCTGGTAGTAGCACTTTCTATGTTCCTCACTCCAGGGCTCTTTATCTTATTTGATAAAGTAATTTTGCCTCGCTTCGAGCTTGAATCGAATGATCGTGAAGCAGACAATATCGAAGAGAAAGGCACCGTTATCATTGCTGGTATTGGTCGATTTGGACAAATCGTTAACCGTTTATTGGTGGCCAATGGGGTTAAAACGGTTGTCCTTGATCATCAAGCGGCACAAATCGATGTTGTACGTCGGATTGAAACTAAAGCATACTTCGGTGATGCCACTAGGCCAGACATGCTACATACTGCAGGTATCGAAGAGGCCTCTATGCTGGTTATCGCGATTGATAACCCAGAAGCAAGTGTCGAGCTGACTAAATATGTCAAACACACCTATCCTAAGGTAGCTGTGTTAGCCCGGGCGTTTGACCGAGGCCATGGATACTTGCTACGTCAAGCCGGTGCTGACATTATTGAGCTTGAAACCTACCATTCTGCCCTTGAACTTGGATCCCAGGCCTTGAAAAATCTTGGTTACCACCCATTTCATGTAGAGCAACAAAAAGCCGCCTATCGCCAAATTGAGGACAAAAAATCTGACGCGCTTTATCAAGCTTGGGAAGACGACTCTGAGGGCGAGCGATTTGACAACAATTACCGAAAACTCTTCATGCACCTTGAAGAACAAATAAAGCAGGCGATGAACACTGATCGCTCAGACAAGCACGAAACTGGTGAGCGAGGTTGGACACCGCCCCCCAAAGGTTACGCTGAAGAGTTCAAAGAAGAATGATTTCAGACCGGGGCAATGCCTCGGTCTTTTATTTTACCGAATGATTAAACAATATGACTGCTACATACATTGAAACATCCCCATCTCTGGGGCAACAACTATTCAAGATGACTTGGCCGATGTTATTTGGTGTGTTGTCTCTGATGAGCTTCCAACTGGTTGACAGTGCATTTATTGGCCAACTCGGGGTATTGCCACTTGCTGCGCAAGGATTCACATTGCCGATACAAATGGTCATTATCGGTATTCAAGTGGGGCTGGGTATCGCAACAACGGCTGTCATAGCAAAGGCGATAGGAGCCAAAAAAACACGCTTTGCCCACCAGCTTGGCGGTTTAGTGATTGCGATAGGAACCATCGGTGTTGCCATTATTTCAGTTCTGATCTATCTGATTCGTGTTCCTATTCTTCAGTTACTCAGTGCTCCTGAAACAATCTACCCTGTTATCGATAGCTATTGGCTCTACTGGCTAGCCAGTGCATGGACCGGCGCTCTACTCTACTTCCTTTACAGTGTTTGCCGAGCCAATGGTAATACTATGCTGCCAGGCACGATGATGATGGTCACCAGTGTACTTAATCTTATACTGGATCCAATTTTCATTTTTACTCTCGATCTCGGGCTGAACGGCGCTGCCATCGCGACCATTATCGCCTTTGGTATCGGTATCCTGATCGTTGCACCTAAGGTCACACGTAAACATTGGATGAGCTTTGACTGGAGTGATCTCAACATCATAAAGAGTGTGAAATCTATTGGTAATATCATGGGGCCAGCAATGATAAGCCAACTCCTTCCCCCTCTTTCGTCGATGCTAGCTACAAAATTACTCGCAGGATTTGGTACTGCCGCGGTTGCCGCATGGGCACTGGGCTCCCGGTTTGAATTCTTCGCCATTGTCTCGGTGTTAGCCTTGACTATGTCCATGCCACCGATGATCGGACGATTACTCGGGGCCAAAAACATCGCTGATATTCGCCGTCTGGTCATCATTGCTAGCCAGTTTGTGGTCGGATTTCAACTGCTGATTGCGTTGCTGACTTGGCTGTCGGCAGATTGGCTAGCCTCTCTAATGACCAGTGAAGCGCAGGTCTCTGAGATCCTTGTTTGGCACCTACTAATCGTCCCTTTCAGTTTAGGGCCACTCGGAATATGTATGTTGATGGTTTCCATTGCCAATGCACTCGGTAAGTCTTACACCGCCCTAACCATCTCAGCACTTCGCCTTTTCGCCTTCTTCTTACCTTGCCTATGGTTAGGTGCAGAAATAGGTGGTATTGAAGGGCTTTTCTGGGGAGCTCTCGCTGGGAACATATTCGCTGGAGCGAGTGCATGGATAATGTATCAAAAAGCCCTGAAGCAAATTGAAGAGAAGCTGGAACAATAGAACAGATTGCGGCTACTCACATTTGGTTTTATCTGGCAACAAAAACGCCCCAAAACGAGTGATACAACACGCTGCCAAGCAATATGCACATCTTGTTTCTTCAGTTTTTTGATGAAGTACAACAGGATAGGCTGATGACGTACTACAAAGAACATCGTATGATTCAGCCTACTACATTCCTTAACACAACGATTATGGCTTCAAGACCCCACCATCCTATTCAAGGCGCGAGCTGGATGCTCACGGCTGGTTTAGCCTTTGCCTTGGTTAACAGCCTCGCACAAATCGCCAGCATCAATTTTGGCTTATCTTCGACAACCGTCGCTTTCATTCAGTATGCGATCGCATTAGTTGTGATTCTACCTTACCTAAAAACGCTAGGTATTAGACGCTCCTTACGCACTGAGCATCTCGGCTGGCATATTTTCCGTGTCTTTCTTTCTGTGATTGGTATTCAACTTTGGCTATGGGCACTCGCCTATCCTGTACCGATTTGGCAAGGCATTGCCCTATTGATGACTTCACCGCTGTTCGCAACCGTTGGCTCTGGCCTGTTCCTAAAAGAAAAGGTGGGGCTCGCTCGCTGGAGCGCGACACTCGCTGGATTCATTGGTGCAATGATCATTCTTGAGCCTTGGTCTACTGATTTTAGCTGGGCAGCATTACTACCCATTGGCGCCGCTTTCTTCTGGGCTTGCTATTCCTTAATGGTTAAGAAACTGTCTTCTAATGACTCCCCCTCTACCATGGTGGTTTATCTGCTCCTTCTTATTACCCCTTTTAACATTCTACTGGCTATCCCTGACTGGCAGACACCCTCTGGCGGGACTATTTGGCTTGTGCTGTTCGCCGCTGGAGCACTGACTGCATTAGCTCAATGGGCTATTGTAAAAGCGTATTCCGTGGCCGATGCATCGTTTGTTCAACCTTTTGATCATGCAAAATTACCACTCAATGTGCTAGCAGGTTGGATCGTGTTCAGTTGGGTACCACCAGGTAGACTGTGGTTAGGAGCCGCGATCATCATTGCATCTGTCGCTTTTATTACTCAATGGGAATCAAAAAAATCCCGCAAATTGAAATAAATATCAGCGCGCGCCGTTCTATTAGTTAAAGGCATTTAAGGGAGAGAGCTCTATGACAGATCCAATCAAAGTAACACTATATCGCTGGGCCGGTAGTTGGGGACCGTTCAGTGTAAAAATTCCATGTGGCGAATGCACCCTGACCAAAGACATTCTCAAAGATACATTTGAGAACGAATTGGCCGATGTTCCCGTTGAATTGGAAGTGAAAGATTGGCTCTCTCATTGGTGGGAACCGTTGAAGGTTGGAGCTTGGCATGCTCCTATTCTTATGGTCGAAGGCAAAGTGGTCAGCCAAGGTGAAGCCTTGAATCGCGGTGTGTTGGTTCAGTCTATTATCCAAGAATGGACCAAACGCGATACGTTGAAAGGGAACATTGTCTATGGAAAAGCGACCTGCCCTTACTGCGTGAAAGCCAAGAAGTTACTTGATGACGCTGGAATTGACTACCAGTATCACGATGTCGTTAAAGACAGTGCGGCTCTGTATCGCATGATCCCGGAGGTGAAAGCCATTATCGGAGAAAAAACACCGGTAACCGTTCCTCAGATCTGGCTTGACGGTCATTACATCGGTGGCGCCGACAATCTGCAAGCTTGGCTAGCGGAAAAAGGGTTAAGTGGCGTACCCGACAATGTGGTCACTATGGATAACAACCAAAGCTCCGTTGGTTAAAAAGAAACAAAGCCCCAAATATGGGGCTTTGTTTTTACAGAAAACGTAAACTCGACTATTTAGCGCGTTTGGGTTGTTGGTACGTTTTACCTGCGACCTGATAGGTGTCTTTACGCTTTACATCGAACATTACTTCAAAGAACCAAGCAACAAAGCGAATCACGTCATCGCCTTCATTCATCACATGCTCAACGTATTCTTGCTCTTCACCCTGCTCATTTTCTTGCATCGTCACATGGTAAATACGCTGTTCACCGTCAACTTCTGCCAAAGCAAACTGACCAGTAAGAGACTGCGCCGCCTCAGCAACGTCTTCATTTTCATGTTTTTTCAACACTTCAAGAGCTTGCGGTAGGTTCTCTTTTGAACAAAGTGCCATGACTAATTCTTCGAACTGTTTATGTTCCATCGTCGACCTCTCAGATCGTCTTTTCAATTATTGGGGCGCATTGTATCAGCCACCCAACGCCTTTCAAGCAAACTCTTGTTGGGCAGTAGCCTTAACTCGGCTTGAGTAAAGCACCATTGCCATGATACTGGCTGATACCATATAGAACATGCCTAATGCAGATTGACTCTGTATCCAATTTTCAACTAAATACCCCCCCAGTACACCAGCAAGACACATCTGAATGGAGCCAGTCAGGGCGGACACAGAACCTGCTTGCCTTTTATGAGGAGCGAGTAACAGGCTGATTGACAAAGGGAATGATAAGCCTTGTGCTATGGTCATCCAAGTGAAAGACCAGATAACATTAAACAGGGTAAAGCCCGTGAAGATTAACCATCCTCCAGAAGCCATCATGATAAAAATGGCCAACGCCATAAGCTGCTGGGTACTTAAATAACGGTTCAAAACATTTAAAGCCAATGTCCCTACAAGTAATCCTGCAGACGGAATAACCATTACCGAGCCGTACTCTGCGGCGGTTAACCCCAACTCATGCTGTAGCATAAATGGCATAACTGATAAAGAAACCAGACAAGCGAGGTAAGTCGTCCAGTTATAACTCGCACTACTGAGCACTTGTTTGTTCGTTATCAATTTACCGTAGTTCTTCACCACTTTCCTGATTTTAAATGGGGAACGACCATAACTCATAGTCTCAGGTAAGACGAGGTAACCCAATATAAAAATTGCCGCCAAGTAGAACAGAACGAATATGAATACCGCTTCCCAACCTAGATAGAATGCCACCCAACCCCCAAACACCGGAGCAATCACCGGCATAATAGAGGCGGTGACCGAAACATAAGAAAGGGCCTTGGTCAGCTCCGCACCGTCATAACAGTCGTTCGTCCTAGGACCGAAGCACTTCCCGCCCCGAGTCCTTGTAGCAAACGTCCAAACACCAGCATCCACAAGTTATGAGAGAACAGCACACATATTACCGTCCCGATCAGATAGATTCCTTGCCCAAGGAGAAACACGGGGCGACGCCCTATCGCATCGGATAGCGGGCCATAGAACAGTTGAGAAGCCCCAAAACCGACTAAAAATAACGTCACAAGAAGCTGTACGTCAGCTTGATTGATCTGCAACGTTTCGCTGATCATAGGTAAGGATGGTAGATAGATACTCACACCGACTTGGCCCGTTGCAATTATCATCATCGCCAGCAAAATTGGCGTTTTCTTCATAGCCTCACCTCGTTGCATCTGTATGCAATAAAGTTTAAATTCGTTGCTGATGAATGATAATATCCTCAATTGGAAACTGATTATTTCCTAATAAGAATCAATTGGAGAATGCCATGGACTGGATACAAAGTGTTCAAAGCTACATACGAGTAGTGGATGAAGGCAGCTTCAACGGCGCAGCCAGAAAGATGAACACTACTAGCTCAGCGATCAGTAAACGTGTCCATTGGCTGGAAGAACGTATTGGCGTGCAGTTACTTAAGCGGACAACTCGAACCGTCACCCAAACGGAAGCTGGCGCTTTATTTTATGAACGAGCGAAGGTCCAAATAGAAGGTTGGCAATCCATCGTAGATGAAACCCGCTCAGTCAACCAGACACCCGCTGGGCTGCTTAAGATCGGGGCAACCATTGCCGTTGGTTCTAAATTTCTAGTTCAGTATCTGAATGATTTTCTGCAAATGTACCCTGACATTCGCATTCAGTTAATCACCACCACTCCCGGCCAGCTACCTGAGCTCAGCCTAGATCTGTTCATCAGCCGTGAGATTGAACAACTTAACTCACTGAGTTTCAAAGCTTCAGCCCTTTTCGAACATAAAGCAGGCTTTTATGCCTCTCCAGACTATCTAGAAAAGTATGGTGAGCCCAAAACCATAGAAGAGCTGACAGCACACAATGCTTTGATATGGGGAGAACGGCCTCATCGAGAAATCACATTGACTAATGGCAAAAAAATAGTGTTATCGGGTAATCTTGCGACCACTAACCCGGAAGCGCTTTTTTATGCTGCCAAAAATGCCATGGGCATTTTAATTTCCAATGATGTCATGATCAAAGATGAGCTCAAAACCGGCACATTGAAGCGGATTCTTCCCCGAATAACCGCAGATGAAGCCACCGTTTACGCTTATTATCCGAAGCTTGACTACCAACATACCCGAACCAAACTATTTCTGGATTACTTAAAGGAACGTTTGGCCAAAGAGCAAGGACAGTCTCATTGAATCCAAAAAGATTTTATTGATTTGAATTATTATGAGACTTGTACCATATTTTAATTGAACCAATACCAACAAATAAGTGATTTCAATCACGATAAGGTAGGTTAATTAAATGGCTAGGTTACAAGGAAAACCCGCATCTATTGATTTAGATGTGGTGAATAAAACGCTCCAGCTCGATGGTTCAGCGCTGCTGGATCAGGTCACCCTTGTCCTAAACAAACATTTTGAATCCTTTTGCACTTGTATCATTGAAATTGATAAATTCAATTTTAATGCGCATACCTTGTCCTATGCATGTAATCAGACTCTGAATAAACCGACCTCATATTCTCTACAGGGCACCCCTTGTGCCCATGTCAGTAAATCCGAGCTCGATTATGTCCTATATGCCAGTAATGTGGAGCAAGACTTCCCTGAAGATGTGTATATCCGAGACCACCAGTTACAAGCCTATCTCGGTGTGCCTTTGAGGACCCGTTCAGGTGATGTACTCGGTGTATTGCTTTCTACATTCAAGGCTCCTATTGAAACCAGCAAAGAGCTCATTTACTACCACACTCTTTTTGCTCACGTCATTGTGCACAGTTTGAGAGCGAAGTGGCTTTCCGCCCGATCTGAAAGCTTGGTTAATCAACTGAGTTATGAAGTTTCGCATGACAACCTTACAGGCTTACTCAATAGAAGCTTCTTGTCAGACAAATTGGAAAGATTGTCAGAAACCAGCAGTGATTCATTCACACTCGCTTACGTCGATATCGACAGCTTTAAATCCATCAATGATTTATATGGTAATTACGTTGGCGATCAGGTCATTAAGTTTGTCGCCCATGCTATCGAGTCATCGATACACGACAAGCAACTTGCCTTTAGAATTGCTGGTGATGAATTCGCATTTATCACTTACAGCGGCGATCCACTTGAAGTATGCCGAAACATTCTCAGTAAGCTAGAGTCAGGGTACAAAGACCCTGCCCATAACATTAAAGTCAGTGTCAATATAGGTATTGCACGCAGAACGGATAAGAGGCTGACTGCTGACCAATTAATTCTCAACGCCAGTTTAGCGTTAAAAGATTGCAAACAATCGAGGAACTCTCAGGTTCAATGCTATGACACCCACTTAAGTGCACAATACTACCGACGAACTATGGTGATTGACGCGTTACGTAACGAACTATCACCAGCGAACCTAAACCCATGTGAAATTTATGTCTTAGCACAACCGATTGTGCGCCGTAATCAAAGTCATTGGGATTACTTTGAAATCCTAGCCAGATGGGAGAGCAGTGAATTAGGGATGATTTCTCCATTAGAATTCATTGAAGCTGCCGAACAGTCAGGGCTCATTATAGAGTTGGGAGAGCGTATTATCGACCTTGCTTGCCAAGCAAAAAAAGAGCTCGAACAAGGGCTAGGCTATAAAGTCAAACTAGGCATCAACTGCTCCGCCCATGAACTCAATGATACTAATCGCTACTTGGAACATCTCACTTCAACAGTAAGTAAACACGGTTTTAAGCCTGAAGAGTTCACGATTGAGCTGACTGAAACTGTACTACTGTCACAAACCAATGAAGTAAAATTCATACTTGAGCAACTGCGTTTGCTTGGTTTCACCGTCGCTTTGGATGACTTTGGTACTGGATACTCAAGCCTTAATTATATTCACAACTACCCAATTGACTGCATCAAAATCGACGCTACTTTCATTCGCAACATGCTAAGTAATGAAACCTCTGAACGTGTCGTCTGGCTCATCATTCAGCTGGCAAAACAGCTCAAGGTCGATCTGGTCGCCGAAGGGGTGGAAAACAAAGAAGCGTTAGATAAGTTGCACGATATGGGTTGTAGCCAAATACAAGGTTATTACTACTCACGTCCAGAAAAACCAAAGGCCATCATTAAAGCACAAGCTAAACATTCCATACCCAGTGAGCAGCCTGCGGTAGTAAATATGTTCAAATCATGAAAAGTGGTAAGTGGAAGGCGTCAGAAGGGAAGCTCAAGCTGCATAATAACATCACGTTCATAGTCATCATGCCAGCGATAGTCCAAGCGTAACCTTGGCTCACCAAGTTTCTTTTCACCGAAGCCAAGGCTTAGTTGTAACCCATGACTCATAATCCAATCTTCAGTTTCGGACAAATGGACTTGCTCTTCCAATTCAGACGGCATCCAGACCCCGATTCCGATATAGTTAGAAGCAAGGCTTTGGCTTAAAATAGGGCTGGTCTCAGTTTGTAGAACCCAATCAGCCCAATAAGAGGAATAATCAGCCGAAGACTCTTCCGACACCCATTGTTCAAAAGCATCTAACTTATCTGCCGTGTATTGAATACCATCGAGTAACGAGAAGCAGACGCCTTGCTGAGAATGAAACAACACCGAATCCGATTGATAGTCAGTACTATACAGCTCACATCCATCCGCAGCATAAGAAACCAACCCCATCAGAAATATCAGTAAATACCCTTTCATTCACCACCAAAATAATTGGTACGTCATTCCTTAATAATACTCTCTTTCGACCAATAATTGGTAAACTTTTGGTGTCACAAGTGAGTGAATGTCTTTCTTATCGCTCAAAGCCCTTCTTATGTCCGTACTACGCACTTTCACCGTTTCAGGACATGCCATGACTGACCATCGACTCAATATTTCATCTGCTTTATAAAATTTAGCAAAATTAAATAGGTTATCCGGCCCGATAACAAAGGTGATGGCACATTCAGGGAACTGACGCTGTAGTTCCGTTAACACAGCAAAGGTTGTCACGCTCTGCTCTGGTTTATAGAGCACTTCCTCTACGCCGCTTCGTTCGACGTTACTCGACTGTAGATCTTCAATAAATACATCAACTAGCTCGCACCGAGCTTTGTAATCAAGCATCTCTTTTCCCCAAGCATGTGAAATGCTAGGAATCAAAAGCACACGATCAAAATGAGTGAGTGATTCAATAACACTCTTGTGTCCAAGGCTGGGCGGGTTAAAAGCACTACCGAATACAGCGATTTTGTTCATTTTCTTTCCTGATAAATGTGAATTCATTGTTCACAGTTTTCTAATTTGTTCATTTAGGTATGATACTACCATCATTTTCTTAAAATCATTGCTTGCAGGAAGGAAACATCATGGAACAGCTCATCCGCGACGAGATGCGCGTATTGCCGTCAATCGACCCTAAATTCGAAATCTCGCGTCGTGTTGAATTTATTAAGCGCAAATTGCAGGAAGCAGGTTGCAAAGCATTAGTTCTTGGTATCAGTGGTGGTGTCGATTCGACAACATGTGGTCGCCTAGCTCAGATCGCCATTAATGAACTGAATGAAGAAACAGAAGGTGGGTATCAATTTATTGCCGTACGTCTCCCTTACGGAGAGCAAAAAGACGAAGATGAAGCACAAATCGCCTTGCAGTTCATTCAACCCTCACAATCGGTTTCTGTAAACATCAAATCAGGCGTTGATGGCTTACACGCAGCCTCTCATGAGGCGCTTGCACACACCAACCTTCTTCCAACACAAGCCTCCAAGATCGATTTCGTCAAAGGCAACGTAAAAGCGCGAGCTCGAATGGTTGCTCAATATGAAATTGCTGGTTATGTGGGTGGCTTGGTACTAGGCACAGACCACTCAGCAGAGAACATTACTGGCTTCTATACCAAATTTGGCGATGGGGCTTGCGATCTGGCACCATTGTTTGGTTTGAGCAAGCGTCAAGTCCGTGAAGTTGCTGCGACGCTAGGAGCACCTGAACTACTGGTGAAGAAAACGCCCACCGCTGATTTGGAAGAGCTTGATCCACAAAAAGCGGATGAAGATGCACTGAACTTAAGCTACGACCAAATTGACGACTTTTTGGAAGGCAAGCCTGTCTCTCAAGATGTCTCAGATAAGCTTGTCGCGATTTATCAAGCAACTCAGCATAAGCGTCAACCGATCCCTACCATATACGACTAACCAAAACGGGAGCTCAAAGCTCCCGTTTTACTCACGCCAGAGAACTCTACACTCTTTCTTCTAGTGCCACATTATTATTGGCCCACAGCAGTGCCTGAAGGCGATTCTTAGCATTTATTTTCTTAAAAATATTGTGTAAGTGCGTTTTCACCGTATTCTCACTCACGAACAACTCGTCAGCGATTTGGAGATTAGAAGCCCCATGTCCAAGCAAACGCATGATCTCTTTTTCTCGTTTGGTAAGATTGGCATAAGCTTGTGAGGTGGTAACACTATTTGCACAGCGAAAATGCTCGATATAATCTTGAGCAACTTTTCGTGATAGCCACATTTCGTCTTTCATAATCTTTTCCATGCCCCTGAGTAGCAAAGAAAGATCATCATCAATATAAAAAACACCCACTAAATTTCGCCATTTGAATAGCTGGGTCGAGGGGACATCTTTCGGACAGTTAATTACGATTTCTTTCGGATTCTTAGTGCTTAATGAGCGGATCTGACTGTAAACATCAAACTTCTCATCGTTCAGGTAGTGGTAGTCAAACAGAATGTAATCGCCTAGGATAGATGTCTTGCCTTCACATGCTTCAAGCTCTTCAATTGGAACAATCGATACATTTAATTGAATGCCTTGCTCTAAAGAGTCTTTAAACAATTTGGATTGCATGCTTATATCTGAAAGAAAGGTTATCTCGTGAGTACATTGATTTGCCATCTGCGAACTCTCCGGCTCAACTTATTATGTAATTTAAAATTATCTTTTAGTTATAAATAGTCAACACGACAAATCATTAATAGATGCTCACGCGCACTATTTGAGGCGGAGGTTTCAAATAATTATAGTAATTTCTCATTTATGATACTTATTTAAATCTCAATTATGCCTAATTAAGCTGGTTGAGACGCCTCCCTCTCAATGCGAACACTGCGATTATCAGCCATACAGCAAAGTTAACGGCTCCACCGCTACCACCATCAGAGCGAGCACTCACACTGTCATCGACATTACTATTCAAGACACGGTTACCATTGATTGTGGTGACGTAATACTTGGGTGTAACCTGCCCATTCATAACACTATTGATCCAGCCAGTATAGTCATAGACATCCGTGAATACCGAAGTTACATTGAATGCCGTATTGCCACATAAACTCGGGCCAAAACTGGTGATACCAACCTGTATGTACTGGCTCCCATTATACCAATAGACAGGCCCTCCCGAATCACCGCTACAAGTGGAGTTTTGATAACCTCCAGATTCAGGACCACCAAAACAGATCTGCTTGTCCGTCAGCTTACTACCATACTCAGATTGACAACTACTCAGAGAGATATATTCCAAAGAGGTTTCCAAAAGTTGAGTACCACCTGCGACATTACCTTCAATGTATCCATGACCAATTGCTTTGTAATCTGCGGGGCTGGGGAAACTGTTATTGATCGAAGTGTTGAGGAGAGAGGTGTAATTAGATACAGAAAGTGGCGTCTCAAGTTTAATAATGGCAATGTCATTTGGCCAAAGCTCTGAACTTGAATCAATATAATCATCCGGATAATAAAATTCTTCTGCTTTTGCCTGCTGAGTGGACAAGAAGTTCGATTCATCCTCCAACTGGGGAACCACCACGGTATACAACATAGTACTTTCATTGTCATAAATACAATGAGCAGCAGTTAAGACAAACTGGCTATTAAGCATAGTGGCCCCACAATAACTCGACGTACTGTAGGTGTTGCCGTTGCGATAAAACAGGCTGGCAAAAGAAGGGTAATTAGTAATGTCCGCGTTACTGCCATTCACGATGTAAGGCGAAATTTCCATCGCCAGCAATCGGGAGCTAACCAGTATCAGGCTAAGGAACCAAATTGGCTTTTTCATCTTCCCGTCTCCCTTTCGCAACCATCAACTTTAAGTTTAGCTTACGAAAGGGCAACGGGCTGGATTCTAACTTGTTAGTTTTCTTCTAAATAGAGCTGCCCCGATAAATAAGAAAGATAGGAAGCCAAGAGAGCCACCGCCGCCGCTACCACCACTCTGTGCAGTATTATCAACGAGAGAGCGGGTGCCACTGCTGTCAGTTGAGATATAATATTTCGGTGTTTGACCACCGGATATTACGCTGTTGATCCATGAATTATAATCGTAAGTTTCTGTAAAAACAGAGGTGGCAGGCTCATTGATATCACCACAGTCAGTAGGTCCGAAACTCGTTATGCCAATTTGTACATACTTGCTGCCATCATACCAATAAACAGGACCTCCAGAATCGCCGTTACACGTCGAATTCTTGTATGAACCACTTTGTGCACCATCAAAACACAATTGCTTATCAGTAGAGTTACAAACGGACTTGTCTTCTAACTCCAAACTTGTCTCTAATAACGTACCATCAGAAGAGACATTACCTTCTATCAGACCATGACCAATTGCCTTAAATGAATCAGAGCCGTTATTTTGGGCATAAGTATTATTTTCCGTGGTATTCAATAAGTATTGATAATCTTGAGTATTAAGCGGCGACTCCAATTTAATAATGGCAATGTCGTTGGGCCACCTTTGCTCTTCAGAATCAACATAATCATCAGGGAAATAAAACTCTTTAGCTCTCGATGATTGATAACTACCATAAGGATATTGCGACTGATCAGTTAACTGTGGGACAACCCAAGTATGTAGGTTTTGACTATTATCGTTATAAATACAGTGGGCAGCCGTTAAAATATATTGCGAGTTAATGACTGTTGCGCCACAGTAATTTCCGTACTGACTGCCGTCATCGTAGTAAAGACTAGCAAAGGAAGGGTAATCACTAATGGATGCCGTTGTACCATTAACAATATATGGGTTGACGTCAAATGCGAAGCTCTTAGAAGCTAGGACAAAAGGCAAAAGTATGGATAGCTTTCTCATACAAATTTTCCATTCAATTATTATCATTAATATCAAATGACGATAATCTATCACATCCAGATGACTTCGAGCTATTTAATGACCTAAGCTACCTCTCGTTTTAGAGTATTCAGTTGATATGAGGAGTACCAATAAAAAAGAGTTCACCTAACGTGAACTCTCTGATATGACGTCATAGAATTAAATTTTTCTATCACCCACGGTAATAGCGTTGTGGAACAAATGGCATTTTTTCAATCGTCATAAGCAGTTTCTTACCACGAACATCTGCAAACAGCTCAGTGCCAATAGTTGCAAGATCTGCGCGAACGTAAGCCATTGAAACCGGCTTTCCAGCACTTGGGCCTGCTGTGCCGCTTGTCACAATACCGACTTTGTTGTCATCAGCATCAAACAGCTCCGTGCCTTCACGTACAGGCGCTTTCGTCTGGCCGACTAGGCCTACACGCTTACGTGATACGTCTTTAGTTTCAATCTGTTTAAGGATGATCTCCGCACCAGGGAAACCACCAGCGCGCTCGCCATCTATACGACGAATTTTCTGAATTCCCCAAAGAAGGCTTGCTTCTACCGGTGTCGTCGTTGTATCAAGATCGTGTCCGTATAGGCACAGACCACACTCTAGACGTAGAGAATCACGTGCACCAAGGCCAATCCATTCCACTTCTTCTTCCGCTGTTAGCTTCTGCGCAAGTTCTTCTGCATGCGTGTTCGGCACAGAGATTTCGTAACCGTCTTCACCTGTGTAGCCACTGCGGCTAACGATGCACTCAACACCTAGGATGTCTAACTTCTTCACATCCATAAATAGCATGTCAGCAACTTCGGCATTGAAACGCTTAAGCACATCGACTGCTTTAGGGCCTTGAAGAGCCAGCAAAGCGCGATCATCGATGATCTCTAGTTCTACACCTGCAGGTAAGTGAGCTTCAAGGTGATTGATGTCTTGCTCTTTACATGCTGCGTTAACCACAACAAATAGGTGGTCACCTAAGTTTGCCACCATTAGGTCATCCATGATGCCGCCTTCTTCATTAGTAAAGAAAGCATAGCGCTGGTTACCTTGTGGTAGGTCAATGATGTCAACTGGAACTAACGACTCAAGAAATGCTGCTGCACCTTCACCGTGTAAACGAAGTTGTCCCATGTGGGACACATCAAAAAGACCCGCAGCGTCGCGAGTATGTAAGTGCTCTTTCTTTACACCCAGTTTGTATTGGACTGGCATGTCGTAGCCTGCGAAAGGAACCATTTTCGCACCAGCTTCTACGTGAAGCGTATGAAGTGGTGTTTTGAGTAGATCTTGAGTCATTGTTGTCTCCATTTAATCAGGTTCGTTTTCCGTTCAAGGAAACCTTGTTTCCAATAATAAACACGAGTGGAGAATTTTTGCACCATTAACAGCAGGGGAACAGTCTAAAGTGTGATATTTAACATCACATTCACATTCAGCGCACCAAAAATAAAACGCCATTTCAGGCTATCTCTGCCTGAAATGGCGCTATTGTACTTATATAAACGACAAAGGCAATCGTTTGCTTTCACTATACGAAATTCTTTATAAATCGCATTATTTAGCAGTCACCCACAAAATATTAGCGTCTTTTTCGCTGGTCGAGATCAGCATATGCCCCATATTCGCGTCATAGTAAACACTGTCACCTTCACTCAATTCTACCGGTTCGTAAAACTCCGAATAGAACATGACTGAACCGGACAAAATCAGCAAAAACTCTTCACCGTCATGACGTACCCAATCACCGTACTCTTCAAAGTTTCGCGCATGAACTTGGCTTTTAAAAGGCATCATTTTCTTATTGGAAAGCTGAGTCGCCAAGAGCTCATGTTCGTAGGTCGGTGTTGGGTGTGGTTTCCCCTGATTATTTTTGGTGATATCCCTACGGCCTGTTGCGACTTTTTTCCTTGGTGGTTCAAAGAGTTGTGGCATATCTATCTGTAATCCAAGCGCCAATTTTTGCATCGCCTGAAACGTAGGAGAAATCTGCTCATTCTCAATCTTGCTCAAGGTAGAACGCGCCAGCCCAGTACGTTGACTTGCCTCTTCCAAAGTAATCCCCAACTTACCGCGAATATCCTTGATTCTCTCGCCCAATTTTAGGGGTTCGATATTTTGATCGGCAGCTTCTTTCGCCAATGTCAAAGATGGGTACTCATCATAGATATCTTCGGGCATGTTTCCCTCTTATTAAACGTCCACTTCCTGTTCCATTTTCATTGTGCCCGAACATCATCAGAGTGGAAAGATGAGCACAGGAAATAAACCGTGCTCTTGGTAACAATTTTAGAAACCATGTTTCCAATAGGAAATTTTTGGTTGATTGTTCCTGTAACAACCGCTATGTTACCAACTTGTTAGTTGTAGAGATGCGATTTCCGAGCTGACTGATAGATTGATTTAACAGTGAGATTCGGCTTTTCCCCGAGATTTGACACATCGCTTAGGGGTATAGAATTCACCCTGTCTTCGGTGTTTGAGGGCAGTAAACAGAAAGAGGACTAACGAGAACGATAACCCTATTAATAATCTCGTTAGCACGAATGGAAGGTCATCTACCATGAACAACACTTACCAAAATCACAGCCTAGAGAACTTTTTCTCGACTAATCTTGCTGCTACAGACGACGCGGTTTTCGCAGGAATCCAAGCGGAAAATACTCGTCAGAGTGAACAAATCGAGCTCATTGCTTCAGAAAACATTGTTTCTAAAGCAGTGATGCAAGCTCAAGGCACTTGCCTAACCAACAAATATGCAGAAGGCTACCCTGGTCGTCGTTACTACGGCGGTTGTGAACATGTTGATACCGTAGAGGCCATTGCGATTGAACGCGCTAAACAGCTGTTCAAATGCGATTTTGCTAACGTTCAGCCTCACTCAGGTGCACAGGCAAACGGCGCAGTCAAACTTGCTCTGCTTCAACCTGGCGACACTATCCTTGGCATGTCTCTGGATGCTGGCGGCCACCTAACTCACGGTGCGCGCCCTGCTCTTTCTGGTAAATGGTTCAATGCCGTTCAGTACGGTGTGGATCGTGAATCACTAGAAATCAACTACGAAGATGTTCGTGCTCTAGCCCTTGAGCACAAACCAAAAATGATCATCGCTGGTGGTAGTGCTATTCCTCGTACTATCGACTTCGCAAAATTCCGTGAAATCGCTGATGAAGTTGATGCGATTCTAATGGTTGATATGGCGCACATCGCAGGTCTGATTGCAACTGGTGCTCACCCTAGCCCACTACCACACGCACACGTTGTCACAACGACAACGCATAAAACATTGCGTGGCCCACGCGGCGGTATGATTCTGACCAACCACGAAGACATTATTAAGAAAATCAACTCGGCGGTATTCCCTGGCCTTCAAGGTGGCCCACTGATGCACGTTATCGCAGCTAAAGCCGTCGCTTTCGGTGAAGCTTTGGGCCCTGAGTTCAAGACTTATATTGATTCGGTGATCAATAACGCAAAAGTTCTCGCTGAAGTGTTGCAAACTCGCGGTTGTGACATTGTGACTGGCGGAACAGACACGCACCTAATGCTGGTGGACCTTCGCCCTAAGGGCTTGAAAGGTAACAAGGCTGAGGAAGCGTTGGAACGTGCGGGGATCACATGTAACAAAAATGGCATCCCATTCGATTCAGAGAAGCCTATGATTACATCGGGCATCCGTTTGGGGACGCCTGCGGGAACAAGCCGCGGCTTTGGCGCTGAAGAATTCAAACTCATCGGTAACTGGATTGGCGATGTACTGGACGGATTGGTGAACAACCCTGAAGGTGACGCAGAAGTAGAACAACGCGTTCGCAAAGAAGTGAAAGCGCTGTGTAATCGCTACCCACTTTACCAATAAACAATTTAATCAAAGTTATATTTTGGAGATTAAGCAATGGACAACACACTGAAGTTTGCAGATAGCCACGAGTGGGTACGTGACAACGGTGACGGCACAGTAACTATCGGTATTTCAGAGCATGCACAAGAAATGCTAGGTGACGTTGTATTCGTAGACCTACCTGAAGTTGAAGCAGAGATCGAAGCGGGTGATAGCTTCTCTTTGGTTGAATCTGTAAAAGCAGCTTCAGATATCTACGCACCAATCACTGGTGAGATTCTAGAAATCAACGAAGAGTTAGAAGATAGCCCAGAGCTAATCAACGAAGAACCTTTCGAAGGCGGTTGGATTGTTAAAGTGAAGATGTCAGACGCATCAGAGCTAGACAATCTGAAAAGCGCAGAAGAGTACCTAAACTCGATCGAAGACGAGTAATTAGGACGAGTTTAAAGCTGCCCCCAAACGGGAGGCAGCTTTTTTTCAAAGTTCGGACGTATAATTATTTATATCAGTAATGATATCCGATACCCGAATGATGGAGTAGGTAAAGGACAATGACTGAATTACTTCAAAGCCTCAGCACACAAAATGAGTTCGTTGCTCGCCACAACGGCCCAAATAAATCTGACCAACAAAAAATGTTGGATGCGATCAATGTTGCCAGTCTTGACGCACTGATCGACGAAACCGTACCAGCTCAAATTCGCCTAGAACAGCCAATGACAATAGCTGAAGCATTGAGCGAAGCAGACATGCTGGCTGCGATGCGTGAATTCGCAGATCAAAACCAAATTAAACGTACATTCATCGGTCAGGGTTACTACAACACCTTTACACCAAACGTGATTCTACGTAACGTATTGGAAAACCCAGGCTGGTACACAGCTTATACCCCTTACCAACCAGAAATTTCTCAAGGCCGTTTAGAAGCACTGCTGAACTATCAGCAAATGGTGATGGACTTGACGGGAATGGATATCGCTAACGCGTCTCTTCTTGATGAAGCAACTGCTGCTGCTGAAGCTATGACACTATGTAAGCGTGCCGGTAAGAGCAAGAGCAACGTTTTCTTCGTCGCAGATGATGTTCACCCGCAAACGCTAGAGGTAGTTAAGACTCGCGCCAAATACATTGGCTTTGACGTACTCATCGGCTCCCTTGAGTCACTTCCGGAACACGATGTCTTCGGTGCACTGGTACAGTACCCAGGTACTACGGGTGAAGTCCGCGACCTAACAGACATCATCGCCAAAGCACAAGCCAACAAAACACTGGTTGCCGTCGCCACTGACCTACTTGCTTCAGCACTATTGAAGCCAGCAGGCGAAATGGGTGCAGACGTTGTCATCGGCTCCGCTCAACGTTTCGGCGTGCCTATGGGTTACGGTGGTCCACACGCAGCCTTTATGGCGACACGTGACAAGCACAAACGTACCATGCCTGGTCGTGTTATCGGTGTATCCATCGATACAAAAGGCAACCAAGCGCTACGTATGGCCATGCAGACTCGTGAGCAGCACATCCGCCGTGAGAAAGCGACATCAAACATCTGTACGGCTCAGGCGCTACTGGCAAACATGGCGTCATTCTACGCGGTATACCACGGCGCAGAAGGTCTACGTACTATTGCTCGTCGTACTCACCACATGACAGCTATTCTTGCAGCTGGTCTGACTAAGTCAGGCTATGAGCTCGCGCACAACAGCTTCTTCGATACCATTACTATCAACACTGCTGGTAAGACAGAAGAGCTGTACGCGAAAGCACAAGCAGCAGACATCAACCTACGCAAGCTAGACGGCAAGCTAGGTGTGAGCTTCGATGAGACAACGACAACAGGCGACATCGAAGCGCTATTTGCCGTATTCGGCGTAAAAGAAGAAATCAACGCGCTTTCTTCTGAAATCGCAGGCAACGAGTTCGCAGCAATTCCTGAAGCGCTTCGTCGTACTTCAGAATACCTAACTCACCCAGTGTTCAATACACATCACAGCGAAACGCAGATGATGCGTTACCTGAAACAGCTTGAGAACAAAGACTTCTCGCTGACGCACGGTATGATTCCGCTGGGCAGCTGTACTATGAAGCTGAATGCCGCGGCTGAGATGATCCCTGTGACTTGGCCTGAATTTGGCTCAATTCACCCATTCGCACCAATCGAACAAGCAGCGGGCTACTCAGCTCTAGCGAAAGACTTGAAAGAGAAGCTGTGTGAAATCACAGGCTACGACGATTTCTCCCTACAGCCGAACTCAGGTGCGTCTGGTGAGTACGCAGGCCTCATCGCGATCCAACGCTACCATGACAGCCGCGGTGAAGGTCACCGTAACGTTTGTTTGATCCCAAGCTCAGCGCACGGTACTAACCCTGCGACAGCCTCTATGGTCTCAATGAAAGTGGTCGTAGTGAAATGTGATGACGACGGTAACATTGATATGGCAGATCTTGCCGCTAAGATCGAGAAGCACAAAGACAACCTCTCTAGCATTATGATCACTTATCCTTCTACGCACGGTGTGTACGAAGAGCAAGTGAAAGAAGTGTGTGAAATGGTTCATGCGGCTGGCGGTCAGGTTTACCTAGACGGCGCAAACATGAACGCACAGGTTGGTTTGACGTCTCCAGGCTTCATTGGCTCTGACGTTTCTCACTTAAACCTTCACAAAACCTTCTGTATCCCACACGGTGGTGGTGGTCCGGGTATGGGCCCTATCGGTGTGAAATCACACCTAGCGCCATTCCTTCCTGGCCACATCGAAAACGGTGTTGAAGGCGAAGACTTTGCAGTCTCTGCGGCAGACCTAGGCAGCGCTTCTATTCTACCTATCTCTTGGGCTTACATCGCCATGATGGGTGAAGCTGGCCTTACAGATGCAACTAAAGTTGCGATTCTGAACGCGAACTACATGATGGAGCGCTTACGCCCTCACTACCCTGTTCTTTACCGTGGTACGAACGGCCGCGTAGCACACGAATGTATTATTGATATTCGTCCGCTTAAAGAAGAAACAGGTATCAGCGAAGAAGATATCGCGAAGCGTCTGATGGACTACGGCTTCCACGCACCAACTATGTCGTTCCCTGTTGCAGGTACGCTAATGGTTGAGCCAACAGAATCCGAAGATTTAGAAGAGATCGACCGCTTCTGTGACGCGATGATCGCCATTCGTGAAGAAATGAACAAAGTGAAGAATGGCGAATGGCCACTAGAGAATAACCCTCTGGTTAATGCACCGCATACTCAAGTTGATCTGACTGCTACAGAATGGGATCGCCCATACTCGCGCGAGCTTGGCTGTTTCCCTTCACCTGCCACTAAGTCTTGGAAATACTGGCCTACCGTTAACCGTGTAGACAACGTATACGGTGACCGTAACCTAATCTGTTCTTGTCCTAGCATCGAGAACTACGAAGACTAAGTTATTGTTCCTGTACAGATAAAAGTAAAAGTATCCACCGGCATAGCCGGTGGTTTTTTGTATAGAGAAAAACTCAGCTAGGCTGAGGGTCTCTATACAAAAAAACCAGCGACGATGTCACTGGCTGATATGTGCTTAGTTTGTACAGGCTAGCGGTTAAGGTACGCAACTATGGCGAATTACTGCTTCTTACCGCTTACTTGTACGTAATCGATGCCAATAATACGGTTGATGATACCCATAACAGAGCTTGTATCAGAATTTGTTGAGTGAATTGTTTCAACCGTAGCGTCTTCTGGTACTAATTCCATTGCACGATCTTGAGTGTTACCAGGAACTTGGAAACCGACAATATTGAAGCTTTCAGCGTGCGCTGTGTAAACTTCATCGTTATGAGTAATACCTGAACAACCTGCTAGAGATACAATGCCTAAGACACACAATAACTTTTTCATAAAAATACCTTAAGGATAATGGAGAGTTTAGATAGTAAGTCTATGGTTCCAACTGCCAACAACGTGTGAATTAACGTTTAAAGGTTTACTTTGCTAATATTTAATTTTAGCTGTAATGACAAACCATCTACGGCAGAGGCATAATTATCTAGACTAAATAAATTCATAAGGAAACAGTATCCCTATCAATGTGGAGCATTATTCCAGAGCTGTTTTGTAATTACTGTATGAGTTTGTAAGACTAATTGTTACATAGCTAATAATTCCCTTACTAGATAACAATGATAAATACCTCACCCTTTAAGGCTCGCTCTGACAAGCCCTTACGGTTGTATTGTATTGAGCACAGATATCCTCTAACCATGGTCACTCTTGGTTTGGTTACACAGCCATCAGTCTCTGTTTCTAAACCACCGAAATAATCAAGTCGTCATTGCTTACGGTCAACATTAAGATTATACCCTTGTAGTACTTTTAACTTATACGAAGCTACGTAAGTAAGTCTTTTTTTAGTTATTCAATATTTCATATTGAGCTAAGTATCTTCGTGATAAGTGACTGAAATTAATAATCAAATACTTTTCAATCTAGTCAACGAATTCAATTCTGATATGAGTTTAATCAGAAAAAAAGATAATGACCAAAAACACATACAAACTCTTACATTCTCAGGACAGATAATTTAATAGACAAATAATAGAGTTTTCCTATCTTAAATTTTTGGGAAAACGACATGAACCACTTTCGAAATATATTATTTGCGTTACCTTTTATTCTCTTAGTTGGATGTAATTCAGGTAAAGAGACAACCAAAGCTCAAGTGAAGCCCAAGGCTGATTACGTATTTTCATCAGCTAAACTTGAAGAGTTGTTAAAAGAGCAACAAGAGCTCCAACAAGAAGCCATAAAGCTTGATTATGATGGTGTTCAATATAAAACCATCTTGTTTGCGGAAGATATCAGTGGTGTGCAAAAAGTAGTTAAGATTGCGGATAGCTTAGGTCAAAGTGTGGATCTATACCTTCCTGATGCTGGATTTGATGACTGTGCAATTTATAGTGAGGGTAATTTTATTGATTTTTTTGATTGTGGTGCGGCTCAACGCTCAATTGGAAATGATACAACGTTAATTAAAACAACGACGAATACTAAAAAACAAGTGACACTTGAATATCACAATGAAGGGATTCAATACGTTACTACCCTCGGGTCTACCATTCTGAATAACACCAAAAATGGAAACAAGGTAACGATCACTACATCCTTTGCCTTCAACGCATTTTATCGTGATGTACTTCAGGACACAGGCACTGTTGAGCGTATTAGATCTACTCTTGGCGCGACAACTTATTCACAACTTTTCGATATCGTTAAGCTATATCAAGGTTTTGAGATGACTTTGAAATTTAATAATCATATCGGTGGTAGTGCTGATGATGATATCAACATGTACACTGGTCTCATGATAAATAGAAATAATATGGCCACAATCGTTACTCCAGTGGGTTCTGTGTTTTCTGGCGGCACAGATCTATTCGCAGCGGGTAATCCACGAGTGTTACAACGAGCAGACAACACTAAGGCCATTGAGTTAAATAAGCAAATCGGTGTGCATAGCTGGGGTGAAGGCAATAAAACAGCCAAAGAGTTCCCATACACTAACGAAAGTCATCGTAAACAAGCAACTTACTTTAAGCAAATGCTGGGAGAAAAGGGTATTGACTTCTATATTTTCACTTTGGATTCTGCACCGGCAAGTGGCGAACATTGGATGACCAAATCTGACTCAGACAAATATAGTTTCATCACCCATATTGAGTAGATTCATCGGTACTCGCGTTATTTGGCACGGGTCATAAAGCCAAATATTAAACGCTTACCATTTAAAAAGTTAGGACTTCTCTAGCGTACTGATTGTTGGTAGAAATCAGACTTATCCTAACCAATTAGCGCAGGGCGAAGAACAAGTCCTCACAAGAGGCGTTGTGAGTAAAATTCGGAGTTCATATTTCTACAATGGAAACAGATTAAATAGGAAAACAGGAGCTTCCACCATCATGATTTGAGAACGTCACCCTCTATTGTGATCATTTATCTCGGTCAAAAACGATTGGTGAGCTCCGGCATGCTACAGATAAAGAACCCTATCAGTTCGGTAGCAAGCTTCGATTAAAGAAAGGAAAAAAGACATTACTATTTTTATAGATCAGGAATTGCCTATCAAGATCTTTATATTGCGTAAATAGCTTTAGATTAATACCTATCCGAGGAAAATAACCATGAATAACGCTAGCTTTTTAAAAGTAAACGGCAACATCATCGATGATATAATTGATCTCACGGTGGAAGAGTCTCAAAAACATCTCATTGCTAGCAACGCAGAGTGGCTTGCTCAGGCAAGTTTCAACGACAGCAGTATCAGCTACGCCATTTATTTAGACCAAAAGCCGGCAGGGCTCATCTCCCTTATCGATCCAAGACTACTCGACAAGTTCGATGATCACTTTCAAAAAGAGCACTTGTACGTGTGGCGTGTCATGATTGACCATCGCTTTCAAGGTAAGGGATTGGGAAATCAAGCGATTAACTTCAGTAAGCGATATGCTTCAATGATCGGTTTACAAGGAGTGTCCCTGACCACAATGGATAAAGAAGAAGGTAATGCGCTCTCTGTTTATCAAAAGCTTGGCTTTACCCCGACAGGCAGAAGGCTTGATGACGAAATTGAATTAATTTTTAGTTTCAATAACTAATTTAAATTTATATTACATTATTAATTAGCAGGTAAAAGTATCCACCGGCATAGCCGGTGGTTTTTCATAGGCGCCTACTGGCTACCCCCTAGCAGGCACGTGGTGGTACCTATAACTTTTTCCTTCGGCCCGCAGACAGGCTACCTCAATACGGGGTCGATAATTGCTCTCCCACCGCTATAGAAGTTTTAAACAAAGCGGTGGAGCCCAAATAGTTTCATATTCCAAAACTATTTTTGAGCACATATAAAAAATCCCCACTAAAAAAGTTAGTGAGGATTATCATACGATCCTAGGATGCTTCAAGCCTCTAGACCGCTCGGCACTAACCCATTTGGTTCGCCTTTTTACATCTGGATCTTTTCTATTTTAAAGGATCGTTATCAGGCAATGCACTGTGGATCCACAATGCGAGTCTATGCTTGATATTGGCACCGTCAAGTTTGCTATCAGGTAACGGTGTTATCTGCTTAGCATCAACTAAAAATAGGTAAATCGCTTTGACTCTCACTGGTTGAGGCGACTGAGGCAGCTCGAATCCCTGCATCTTAGCCATCTTTGCACCTATTTCTAGCGCTTTCTTAACCAGCTTATCTTCATTGTGCAGCTTGGAGTTTTTTGACATTGATAGAGTCCTCTATAAAGAATCCACTTAGAATACATTAAGCTTCCAATTAGGCATGTTAACCGGCTCTCAGATTGAGAGCCCATGTGATTGACTCACGCCTTGTCACCCAGCAGCTTAGCGAAAAAATCTCTCAGAGCATTGTCTTCGTACTCCAATAGATTGTCACCAACATACCATTCTATGATGGATTGATTTGGATGCGCGGTAACTTGTGGGTGACCAAACCAAATACCTTCTTTAGTGGCAAAAGCGTGTTGTAGCTCTTTCACTTCTTGACAACTAAAAGGAACAATTAGATGCAGCATATTTGACTGAGGCTCAGCGGGTCTCACTGCAAGAGCCGGAAACTCTCGGATAATCTTGTAAACTTGTTTAGTTCGCTCAAAAAGAGCAGGCAGTTTTGCCAACCTATCGTCAAACTGCATTGCCGCTGACACAATATAAGGTGTGCGATGATAAACGTTTCCTCCCTGACGTTTCATCCAAATCGATGCGCGCTCAACAAATTCCTTTGATCCTAGTAGCATAGAGCCACCCAGACCGTTGATCCCTTTGTAAAGTGATACATAAGCGGTATCAAAGCCTTTAGCGATTTGATGATATTCCTTCTGATAATAGGCAGCGGTTTCCCATAGTCTTGCACCATCCATATGGAGATGGATATCATTCGCTGAGCAGTAAGACTTAATCTCTTCTAAACTTTCCCAACTTGGCAGTTGGCCACCAATTTCACGCATTGGCAATTCATACAATACCGCCGCAATTTCATCCGGCCATGCCTGGAGATCACTTAATGACCATGTCTGATATAGGTTACCAACCGGAAGAATACTGAAACGATTTTGCAGTTGATAACCTTGCCTTTCATGGACATAGATATGGCTGGAAGGGTGCATCGCCACCACTGGATTGCGTTTCTGTTTGGTGACCAACTCCAACACGGTTGGTTGTGTCATCGTTCCCGTGATGACAAACAAACCAGCTTCATAACCAAGCAAATCCGCCACTTTCTGCTCAAACGCCTGAATGGTTTCTCCTTCGCCATATATATCGTGAGCGACATTATGCTCCTCACACCATGCTGCCATTTTGGCAAAGTGCTCGGCGGGTGATTCTTCTTTATTGCCGGGTAAAATCGTATGACAAAGCTGTTTCAACTGACTGCTCATTATTATTCTTTCCTTGAGTTTGTAGAGATGTTTGTTTTCCGCCATCGCCTATGGGTAAGCGTTATCGGTCCATAGGCTTAAACTGCAATTCAACCAACCGCTGGTACAGCTCACAGCTTTGCAGTAACTGATTATGGTTGCCCACATCCACAAGCTGACCGCTATCTAACACCGCAATCTGATCAGCATGCTGAATCGTCGACAAGCGATGAGCAATGATGAGGGTCGTGCGGTTCTGCATAAGCGCTTCCAACGCCTGTTGAACATGGTGTTCACTCTCGCTGTCTAGTGCGCTGGTCGCTTCATCCAAAAGCAAAATTTTAGGATCTTTGAGAATAGCCCGTGCGATGGCGATACGCTGACGCTGACCACCTGACAAGCGCACTCCCCGCTCACCAAGGAAGCTATCGTAACCTTGTGGTAATTTCATGATGAAATCATGTGCGTGTGCTTTTTTCGCGGCTTCAATTACTTGTTCATCTGTCGCTTCAGGGCTACCGTAGCGAATGTTGTGTAACACATTATGGCTGAACAAAGCAGGTTGTTGAGGCACCAACGCCATTTGCTGACGCAGTTGATTAGGATCCAGTTGGCGAATATCAACGCCCCCTAAAGTCACTTGCCCTGATTGTGGGTCATAGAAGCGCTGTAGAAGTTCAAACAGTGTCGTTTTCCCTGCGCCAGATGGCCCAACCAAGGCCAATACTTTTCCTTCTTCAGCCTTGAGTACTAAATTCTCAATTGCAGCATGTTCTGGTCGCGATGGATAATAGAATGTAACATCCTCAAACTTCACTTCGCTGGTAAGGTACTGAGCCGAGACGGCTTTATCGTTTGGAGCAACAATATGGCTTTCGACGTGCAGAATTTCAACCAACCTTTCGGTGGCTCCTGCCGCGCGCTGCAATTCTCCCAGCACCTCAGAAATGGTTGCGAGTGAAGAAGCCACCATAATGGCATAAAAGACAAACGCGCCGAGATCACCTCCAGACATAGTTCCATGGATAACATCACGACCACCCACCCAGAGCATACCTGCAATTGCGCTAAACACGATGACAATCACACCCGAAATCAATATTGCGCGTTGCTTAACTCTTTGCCGACCAATCTCAAACGCCCGCTCAACCTCCATAGCAAATGAAGCTCTTTCTTGTGCTTCATGGCTGTAGCTCTGAACCGTTTTGATATGCTCAATGGCTTCACCTGCATAACTCCCTACATTAGCCATTGAGTCTTGACTCCGACGGGACAAAGCTCTTACTCGGCGGCCATAAAACAAAATAGGGACGAGAATAAAAGGAACCGATGCTAGAACGATCAGCGTCAATTTGATATTGGTTGCAAACAGCATGATTAACGCGCCAATGCACATCAAAGCGCTACGCATCGCCATCGAAAATGAAGAGCCAATGATACTTTGCAGCAAAGTCGTGTCCGTTGTGATCCGTGACATGATGTCGCCACTACTATGAGTCTCAAAGTAGCTAGGGTGCAGAGTTATCACATGGTTGAAAACCGCTAACCTAATATCGGCACTCACGCGCTCTCCTACCGAAGAAACAAGGTAAAAGCGAAAAAAGGTCCCAATTGAAATCATCACCGTCAGTAAGAGGATGAGTTGAATAGCATTACTGAGCTCTTGCGTCGACTGCTGGGCAAAACCTTCATCTATCAAAAGTCGTACACCTTGGCCAACTGACAGTGTTAATGACGCCGTCAAAACCAACGCCACCAGCGCGGCGATAACTTTCCACTGATATGGTCTAATGAATTTAATCAGTTCTAGAAGAATGCCGAGATTCTTACTTTTTCCTTGGGAGGATGAGCCGGTTTGTTGATCAGGGGTGGACCCCATCTGACGCTGCTCAGCACTTTGCATAAATACGCCTTGGTTAGTAGCAGTTCAGGTCAAAGCGACAACTAGCTTCCACCATACTATGCGAGACAACTGTTAATGAGATTACCACTGGGTCTTGAGATCATTCAATACTTGTCACTTGAGAGGGTCTTAGTAGCACTTAGGTCGCTAACTTCTAAACGAACAACGCAGCGACACCCAACCCGTATCATTTTGTTACATCCTCTCAAGCATATGACTCATTTACGGCATTAAAGCCTTTTGAATATGGATGCAACCTCCTGATTGAGAACAAATATCATTCCCCTCATAAGCCGTTACAATTCTATGTTGGCGAATATGTCTCTCAAGTGATTTAATTTAACTACTACCAAGGAGGTATGCATGAGACGATTCGAGAACATACTTTTTGCTACACAAGGATTTCCTGGCCATAGTGATGCTCTAGGCCAAGCACTTCGAATTGCTGCCAACAATCAGGTACCTGTTGCTGGCTTAGTTGCCTGCCCTGACTTCCCAGGTGACATGCAACAGTATCAGCAAACCTACCAACAATCTCTACGCAGCTCTGTACAACAGAATATTGAGCAGATCCGTGAAAAGAATGACATTTCACCTGAGCAAGTGCCATTCCCACTCACCGTTAAAAGTAGCGAACAACCTGCGGTTTGTATCATTCAAGAAGCGATTACAGCCAATCACGATCTGGTGATCAAAGAAGCTGAACCACTCAATGAAGGCACTGACGGATTCAAAGCCATTGATATGACGCTGCTACGTAAATGTCCATGCCCAGTTTGGTTACAACGAGTGAGTGATAAGCCTAGAGGAAAGCGCCGTGTTGCAGTCGCTATTGACCCAATGACATCGAGTGCAGAGCAACATGATCTCTCGTTGCGTTTACTTGAACTTTCTCGCTCAATTGCAGATACCTGTGACAGCCGCCTTCACATCATTTCTTGTTGGGAACATTACTTGGAGAACTATCTCGACAATCACGTATGGATTCAAGTCGATGAAGAACAACTCACCAACGATATTTTGAACGCACGAAAAAACCACCAGCAAGCTCTGCAGATGCTTATCGACGAATCTGGTATCTCAGGAGATATAGTGATACATCGAATTCATGGCAAGCCAGATGAAAAAATACCTGAAAATGTCGATGAGCTGGAAGTCGATGTGTTAGTTATGGGTACTTTGGCAAGAACCGGTATTTCAGGTTTTGTGATCGGCAACACCGCGGAGAATATATTGCAATCCATCAATTGCTCATTGGTGGCCCTTAAGCCTGAAGGCTTCGTCTCGCCGATAGGATAAAGCCACAAGTTGTTTTACTGATCCTACAACCTATTTCAGTGTTTTGAAAGTTCGCTTAAAAAAGCGACTCAGGAGGAAAGTATGAAACCACTATGTCCAATTTGTCATACGGAAATGCTTGAACGCTCCAATATCCACATCTGCCCAAGAAATGACATCGGTGATTGTTCTTTCGATGCCTTAAGTCTCGGAGAGAACGAGCCGGCTTCTGTGCTAAACCAGGAGCAGACAATGAGAGAGTTACGCTCGTATACGGTATCAGAGTGCAAATAACCCTATGGTAATCTTGTAAAAATAAAGAGTGCAGCACCGTTGAGGCCGTCTACTATTATTAGGCGGTCTCTGGTTGCACAGGTAGATAAATAAATCTGTCACCGCTATTTCCTGTTCACTGTCAACTCAATGGATGAGTGCTATTGAATAAACCAACTCTCAATAAACAGATTCAATTACCTAACATTTATTCGCTAGCTTGGATGGCTTTTCCTCTGCTGCCGCTAGCTATTTTTGTCACGCTCATCGACCTCTATCAGCCAGGAGGGGTAAGTTGGCACGCCAGTTGGGTTCCAGGGCTAGGCATAAACTTAAGTTTTAAGTTGGACGGATTATCCTTCTTGTTTGCATGTTTGATTAGTGGTATCGGGGCACTCATTCAGACATACGCACTGGCTTATCTCAAGGGTACCTCTGCGCGGTTTTCTTTCCATCTTTATCTGACGCTATTTATGCTCGCTATGTTGGGGTTGGTGACGAGCGATAACATTGTTCTTCTTTTTGTATTCTGGGAACTGACCACCATCACCTCCTATCTCTTGATTGGTTTTCATCATGAGAAAGACAAATCACGCAAGAATGCATTGCAATCTTTGATCGTCACAGGAGCTGGCGGCCTCGCCTTATTGGCAGGCTTGATTCTGCTAGGTGAAATGGCTGGCAGTTATGAAATGAGCACCATTATTGAGCAAAGTGCAGTCATCGCGCAGCATGACTGGTTCGTTCCTTCACTCACTCTGATTTTGCTCGGGGCATTTACCAAGTCCGCACAATTCCCATTTCACTTCTGGTTGCCCAACGCTATGGCTGCCCCAACCCCTGTCAGTGCCTATTTACATTCCGCTACTATGGTTAAGGCGGGCGTGTATCTTCTTGCCCGAGTTACGCCTATCTATTCGCACAGCGATATCTGGTTTTATACATTGGGTATCTTTGGCAGCTTCACGGCCATTTGGTGTGCTTTACTAGCGCTTAAGCAGACTGATTTAAAGCTCATGTTGGCATACAGTACCAATGTAGCATTAGGCAAATTAGTTCTACTCATTAGTATCGGGACTGAGTTTGCCATTACAGCTGCACTTCTGTTTATTTTGGCACATTCGTTTTACAAAGCAGCACTGTTTATGGTCGTGGGCAATATTGATAAAGCGGCAGGAACGCGTGACATTCGAGTACTCCATAGCTTAAAAACGGTATTAGTACTCAGTCTCATTGCTGCCATCATCGCTGCCTTGTCGAAATCTGGCGTTCCACCTTTGCTTGGTTTCTTGAGTAAGGAGTACATGTACAAATCTGGATTAGACGTCAATTTACTCACGACTGCCGTACTCTTTGTGGTTAACGTCACCATGGTGGCTCTCGCGCTTTCACTGGTCATTAAGCCTTTCTTTAGCGCACATCAGGGAAGCCCAGCGCCCACGAAGAAGATAGAAGTGAACAAAGGACTTTGGATACCGGCAATGCTGCTTGCGATAGCCAGCGCAATCGCACCAATATTAGGCTTAGAGTGGATTAACAACAACATCGTCAAGCCAGGCGTTTTGTCGAGCTTACCAAACTCAGCACCAGAAGCCGCCAAGTTATGGCAAGGGATTAACTTACCCTTAGTGCTGAGTGTGTTTACCCTGCTGCTTGGTTATGTTTTGTATCGCGTCTATCCAAGCTTATTGGAGAACTGGCAAAGCAAAGTCACGACACTGCCAACCGCAGAGTCCATGTTCGACAAGATAATGAGTAACATGATCCGCTTAGCACAATGGCAGACACAGTTACTACAGCAAAAACGCTTAAGCCATTATGTACTGCTTTTCTTTGTTGTATTAGCTGGTGTGTTATTGAGCAGTCCACTGTCGGTTCCACAAGAGCGCTTTACAGCTTTAGGTGACATCAGCTTTTATGAAAGCAGTATTGCTTTGTTGCTCATAGCTTCAGCGCTCGTGTGTACCTTTACCACTTCCCGACTGCTGGCTGTGTCTTCCCTTGGGGTGGTAGGCTTTATGACGACTTTGGTTTTCATGCTTTATAGCGCTCCTGATGTCGCAAAGACCTTGCTGTTGGTTGAGACCTTAATGGTGGTATTTGTGGTGCTATTGATACGCCACATTCCAGGGTTATTGACAGTGCCTCAACATTCGATACGCCGGAAACTTATCCATGGCGTCATTGCTGGTGTGATTGGTATGTCAGTGACAGCACTACTCATCAACATTACAGCGCAACCTTTAGATTCCACACTGGCCGATTTCTTTGCAAAGAACAGTGTTCCAGGTGGGCATGGACGTAACATCGTCAATGTGATTCTGGTGGATTTTCGTGCCTTCGATACCTTGGGCGAAGTCATCGTCGTTGTTATGGCTGGGATTGTAGCTGTGAGTCTATTGGAAACGCATTATCATAAACGCAATCGTATCCGCTCCCTCATTTTTGCAACGACAGCTCATATTGTGGCGGCATTGATGTTGGTATTTTCTCTTTATCTCTTGTTACGCGGTCATAACGAACCGGGCGGCGGTTTTATCGGTGCATTAATCGCCGTAATCGGTTTTGCGCTCCTGATGTTTGCCGAATCACCAAAGTATGTTCGCGAACGCTTGTATTACTCACCATTTAGTATCGCTCTATTCGGAATTTTCCTAAGTTTTGTGGCTGGTTTGATGAGCTTTGCTTTCAACCTGCCGTTTTTAACCGGTTTATGGTGGAAGGATATTTTACCGCTCGGCACGCCGTTAATATTCGATGTAGGTATTTATCTCGCCATCATTGGTGGCGTGATGGGGATGCTGCTGCGTGTGAATGAGGAGCTGGACTGATGGAAATACTATGGAGCCTTGTTGTCGGAGTGTTTGTTGCTTCTGGTATTTACCTCATGCTAGAGCGACACATATTACGTTTACTTTTTGGTTTGATCTTATTAAGCAGCGCCGTAAACATCGCGATTTTCACCGCTGGACGCCTAACACCAGGGTTACCACCGCTGATTGATACACAGTCCATATTACCGCCAGAAGGGGCGGCAAACCCGCTCCCTCAAGCTTTGATCTTAACTGCCATTGTTATTGGTTTCGGCCTGCTGGTTTTTGCTTTGATGCTGTTTTATCGCGCGTATTCAGAAGCAGACTCAGCGGATATCGATGCCATGCAGCGCTCAGAGGAGGATGAATGACAACGATTTGGCTGACATTACCTGTCGTGATCTCACTCCTCACTGCTGTTGCGATTTTTTGCGCAAAGCGAAGAAATGAATTGGTCGATGCGATAAGCGGTACCAGTGCAATCGCGACTTTAGTTATTGGTATCATGCTGACACAGAGTATTATTCAAAGTGGTACTCAGGCGGTGGCTTTTGGTCAGTGGGCAGCGCCATTTGGCATCGTCTTTGTGGCAGATTATCTCACGGTAGCGATGGTAATGGTGACAGCCATTATTGGTGTTATCAGTGTGTTTTACGCCATGGCAGATCTGCAAAGCAAGCGCTCGTACGGCACCTTCCATGCACTCATACATGTATTGCTTTCCGGGGTGTATGGCGCGTTTCTTACTGGTGATATTTTTAACCTCTACGTCTGGTTTGAGGTGATGTTGATTGCGTCCTTTGGCTTAATGATCTTGGACGGTTCAAAGAAGCAAATAGATGGGGCTGTGAAATACGTAATGCTCAATCTCATTTCAACCTTAGTCTTTTTACTCGCAATTGGTTTGCTTTACGGTGCGACTGGCACATTGAATCTGGCTGATTTACATACCAAGGCCTCCCTAATTGCACCCGACACTAAAACGTTACTCGCCGCTCTATTCTTATTTGCTTTTGCAATTAAAGCCGCCTTGTTCCCTGTTTTTGCTTGGCTTCCCGCTTCCTATCACACCTTACCAAGCGCTGTTGTTGCCTTGTTTGCAGCCTTACTGACCAAGGTCGGGGTATACGCCCTCATACGTACATTCACTTTAATTTTTCCGTTATCAGAAAGTGGATGGCAACCCACCTTGATGTGGGTAGCGGGGCTGACAATGCTGACAGGCGTATTAGGGGCCGCAAGTCAGCACAATATCAAAAGGATTCTATCGTTCCATATCATCAGCCAGATCGGGTACATGATCATGGGTTTAGCAGTCTATACACCAATAGCGATCGCTGGTGCGGTTTTCTACATCGTCCACCACATCTTAGTGAAAGCAAATCTATTCCTAATCGGGGGGTTTATCGAGCGTAAATATGGCTCTGGCAACCTCAACCAGTTAGGTGGCGTGTACAAAGCCATGCCTTGGCTCGCGTTCTTGTTTCTTGTACCTGCATTTTCACTGGCAGGTTTTCCACCGTTGTCTGGGTTCTGGGGTAAGTTTCTTGTTATCAAAGCGAGTTTACAGACCGAGCATTACTGGTTAGCAGGAACGGCACTATTGGTTGGTCTACTAACGGTATTCTCGATGACCAAAATCTGGAATGAAGTCTTTTGGAAACCGTCGCCGCAAAATATAAAGCAAAAACCTCTGAATCAATACACGCAATGGCTGTACTACGCGCCAATCACAATATTAACCACGCTGAGTCTGATTATTGGTTTGGCTGCTGAGCCAGTGTACCAGCTTGCCATTCAAGCCGCTGAGCAATTACTTGAACCGCAAGAGTACATCCAAGCCGTGTTGGGAGAAAGTCGAGTAGAACACCTCAACGGACATGCCACGGGAGGGACACTGTGATTTACTTTTTTTTGAATCTATTCCTCGCGCTGGCATGGATGTTACTCAATGGTGACTATACCAGTGTGAACTTTATCGTCGGCTTTGTTGTGGGCTTCTTTGCTTTGAGACTAAGCCAACCGTTTGGATTGGAAACCAGCTATTTCCGGCGCTTTCGATCTTTGATAAGCCTGCTGCTGTACTTCTGTTATGAGATGATGATATCGGTAGCTAAAGTTGTCTGGGATGTGATCACCCCCACTCATTTAAGTGACCCTGATATTGTTTATGTTCCGTTAGACGTTGAGTCGGATTTAGAAATCTCGTTACTCGCCAACATGGTCTCACTGACCCCTGGTAGTCTGAGCTTAGATGTCACATCAGATAAGAAGTATATGGTGGTGCATGCCATGTTTGCTCCCGAACACCAAAAGGTGATCAGGGAAATAAAAGATGGGCTAGAAAAACGGATTTTGGAGGTGACTCGTGGCTGAGTGGTTATCAATGAGTATCACGTTTGCCTACCTAGGTTTATTGCTCAGCGTCGTCATGGCGTTCATTCGTTTGATTCTCGGGCCAACATTAGCAGATAGAGTAGTCGCACTTGATCTGATTGCATTTATCACTGTAGGTTTCATTGCTGTTTACACGTTAGACAGCGGACAAGCGTCATTGTTGGATGTCGCGATCACACTCGGCTTGGTCGCTTTCCTAGGTACGATTGCCTTTGCAAGGCTGATCTTCAAAAGAAAAGAGGACATGTCATGAACATTGCTGTTGGAATACTACTCTGTCTTGGCACCCTGTTTATTTTAATCGCCAGCCTCGGAATTTTGCGAATGCCCGATTTATACACGCGAATGCACGCAGCGACCAAAGCAGGGACTGTTGGTTTAGCTTCACTGCTATTAGCCGTCGCAATTGCAATACCGGATGTTACGGTCGTTTCAAGAGTCATTGGCACCATGCTATTTATTTTTATCACTGCACCTGTGGCTGCACACTTGCTCGGTAAGGCAACCAGAGAAAGTGGTTACCAAATCTGGCGCAAGAAAAATTAAACCGCAGAGTCTCCCTTTTCTTTATAACGCACTCTGCCTCGGTCACAACACCTAAATACCTATTCCAGTGCATATCAAAGCAGTTGTTGCAGAAAAGCCAGTTGCTGCTCTTCCTGCTCTGTCATTTGGTACTCTTCATCCGTCAGCGTACCGGAATCAAAACGACCAACTGGATAACTCTCAGCATCACTCTGCCCATAACCGGCTTTTTCTCCGGGGTGACCTGACATACGTTCAATCACCACATCACGTAGCTCTAGATCGATCTCGCCCTCTGGCAAGACTCGTTTAAACGCTTTTAACTCCACTGTTTGCTCACCCTCTGACAATCTTTGCTTATCAACTAAAGACGCAATGGCTTTACCGCCTTTCTGATAGAGGTTCGCACGGAGTCTGAATATGCCTTCTTTATCGATTTGTAACGTGACCGGAATCTTCATATCAGGCCCCTGAGCATATCCTTCTGATACCGACACCACGCTCGCGACTGAATGATACAAACGCACATCGGCACTAACAATATCTTCTCCTCGCTCAAAGTCGACACGCGCGATTAATCTCAGCTCTTCAGGCCAATTTTTACCCGGCGTAATTTGCCACTGCATTTCATCCGCAGATAAGGTCGCGAGATTCTTCTGCGTAGCGACAGAGACGACCTCCAGTGAAGCACCAAGCACGGTTTCTTGTGTTTTAAGTTCAACCAGTATCGGTTCAGGGTAGAAGTGCCGGAACTTTTTAACGCCCAACGAAGCCGTTGATTTGCCGTCCAATATCGGAATCTCTACCACTTCAAATGCATTCCAGTTCAAGTAAGGACCGCTCTCATTAACTATCGGTTGAGAGTATGATGGGTATTGAAGAATTTGTTGATGTTTGATGGCTACTTGCTTTAACTTCAGTGCAACTGCTTTAGTCTCGATGGGTGTTGCCCCCCCTGTCGAGGCTTGCTTTGAAATAACAAAGCGATTGTCCCCTTCAGGAAGGGGAGCTGCAGCATGACCCACTTTTCCCCTAGGCTTGGCGTATTCGGATGTCTCAACGGGGTTTGGCCAAAAAATGAAGCCTGCTGCTGTCAACGCAGTGATGAAGCTGAATACCCATAACTTAGTCTTCATAAGGTTCTCCAGAAAATCAGGGCTGAGACACCTTACCCAGCCCTGCATACGATCAGTTTAGGCCAACCGCAATTTCAGACATGGTGTCTTTATTAGACCCTTGTACGTACAGGTATTTGGTTCCCCACCAGCCATTTTCCTTGTAAGTTGTAACCCCGACAGATTGGCCATTGGCTAGCGTCACATCCGTCACACTGGAGGTAACTTCTCCTTTGTGTTTCGGGCCCACTACATCACTGTGGCTGTAGTCGTCTCCCATGATCAAGGGATAGTGCTCAGGCATAAAGTTAGAGACGCCTTTGCTTTGTGAGGCGATCTTGCCGTTCATCGCTAAACTTGTTGAACAGCTGTCGTAACTTCCTGACTCTGCAGCACCACAAGCGGAATGCGCCGCCACAACACCATCATCATTGCCGGGAAGAAAAGCGGAAGTCGTTTTGAAATAGTCGGTCCCGTTCCCAATAAATCGAATTCGTGGAATGCGGTGCTCTGACAGGCGCGCTATCTGGCGTGCATTGGAGACTTTTAGATCATTGAGTACACCTGAGTTTTCCTGATTAGGCATTTCCCCCAGCCACAGTGAAATAGCGTAGCGCATCGCACTGTTTGCCCAGCCTCCCCCTTCGATGATGTTGACCACAATATCCCCAAGCTCAGAGCCGCCACCAGCACCAGCAAAATCGTAGGTAGCGACAACATTGAGAGGCTCTAACCCAGCGTTAGTCAGCCAGTTTTCCTGATTATCTAACAGATATCGTGCAACAAGGTCACCAGCGGAGTGCGTCACAAAAATACACCCTGACTGGCAGGTTCTATTGCGGGACAGCTCTTGGAGTTTAGGCCAAGCGTATTCGCTGGAGATTTTGCCTTCAACACGTTCATAAGCAGGCCAGTCAATCCGAGCGTCAGCGTATTGGAGCCAGTACTCTTTCCAGTAATCTTCACCTTCCAGTTCAACCTGAGCAGCATTAGGTTTGGACTGTAATTGATCCGATTGAAAGCCGTGAATCAGCACGACCTTGTAGTTTCCTATGGCAGCATGTGTGAAACTAGAAAACGCAATTGCCACTGCAATGGAGGCAATCTTTGTCATTATTTTCATGATGTTATTAACCTTTTCGTCCTGAAATTAGCGTTATTTGCTTTGTCATCAGCGAGCAAAATTCCAAACATCGAAACCACTTTTGCTCGTTAAATAGGATTAGTCTTCGGCTCTCTTTTATTCAACTCATCCGATGAGAGCCTTTGCACTAGGTTAAAAAAACAACACATAAATGTTAACAATTTGAGATCTAAGACAGATTTACAATAACTATTGATATGAATTTTATTGCTTATCGTTTAAGTGTCACTAAAACGACATGTTTTACTGATATGAGGATCAACCCACGAAATGCTTAACTATCCGGAATGATTGACTTTTTATACCACACTGATAAGTAAGAGCACTTTGCTAGGTTGCCGTGTTATCACGTAGACTGTTTAGTAAACCCCTGAATTAAATATGCCATGATTACTTGGAAACAACCGCTGCAAGATTTCGAATGGTTAATACATCAAATCTGGTATCTGGAGCTAGAGGCAGACGATGTCACCACGCAACAACCAAGGCTCATTCCCAATCCAAGGGCTCATATACTCTTTACGCCGGACGAACAAAAGTACAGTTACGACAGCGGCATAACTAAATTTGAAGGTAAAGGGAGTCACCTGCTTTCGGTGAGCGATCAGTTACTGTCATTAGACGACTCTGCTCCACTAAAACGTATCGGTGTCACTTTCAGGCCCGAGGGGCTGTACCTACTCAATTCTTTTGTCGGTCATCATCTTAACCAATGCAGCTGGCCTACTTGGTTGGATACGTTTTTCGGCCCCGCACTCCACAACCAGCTATGGCAATCGAATGACAAATCACACCTGCTTGATGTGTTTCATCATCATTTCCATCAGCTCAACCTAAACCGCAAAAAAGACCGCGCTTTCTCTATTACACAGCAAGCGACCAAAACAGTAGAAAATCGCCTATCCGACTGGAGTATCGAGCAGATTGCCGGCCAATGTGCATGTTCTAGAAGAACCTTAGAAAGGCACTTCAAACAAGTTACAGGGCTAAGCGTAAAGCAATACCTTATGATGATGAAACTGGAAGAAATTGTGTTGTCTATCTATGAGCAAGATGCAGAGCCCGACTGGGCTGAATTTGCACAAGCATTTGGTTTTAGTGATCAATCACATTTAATCCGCCAACTCAAACATCAGCTAAATCGCACACCGGCCAAGTACCTCAAAGACCGAGACCTCACCATCGACATCTACGGGGACTTCGAATAACACTTGTCGCAAATATCCAATTTTCGGCACAGATGTTGATCTACCATGCTGAGCAAATTGAGAGGTACACAATGACATACAAAAAACTAAAACGTGGTGAATCAATCTCCTTTGGCGACTCACTGAACATCAAACTAATTCAACGCGAAGATCTAAATGACATCGTTCCAATGCTTAACGACCAAGAGGTCAACGCCTACTTATTCTTTGCTCCCGCAGAGGAAAGCATGTTCCACGCGTTTTTTACCCCAATCATTGAAAACACTGAACGCGCAATAACCAAAGGTGAATGGCCAGATAGCCCAACATTTGTGATTCAAGGCAAACAAGGCCATTACATGGGCATGTGCGGATTATCAAAGGTGATGTTTCTCGAAGGTAACTACGAAGTCGGGTATCAACTTCCCGTCCATGCATGGGGCAAAGGGATCGCTACTCGCGCCTGTCGTTTGCTCACTGATATTGCATTTACTGAGTTAGGTAGCCACAAAGTCAGTGCTGACTGCTATGGCGCTAACACAGGTTCGTACAAAACTATGGAGAAATGCGGTTTTACATTTGAAGGTCGCCAAGTTGACTACTATAAGGTTGAATCAGGATTCGACGATAAAGTGTATTACGGTATAACTGCTAAGCAGTATTGGGCACTAAACAAGTCCTAAAAACAACCTAGGTAAAGGTGTGCGCTTAACTCAATCTATAGCCGCCGACTCCGGCGGCTTTCTCATTCAGTCCAACCACTTCTATTTGACGTAATCCCGTGCTCATCGCTAGTATCAACCTCACAAATACTAGAATGATAAAAATTAATATGGCAGAACAAAAAGTACGTTTGGGCATTGCCGGGCTGGGTAAAATTGCACATCGATTTGCCGCCGATCTCACTCAGCATGTCGACAACGCTTATCTATATGCCGTCGCAGCCAGAGATGAACAACGCGCTGCTGCTTTTGCCCAGCAATATCAGGCTGAGCGCGCTTATTCTTCTTATCAAGCCATGGCAGAAGACCCAAACGTTGATGCCGTATACATTGCGACTATCCATCCGTTTCACAAAAGCATGGTTGAACTGTTCTTGAACCACGGCAAGCATGTTCTGGTTGAAAAGCCAGCGTTCACTAACACCCAAGACTGGGACGACATGAAAGCACTGGCAGATAAACAAGGCCTAGTGCTCATGGAAGCAATGAAGTCAGTGACTTTCCCAGCTTACCGAGCGCTACGGGATTTCATTCAAAAAAATAGTATTGAGATAGAATCAATAGAAGCGGCGTTCGGCAACTGGCATGAATTTGATGTTCAACAGCAGATTTTCAACCCTAATTTATGCGGCGGTGCGACTTTAGATGTCGGCGTTTATGCGCTCTGGCTATACGCGGATCTTTGCCAGCTCAAGCAAAGTGAGATCCAACCGCCATCAGTGTCCTATCAGAAGCACAACAATAAATCCAAGGTCGATGAAACTGTAGAGTTTACGTTTACTCACGGTATCCAGGGTAAGATTGGCGCTTCAATCAGCCAAAACCTAAAACGCGTCGCGACAATACGTGGGACAGAGGTCGAAATTGTTATCCAAGATAAGTGGTGGAATCCAACCGTCATTGATGTCACTTACAAAGGTGAACATACCCAGATCTCACACTTACCTGCAGGCGGTGGATTTGAGTTTGAAGCTTCTCATTTATCCCAGCTGATCATTGATGGTAAATCGAGCTCGGACTTTGTTCCTCATGAAACCAGTCGCCAGGTGATTGCTCTCATGGAGCGAAGCCTAAAAGACAACGGATTCTCGCACTTGCTTCACGCCTTTCCTCAATAATCATCATAGCGCCGAGCTTTTCGCTTGGCGCTTTTCATTCAGAATTGCCTAACGATCTCTCCAACCACAGGTAAGACAGAGATGACGAGTAGCAACGCCATCAGCTTATTGAAAGCTTTCAAATAGGCTGGTTTGTCTAAGTATCGGCGTAACGAAGAGCCAAACACTAACCACACGCCAACACAAGGGAACGAGGCAATAAAAAACATCGAGGCGATGGTCAGGTTTTGAGTCATATACCCTTCACCTATTGTCGTAAATGCGGATATCGCACCAATTGCCACCACCCAAGCTTTGGCATTGACCCACTGAAACAAAGCTCCATTTAGAAAACCGAGCGGTCGATTTCGAGCTTTCTCAGCACTCACACTGTCAGCCATGGCGATCTGCAATGCGAGATATAAAAGATAAAGCGTTCCCATGACTTTGACCGCCAAAGAAAGCTGAGGGAACAAAGAAAAAATTTCGCCAAAGCCCAGCCCTACCAATAGCAACATCAAAGTAAATCCGACACAAATACCAGTTAACAGCGGCAGGCTGCGTTTTACTCCAAAATTCAGTCCAGATGTCATCACCATGATGTTATTTGGCCCCGGGGTCACTGAAGATGAAACGGCAAACAAAGCGACGGAGAGTAGATATTCCATAATAAAAGCCTCGACGTTTATTGGTTACCACCACCGAATGCAACCGAAAATAAACATTATAATGAACGAATGAATTTTATAATGAACATCAGAAAAACGTTTGTCAAATCATGTCATCGTTTTTTATAATGAACGTAAACACACTGACCAGAGAGAGCGTTGTGGATCAAAGTAAACCGCCAATCGAACAAATCGCTGCCACTCTTAATGCCGAAAGGTTGAATGCTGGCTTAAGTATCGCTGAGGTCGCAAGACGCGCTAACATCGCGAAATCGACGCTCTCACAACTCGAAAATGGCGTTGGAAACCCAAGTATTGAGACGCTCTGGTCCATCTGCGTTGTCCTTGACATTCCTTTTTCTCGTCTAATCGAAACACCAACTCCAACGACCAAAGTCATTCGCTACGGTAAGGGAGTGAGCGTGTTTTCGGAGCAAAAGGATTACCAAGCCGTGTTACTCGCAGCCAGCCCAGCGAATGTGTGCCGCGACATCTATTGGATTGAAGTCAAACCCGGTCAACCATTTATCTCGGAGCCTCATCACCCGGGTGTGGTAGAGCATGTGGTTATTGTCAAAGGGCGAGCGAAACTCGGGTTGCAATCGGACCCTCATGAACTAGAGGAAGGGGATTACATTTCCTACCCCGGAGATTTGCCACATATGTTTGAAGCGTTGGAAGAAGATACACGAGCAATGTTGATTTCAGAATATCGGTAGAAATGAAAAGGCGAGCAACATGGCTCGCCTTTCGCATTATTAGCTGTCAGTTCGATATCAAATTTCATAGAACCAAGAATCTTGCTGCAAATCCAGCAGCTCTGGCTCGCCCCCTTCAAGCTGGTACAAATGGAACTGTTGTAACGGCGGAGAGTAGACATGCAGCGTAACCAGAGGCTCATCATCAGCCTGCAAATTGGAAATTTGGTGAATATCGTTATCTTTGCTAACAGTCACGCTACCTTGCTGGTAATGGGAGGATTGAGACGCGTAAATATGGCCGTTCGCTGCCGTTTCAAATAAGGTCTCTGTTACTTCACCATGCAGTACACGCACTCCACAGGCGGTATTTAAGTGGTCATGAATTTTGCTTCTCTGACCATTTAGCCAACTCAATATGAGCACTTCGCAATGGTCATTTTTAAACAGACGCTTTCGGCAATAACTGTCTTTATCAAAGCTGGCTAATGCCTTTATTTCAGTGTCATTCAAAGCCACGTTTTCAAGTATGAATCTAATCGTTGCAAGCGACAGTGGTTTGTTAGACAACTTAATTTGCTCCATAAGCTCCTGAAAATTAAGTCGGTAGTCACTATCAAGTAGCGCAGCCAGTGCTGGAGCTTGCTCCTGAGTAATCGCTGAGTGTCGCAAATTGTCCTCCTCACACATCCTGTTATGTTTTGGCAAGTCGCCTAATGTCTATAGGTGATGAACGAGTAGACAACAAGATGCATAAAAAGTATCACATAGAAGTGCCGTTCGTAGAATGTCGTCACGAATTAACAAGTAATTAACAAAACACCCAATTGCTTTATTGAACCTGTCTCAGTCATACTTTAACCAGAAACGAAAAGGGCCTTGCGGTTAAGCAAGGCCCTTGTTAGGTTCTCTTCAATGCTATGACAGCTTAAATCGACTGACGATACTCGATAAATGAGCATTGATATCAGCAATACTGTGCGCATCTTCAAGTGCCCGTTGACCATTACTATCGAGTTCACCCACGATGTCATTAATCGCACTCATGTTACGGCTCAGCTCCTGCGTGACACTACTTTGCTCTTCAGCTGCGGTCGCAATTTGCGTGCTCAGATCATTAATCTCTGTCACGAAGTCAGTCATCACATCAAGACTTTCAGCTACTTCCCCTGCGCCTTCCGCTGTCTGACCGCATTTTGCTTTGGTGGAATCCATAGAATCAACAACTGATTGGCTACCTCGAAGCAAACTAGCCAATGCGGATTCAATTTCTTCGGTACTGTCTTTAGTTCGGCTCGCGAGTTTGCGAACTTCATCAGCAACGACCGCAAAACCACGCCCTTGTTCACCAGCACGAGCAGCCTCAATAGCAGCGTTCAGAGCCAGTAAGTTGGTCTGCTCGGCAATATCGCCTATGACACCCAAAATAGTATTGATACCATCCGTTTCCGCCGCCATCTTGTTCACATTCTCTGAAGCGACACTGACATCATCGACCAAGTCCTGAACATTGCTCTGCGCCTGAGTGACTGTC